>DVME01000042.1 GCA_018715175.1 Candidatus Limiplasma stercoravium
CCAGCGACATGCGCGGTGGGTTCGGAATCCTTGCGCAGCAAGGTTTCCTTGCACGTTTCCCCGGCCGCGCCGAAGGCGCAGGGGAAACGTGTTTTGGCGGAAAAGGCCGCCGCAGGCGGACTTTTTCGACAAGCTGCGCCTGGACGTTCAAACGTCCGGGCGGCTTGCCTTACATCACGCCCACGGCTTGCAGGATAATCACCAGAATGCCCAACAGCCCGACATACAGCGCAAACCAATTCAGGGAAATGCGGTTGATGAGCTTGAGGAAGAAACGCACGGACAAATAGCCACTCACGCCAGCAACCAACATGCCCACCAAAATCGCGGGCAGATCGCCGCCGATGTAGATGCCTTCCTCCATAACCGCCAGGCTCTCGCTGACCAGGCCGCCCAAAATGGCCGGAGCGCTCATCATAAAGCTAAACTTCGCAGCCGTAGTACGGTCCAGGCGCGCGCACATGCCGCCAAAGATGGTCGAACCGCTGCGGCTCACGCCCGGCAGCATACCCACCGCTTGCAAGCAGCCCATGGCCACCGCCTCGCCCATGCCGACCTGCCGCTTCTCCACGCCGCGCCGCGCGTTGCGCTGCGACAGCCATTGGCTCAGCATCAGCATCGCGCCCGTGAGCAAAAAGCACAAGCCCAGGATGTCGTTATGCGTTTCCACATAATCCAGCGAATCGCTGAAGATCACCTTGCCCGCCAGCGCCGGCAGGGACGCGACAAAGAGCAAAAGCAGCGTGCGGTTGCGGATGGGATGGGCAATCATATCCAGCCAGTCCTTCCAAAACACGATGGCCACCGCCGCCAGCGTGCCCACATGCAGCAGAATGTTAAAAAGCAGCTGATGCTCTATGTCTACGCCAAACAGGGCTTGCAACAGGTTCAAATGTCCGCTTGAAGATATGGGCAGAAACTCTGCCAAGCCCTGAATCAATCCCAGGAGAGCGGCCAAAAGAATGCTCATCGTCCACCGTTCCTTTCCAAATCCTGTACCCAGGCAGTATACACCATCGTCCCGCGCTTGTCACGGTTTTTTTCTCTTTTCAAAGTATGGCCCTTTCGGGTAAAATAGTCTCAAGGAGGTGAGAACCATCAAGCGATTGGCCATCATCCTTATGGCGCTGCTTGTGGCGCTGTGCGCGGCGCTGTGGGTGCCCGCGGCGGCGCAGGCCGAGGTTTCCGCCCTGTTTATCAACGTTGGCAAGGCTGATAGCGCGCTCCTGTTTTTGGGCGAGCGGCGCTACTTGGTGGACACCGGCACCAAAGACAGCTACGACCAGCTTGAAAGCGTGCTGCGCGCCTTTGAAGTAACGCGCTTGGACGGCGTTATCCTGACCCATACGGACAAAGATCACGTAGGCGGGCTGAACCAGCTGCTCAAAAGCGACATCGAGGTGGACAGGGTATACGCCGGCACGCTGCACAGCGAAAAGAGCCTGGAGGATCATCCCGTTTACAAAACGACGCAAAAGCGCGGCGCCGCATTAAGCTGGCTTTCAGCCGGCGACGAGCTGGAGGCCGGTCAAGGCTGTACGTTTTGGGTGCTGGGGCCTCTGACGCAAGATAACGACAAGGAAAACAACAACTCGCTCGTCCTGCTCCTTACAACCCCCGAGGGCGACATGCTGCTGACCGGCGACATGGAGTTGCCGGAAGAAGCGGAGCTTTTGGCTGCCGGCGCGTTTTCGCAGGTGGATGTGCTCAAGGTCGCGCACCACGGGCAGGACGACGCCACCAGCGAGGCTTTCGTCAATATCGTGCGGCCGCAATGGGCCGTTATTTCCACCAGCACGGCCGAAAAGCCGTCCACGCCCGACGACGGCGTGGTGGAAAGCCTGCTGCGCGCAGGCGCGGGCGTGGCCGTAACGCAGGACGCGCAGGTAGGCATACTGATCACTTTGTCCGGCGGCGTGGCGACGGCGCAAAGCGTTCAATGGCCCTAGCGCACGCCCACGCAGGCGCGGCATAGGATGGGATGGACGGTATCGTCCGTCCCATCTTGCTTTTGTCAGGAGGGAGCCCTATGAATCACCCGCCCTGCGGCTGCCCATCTTGCAGCCCCAAACCGCCGTCCGCCTGCCGCTGCCGCCCTCGCAAGCCCGAAGGCGTGCTGCTGCCCCGCATCGTCGCCTGCGACCGGCGCACCATTCCCTGTCTGGACGTCTCCCTGTGCCTTAACGGGCTGCCCGCCTGCGTCCAGCCGCCGCTTACGCTGGTTTCGCTTGCGCAAAACGGCGCCCAGCCCGAATGGACGCCGGTGTATGACGCCTGCCGAGGCGCTTGCCTGCGCGTGCGCATTCCCGTATGCGCGAAGGTCTGCGACCGCTGCCAGGGCACCTACCACGGCGACGGCGTCATCGAAACGGAAGTCAGCGTGCGCTGCGACTGCCTCCCCGCCGACCGTCAATGCCTGTACCTCACGGCCTGCGTCTGCCTGCTATGCGCGCAGCCCTGCAGCCAGGACGCCTGCTTTCAGGCGCAGGTGCGCGTAACGCTGGATGTTTACCTCATTCAGCCCGAGCCGTGCCTACTCAAAAGGCCGGAGCCCGAATGCCCCGACCTTCCGCTCTATCCGCCGCCGATTACGGCGCATCCACCTTGTTGCCCACAACACCCAGAAGCCCCGGGCCCGTGTGGATGGCCAACACGGGGCTAACCGGGCTGACAAACGCGCCTTCGGCCACGTTGAGCTCTGACTTGAGGCGCTCCAGGAGCGCTTCGGCGTCCGCGCGAGCTTGCCCATGCACAACGCTGAGCTCCATGCGCGTATTTCCAAAAAACCGTTTGGCTTCAGACAGCATGGTATCCACGGCGCTGCGGTATCCCCGCGCTTTGGCCAGGGTTTCATAGACACCCTCGTCATTGACATAAATGATGGGCTTGATGTTAAGCAGGCTACCCACCACGCCTTCCACGCGGCCGATACGCCCGCCCTTGCGCAAGAATTCCAACGTGCGGATGATGAACATCCCCAGCTGCCGCTTGCGCACGTTCAGCGCGCAGGCGACGGCTTCCTCCGGCGTGGCGCCGTCTTCCAGCGCGCGGGCCGCCGCCAGTACCATCATGCCCAAGCCCGTGGACAGCGTTTTGGAATCCACCATGTGTACGCGCATATCGCCCTGGATTTCTTCGGTAATCATGCGCACCATGTTGAACGTGCCGCTCAAGCCGGAGGAAATGGACAGGTGAATCACATCCGTCGCGCCCTCCGCCTTGATTTGCTCGTACAGCGACGTGACGTCTTCCGGCAGGGGGAGGCTGGTTTTGGGCAATTCCCGTTCCAGCAGGGCGTACAGCTCTTCCTCGGTGATGTCTACCCGGTCGCGGTACTCAGCGTTTTGGCAGACCACCCGCAGGGAAATCATGCGGATGCCGTAACGCTGTAGCTGTTCGTCGCTCAAATCACAGGAGGAGTCGGTCACGATCACCGTCTTGCGTTCGTTCGCCATGGGGGATCCCTCCATTCTGTTTGGGCTTTTGTTCACGCGGGCTGCAACGCCTCGCGTCTGATTTCAAGAGCTCGATCCCAAATGCGGTTGGCCACGTCGTCCTTGCTCATCCGAGGGAGGCTCTGCGCCTGCGTGCGGGTCAGAAGGGTGACGATGTTGGTATCCGTACCAAAGCCAGCGCCTTCGGCCGTAACGTCGTTGGCCACGATGAGGTCGAGGTTTTTGGCTTCCAGCTTGCGCAGCGCATTGTCCGTCAGGTTCTGGGTTTCGGCCGCGAAGCCCACCAGCACCTGGCCCTCGCGTTTTTGGCGGCCGATGGCTTGCGCCACGTCCGGATTTTCCACCAAGCGCAGCACCAGCGCCTCGCCGCCATGCTTTTTGAGCTTTTGCGGGCTGACGGTTTCGGGGCGGTAATCGGCCGGCGCGGCTGCCTGGACAATGATGTCCTGCCCGGGCGCGCGGCGCAGCGCTTCGTCGTAGAGATCCTGCGTGCTCACAATGGGCACAGCGCAAACGCCCTGCGGCGTAGCAAGGCGCGTCGGCCCGGTGAGCAGCGTGACCTCGGCCCCGCGTTCGCGCGCGGCCCTTGCCAGCGCGTACCCCATCTTCCCGGATGAATCGTTGGTAAGGTAGCGCACGGGGTCGATGCGTTCCACCGTCGGCCCGGCAGTAACCAGCACGCGCAAGCCTTCCATATCGCGCACGGGCAAAAGCAATTTTTGCGCCGCCGCCACGATATCCGCCGGCTCACTCATGCGCCCCTCCCCCGTATCGCCGCAGGCCAAGCGCCCGCTGCCGGGGCCGATCATTTGCACACCGCGCTCCAGCAGGATGCGCAAATTCTCCTGCGTGACGGCGGCGGTCCACATGCCGGTGTTCATGGCGGGCGCCAGCGCAATGGGCGCCCGGGTCGCAAGCAGGGTGGTGGTGAGCATATCGTCGGCGATGCCATGGGCAAGCTTGGCCATGAGGTTAGCGGTCGCCGGCGCCACCAGCATCAGGTCGGCCTTTTGCGCCAGGGAAATATGCCGCACGTCCCAGGCGCCTGTCCGCTCGAACGTATCCACGCACACCGGCGCGCCGCTGAGGGTTTCAAAGGTCAGAGGCGCGACCAGCCGCGTGGCGTTGGCGGTCATGATGACGTCCACGCCCGCGCCCAGCTTGCGAAGGCGGCTAACGACCTCGCAGGCCTTATATGCGGCGATGCCGCCCGTGACCCCTAGCACCACATGCTTGCCTGAGAGCATGTCAATCCTCCAGTTCCGGGTCGCGCTCGTAGGTGAGCAGCCCGCGGTTGATTTCCTCCACAGCGATTTTGAGTGGCTTCATGTCCTTGGGGTCGATGAGGGGCTGCGCTTTGCCCACCAGCTGACGGGCGCGCTTGCTGGCCTCCACCACCAGGGTATAGCGGCAATCCACCTTTTCGCACAGTTCGACAATCGTGGGTTCGACAATGGCCATTTGGGGTTTCCTCCTTGTTGGGCGTTATCGCCTGGATTCGGGAATGCAGGGCTGAAAGCGCGTGGTTCTTTGCTTTTCAGCGGTTACGATGGCTTGGAGCTGGGCGTAGGCCAGCTCCAGCTGGTCGTTGATGATGACGTATTGGTAGCAGCCAATGCGCTTGAGCTCCGCGCGGGCGTTGTTGAGCCGACGTTCGATTTCCTCGGGGCCGTCGGTGTTGCGCATGCACAGGCGCACGCGCAGTTCCTCGACTGCGGGCGGGGCGATAAAGACGCTCACATATTCGCGGGCGGTCCGCATGACGTTCAGGGCGCCTTGGGAGTCGATATCCAACAGCACGTTCATGCCTTGGGCCATCATCTCCTCCACGGGCTGGCGCAGCGTGCCGTAATGATGCCCATGAACCGTGGCATGCTCCAAAAAAGCGTCCTCAGCGACAAGCCGGCGATAAGCCTCCTCGGTGACGAAGTGGTAATGCACGCCGTCGATTTCGTTTCTGCGCGGCTGGCGTGTGGTAACGCTGCACGAGAAGCGAAAGCTGGGATCGTTTTCGAGTAGCCGTTGACAAAGCGTTCCTTTGCCCGCGCCGGACGGCCCGGACACAATCAGCAGCATGCCCTTTCGGATATGCTGTGGCTGCATGGCTTATTCCTCCCTCTCCTCAAAGCGCGTGCCGGATGTGCCTACGCGCCCGGCGATGGTTTCCGGCTGTATGGCGGAAAGAACCACGTGGTCGCTGTCGGTTTGAATCACGGCCCGGGTGCGTCTGCCCTGCGTAGCGTCGATGACGCGCTTGTGCTCGCGCGCCTCCTGGATCATGCGTTTGACCGGGGCGCTGTCCGGGCTGACGATGGCCACGATGCGCTCGGCGGCCACCATGTTGCCAAAGCCGATGTTGATGAGACGAAGCATCCCTTGCCTCCTTTACACGGCGTTTTGAACCTGTTCGCGCAGCTTTTCGACCACGCATTTGGCGTCCACCACGGCCTGGACAATGGCGGCGTCGGCGGCCTTTGAACCGATGGTGTTGACCTCGCGGTTCATTTCCTGCAAAAGAAAGTCCAGCCGGCGTCCCGCCTCGCCGCCTTTTTCGACCGTTTGGGCAAACTGGCGGATGTGCCCCTCCAGGCGGCTGAGCTCCTCGTCAATGGCGCAGCGGTCGGCCATGAGCGCCACCTCCTGCGCCACGCGCTGGGGATCCGCCGGTTCTGCAAGCCATTCCTCCAGGCGCGCCTCCAGCCGGCGGCGGTATTCCAGCGGCACCTCTGGCGCGCGCCGGGCTATGGATTCGCGCAGCGCTTCCAGCGCGTCCAGGTTGTTGAGCAAATCGCGGCTGAGGTGCTCGCCTTCCGCTTGGCGCATGGCTTGCAGCTGTTCCAGCGCGCCGGAAAAAGCCTCGGCCAACAAATCGTTCACAGCTTCCACGTCCTCATCGGCCTGCACAACGCTTAACGCGCCGCTGAGCGCCAGCGCCTCTCCCGCGCCCAAGGGCGCGTAGGCTTGCAGCTCATCCCCCGCGTCGTCGAGCGCGCGGCGCAGGGAGGAAAGAAGGCATCGATCCACGCTCACCGCACGGGCGTCCTCGCGCGCGTTTTGATAGGCAACGAATACCTCCACATGGCCGCGCTGAAGGCCGCTGCGATTGACGAGCGCGCGCAGCGTTTCCTCCAAAAAGCCAAGGTTTTTCGGAAGGCGGAAAGCAGGGTCCAAAAAGCGGTGATTGACGGCTTTGAGTTCCAGGGTCATCTCGCGCCCTTCGCGGCAGACGCGGCACCGGCCATAGCCGGTCATGCTCCTGACCAACCGCTCACCTCCCCTGAGTATGATTACCTTTTATTATAGCACCCACGCAAGAAAAATACAAGTTTTGCGCCCTTGCGAGTACGTCGCGCCCTTGCGAGTACGTCGAGAACCAAAAGGGCGCTTCCTGCGGCGCGCGAAGGCGGAACGTCCTTACGCGCCGCAGGCGTTTGGCGCCTCTTCACGGTTGAGCCAAACGTTGACCAGCCCGTCCGGGAGCGCTTCGTGGGCAATGAGAAGCGTCACGCGCTCATGCCTGCTGTCGTTGAGAAATTGGTATATCTGCGTCCTTGCATCGCCGTCAATATGGCTGCAAACCTCGTCCAGAATCAAAACATCCGGCCTAGACAGCAGCGCGCGCACCAACGCAATTTTCTGTTTTTCCCCTCCGGATAGGTTGGCGCCGTTTTCTAGGATTTCTTCATCCAGCGTTTTGCTTTCCAAAATGGATTGAAGCAAGGGATGCTTCAAAAGCCATTCATCCGAAGCATGGGCCGGGTTTCCGTTCAAAAATAGGTTCTCCCGCAGCGTGCCGCAGAGGATGGGCGTGCTTTGCGGAACGTATTCTACGCGCGCGCGAAGATCCCGGTTTTGGTATTGGTCGATTTTCAGACCGTTGATCGCGAGCCCGTCGCTAGGACGAAAATTGAGCATCGCCTTAGCCAAGGTACTTTTTCCGCATCCGCTGGCGCCGCAGATTTGCGCGATATCGCCTTTATGCAAAACGGCCTGCGCGCCAAAAGGCAATTCGCGGCCCGGCAGCGTCAGACTCGCAATATGAAGCGATACGTCCTGCACAGCCTGAAGCGGCTGTTTGCCGTCCCGCTCCCGGCGTTCCTTAAGCTCCTTTTGAAAATCCATGGCCACATCAAAGTCGCGTTTGTTGATATGGGCGTTGACAATCGCCTTGACCGACGTAAAGTACACAGGCACAACCAAAGTCCCCAACAGAAGGGAGTAGGCGTTGATTAGGCCGTTGGAAAAGGCATGCACCAAAGCCAGCATCGCAATGTTTTGAATGATCTGCGTCAAGCCTTCAAGCCCAATGGACATGGACTGGGCATATTCGTTGACGCGCGCCATGCTGCCGTAAATGCGTTGGGCCGCAGGCGTCAAGCCTTTCAACAAAGGGCTGTATTCCGGTAGCTGCTTGAAAGCGTCTACGTTTTGAATGCGCGATAGCACTTGCTGAAAGCCCTTGCTGGTCTGCTCCTGCATGGTTTGGCAGCGCTGGGCCAGCTGGCGGTTTAATGCACGAAACCCGAAGTAGTTGAGAGGAAGCGCCACAAAAAGCAAAGCAGCCAACCATGTTTGGACTCCTGCGATTAGCAATAGGCAGATCAGCGCGACGCCGATGCCCGACCAAATCTCAAGAAAGCCTCCGGTCATGTGCGAGTAAATGCTCTCTACCGCAAGGGCGATCCTCTCCAGCAAATGGGTCGGGCCTTCTTTGAGAATTTCGTCATACGACATATAAAAAGCGTCGTTCAGCATGGAAAGAAAATTCTTTTTGTTAAACTCTTTTGCAAATCGTTCTCGATAGACCGTGAGGCCTACGCTCAATACCTTGGAAGCAAAAATAACGCTCACCAGCAGCAAAATTCGCTGGAAGGTCAGAGGCGCGCGCTGAGTGTCACGGCTCCAAGCCTGCAAAAGAAAAGGAGCCACCAGCGCCGTGACGCTGGAGAGAAACACCATAGCAAGCATCGTCAGAAAAAAGGGCTTGTATTTCATTTTCGGCTTCTCCTATCAATCGGAAGATTATTGATCCGAAAAAACCTTCATCACTTCGATCACAAGCGCAGGCGGGGCAAAAACCACAAAGCGGCCTTTTTCTGCCGCGTCGTCGTATTCAAAATGAAACGATATCGGCGTTTGTGATTCCACCGAAAACAGAGCGCATACCTGCTCGCATTTCTGGGCGATCGCGTGTTGGGGAAGATAGACGTCAATAATGGAACAAACGCTAACATCGCCGTGCTTTTCCTTTCCTTGCAGAAACGCGGAGAGCTTATCCTCCTGGGTTTGCTTCATATGGGTGCGGACGTCTTTTGCCCCGAGCAAGGCCTGTACATCCTCCTGGGTAAAGCGCCATTGGCCGCCTACCTTGCGGCCTTTGAGCGCGCCGGAGCGCAGGTAATTTCGTATGGTGCGCGGGGTCATCAGCGTAATTTCGGCAACTTCGTTGACGGTGTACAGCTTTTGGTCTTGCGGCATTTTCTTCCCTCCCAACGGTGCGGCAAGATGTTGTGTTGACGTCAGTATATCATCTTCCTTACGGTTACGCAATCCCTATTTTCATATTTTTTCATATTTTTTCATCTTTGTTGCCGCCAAAACAAGCGTCCACGCGCTCGTGATCTCTTGAATGGACGCAAAAAAACACGGGAAAGGGTTTTCCTTTCCAGTCAGAAACCTTGCTACGCAAGGCTTCCGAACCCACCGCGCATGTCGCTGGGTTCGGAAGGCAGTTCGGAGGGGACGGAGGGAAGCGTCAGCCCAGTGGGCTGTTGCCACCGAAGGTGGCAAAGCGACCCGAAGGAGTCAACCGAAACGAGCGGTGGGCGCGGCCAGCGCCCGCCGCGACGATTGAGGTTGCGGGTCTGC
>DVME01000043.1 GCA_018715175.1 Candidatus Limiplasma stercoravium
GCCCTCCGAACCTCCTAAAAGGGTTTTTCGACAGTCTGAAGCGGCGTGAGCCGCTTTTTTTTGCTTGACAGCGTATGTTAGAGATGCTAAACTATGCATGGCTTGGGGTTAGTTTTGATTAACTTCTCGCCACAACAGCAGAAACGCAGGAAGGAGGCGGCCAATGGTGCCTTTGGGCATGACAGGGGTGGGCGAAACCAGCATCATCCGCAAAATCACCGGCAGGGACGAAGTACGCCAGCACCTGGCGGAAATGGGCTTTGTGGTGGGCGAGCAGGTCACGGTCATCAGCGAGCTGGGCGGCAACCTGATTTTGTCCGTCAAGGATTGCCGGGTCGCGCTGGACAAATCCCTGGCCATGCGCATCCTGGTGTGACCTCGTCGGGGTTCAGAACAAAAAAGGAGAGAGCGCGATGAAAACATTGAGGGACGTACCTGTGGGAAAAACGGCCGTAGTCGCCAGGCTTCACGGCCAAGGCGCGCTGAAGCGGCGCATCATGGACATGGGGCTGACCAAAGGCACGGAGGTATACGTGCGCAAAGTGGCCCCTCTGGGGGATCCGGTAGAGCTGACGGTGCGCGGCTACGAGCTGTCCGTTCGCAAAAGCGACGCGGAGCTGATCGAGGTGGAATAGGCGCCTGACACGCGCAGGCGCCTTTGACCCGTCCATGAGTTTGACATAACTAACATCGAGGGAGGAACCACCATGGCTATCCGAATGGCCCTCGCGGGCAACCCCAATAGCGGCAAAACGACCCTGTTTAACGACCTGACCGGCTCCAACCAATACGTGGGCAACTGGCCGGGCGTTACGGTGGAAAAGAAGGAAGGCCGGCTGAAAGGAAATCACGATGTCATCCTCCAGGATCTGCCGGGCATCTACAGCCTGTCGCCCTACACGCTGGAGGAGGTGGTGGCCCGGGAATACCTGGTCAATGAAAAGCCGGACGCCATTATCAACATCGTGGACGCCACCAACATTGAGCGCAACCTCTACCTGACCACGCAGCTGGCGGAGCTTGGCATTCCCATGGTCATCGCGCTGAACATGAGCGATATCACCCGCAAAAACGGCGACGTGATTCAGCTTCAAAAGCTGGGCGAGGCGCTGGGCTGCCAGGTGGTGGAAACCTCGGCGCTCAAAGGCACGGGCAGCCAGGAGGCAGCCCGCAAAGCCGCTGAGCTGGCCCGGTCGCGCTCCGCCGCCGAGCCGCCCCACGTGTTTGCCGGCAGCGTGGAACACGCCATCGCGCATATCGAAGACCTCATCACCCACCGCGACGGCCAAGAGGCCGAGCATCATCACCACGCGGACGGCAGCGTTCACGCGGGAAGCATCGTGGCGCCGCACCTGGCGCGCTGGTACGCCATCAAGCTGTTTGAACGCGACGAAAAAGTCGCCGCCGAGCTTCGCCTTCCTCAGGGCATCGGCAAGGCCATCGAGGAAACCATCCGTTCCTGCGAGCAGGAAATGGACGACGACGCGGAATCCATCATCACCAACCAGCGCTACGCCTATATCAACCGCCTGGTATCCACCTGCGTCAGAAAAGGACGGCCCAAGGGCTCGCTGACCACATCGGACAAAATCGACCGCGTGGTTACCAACCGCTGGTTGGCGCTGCCCATCTTTGTGGCGGTCATGTTTTTGGTGTACTACATCTCCTGGACCACCATCGGCACCCTTCTGACCGACTTTACCAACGACACCCTCATCGGCGCGTGGATTCAGGCGCCGGCGACGGCGTGGCTGACCTCCATCGGCACGGCGGATTGGCTGGTGGGGCTCATCGGCGACGGCATCATCGGCGGCGTGGGCGCGGTGCTGGGCTTCGTGCCGCAACTGCTGGTGCTCTTCATCCTGCTGGGCATCCTGGAGGACGTGGGCTACATGGCCCGCATTGCCTTCATCATGGACCGGGTGTTCCGCAAGTTCGGGCTGTCGGGCAAGAGCTTCATCCCCATGCTGATCGGCACCGGCTGCGGCGTGCCGGGCGTGATGGCTTCGCGCACCATCGAAAACGAACGCGACCGCAAGATGACCATCATGACCACCACCTTCATCCCCTGCGGCGCTAAGATGCCCATCGTGGGCCTCATTGCCGGCGCGCTGTTTCACAACTCCGCCTGGGTTTCCACCGGCGCTTACTTCATCGGCGTGGCCGCCATTATCCTCAGCGGCATCCTGCTCAAAAAGACCCGTCCCTTCTCCGGCGAGCCCGCGCCCTTTGTCATGGAGCTGCCCGCCTATCACGCGCCCAGTCCCAAAAACGTGCTGCACAGCATGTGGGAGCGCGGCTGGAGCTTCATCCGGCGCGCGGGAACGGTGATTTTGGTATCCAGCATCTTCATCTGGTTTACCTCAAGCTATGGCTGGGCTCCCGTACAGGCGCCCGAGGACGGCGGCGTTGCCGCGGCGCAAACCCAGGAAACCGCCTTTGGCGCGGTGGAGGATATGGATGACAGCATGCTGGGCAAAATCGGCAGCGTGGCGGCCCCGGTGTTCGAGCCGCTGGGCTTTGGCAGCTGGCAGTCCACCGTAGCCACCGTGATGGGCCTGGTGGCCAAGGAGGAAGTGGTGAGCGTCTTTGGCGTGCTCTACGGCGTGGTGGACGACGAAGGCAACGACGCGGCCATGGCCCTCCTGGAAGAAGGC
This sequence comes from Candidatus Limiplasma stercoravium, assembly GCA_018715175.1. Lineage (GTDB taxonomy): Bacteria > Bacillota > Clostridia > Christensenellales > Aristaeellaceae > Limiplasma > Limiplasma stercoravium. The sequence goes on from DVME01000043.1 coordinate 2,658, forward strand.
ACCAGCGAGGAGATCGAGCAGGGCCTGTCGCCCATTGCGGCTGGCTTCGAAAAGGAAAGCAACGGCCACGGAAAGCTGGCGGCGTTTGCCTTCCTGATCTTTAACCTCCTGTGCGCGCCGTGTTTTGCCGCCATGGGCGCCATCAAGCGCGAGATGAACAGTCCCAAATGGACTTTGTTTGCCATTGGATACCAATGCGGATTTGCCTACGCGGTTGCGCTGATTGTCTACCAGCTGGGGCTGCTTTTGGGCGGCGCCGGTTTCGGGCTGGGAACGGCGGCGGCGTTTGTTCTGCTGGGCGTGCTGGTTTACCTGGTGGTACGCCCCAACCGCTACGACAGCCGGCATCTTTCCAGCAAAGCTATGGGCGCCTAAAGCGCCCGGGCGTGAAAGGAGCGAAAAGGAATGGCCACATGGATCGTGGGCGGCATACTGTTGCTGATTGTTGGCGCCGTCGTGTTCAAAATGATTCGCGACCGGCGGCATCACAAGTGCAGCTGCGGTTGCTCGCATTGCTCGGGCGGATGCCACGGCTGCTAAAGCCAAGGGCGTCGCAAAAGCCCGGGAGGTTCATCCTCCCGGGCTTGGCTTTTCTCTTAATTATTCGTCGTCTTCGGTGTCCGTAAAGAAGGGCTGGCCGCACTTTTCGCACACGGGGCTTTCCTCGAAGTCGATGTCCGACGCCTTGAGCATCACGGTATGGCCGCAATGCGGGCAGTCAAAGGACAGTTCCTCGTCGTGCACGTGGCAGCCTTCGCAATCCTCTTCCTCGCAGCCTTCGCACTCGTCGTCAAACAGCGCGTCTTCCATGTCGGCCAAGTCGGAATCCAGGTCTTCCACGTATTCGCTCAGCTCGCCCACTTCGCCGTCCAAGTCGGCCAGCTTCTTGGCCAGCTCGTCCACCAGGCCCACCAGCTGCACCAGCAGCTTGTTTTCGTTGCGGCTCTCGTCCAGGCCCATGCCCGCCGCCAGGCCGCGCAGGTATGCCGCGCGGTCCAAAAGCTCCTTCATGTTGTTTTCTTTCTCACTCATCGCTCAGCAACGCTCCATGTATTCGCCGGTGCGGGTGTCCACGCGGATGCGGTCGCCCGTGTTGATGAACAGCGGCACCTGCAGGGTGTAGCCGGTTTCCACGGTGGCCGGCTTATAGGTATTGCTCGCGGTATCGCCCTTGAAGCCGGGCTCGGTGTCGGTAATCTCCAATTCCACGAAGTTGGGCGCCGCCACGCTGAAGGCGCTGCCCTTGAAGAAGCGCACGGTCACGTTGGTACCTTCCTTGACGAAGGGAATGGCGTCTTCCACCTGGTCTTTGTTCAGGGGCAGCTGCTCGTAGGTGTCCATGTCCATGAAGTAATACAGGCCGCTATCGTTGTAAACGTACTGCATTTCCTTGGTTTCCACGATGGCGCGGGGCATCTTATCCGTGGGGTTGAAGCTGCGCTCGATCACGGCGCCGGTCATGATGTTTTTCAGCCGCGTGCGCACGAACGCCGCGCCCTTGCCGGGCTTGACGTGCTGGAAGTCCACGATGTTCCACACGCCGCCGTCCCACTCGATGGTGATGCCTTTGCGAAAATCGCCCGCTGTAATCATGTTGGGTTCCTCCTCGTTCTCAATGGGGTTATAGGATGATGAGGTCGCGCGTAGGCGTGGTCAGCACGTCGCAGCCGCCCTCGCGCACAATCACGGAGTTCTCAATGCGCACGCCGCCCACGCCCGGCAGGTAGACACCGGGTTCGACGGTCATGACCTGGCCGGCCTTGAGCACGTCCTGACTGCTCTGGCTCAGGCGCGGGTTTTCGTGTATGTCGATGCCCACCGCGTGGCCCAGACCATGGCCGAACCGTCCTTCGTAGCCCTGGGCATAGATGTAATCCCGGGCGATGGCGTCGATGTCTCGGCAGCGCTTGCCGGCGGCCACCGCGTCCTGCGCCATTTGCTGGGCGTCCTGAACGACGCGGTACACCCGTTTCATGTCCTCGCCGGGATCGCCCAGGGCGACGGTGCGGGTCATGTCGGCGCAGTAGTTGCCAAAGCGCGCGCCGAAGTCCATGGTAATCATGTCGCCCCGGCGCAGACGGTAAGCGCCCGGCACGGCATGCGGCAGGGAACCGTTGGGGCCTGCGGCCACGATGGTGGAAAACGACGGCGACGCCGCGCCGTGGCTCATCATGTCATACTCCAGGCTGAGCGCCAGCTCCTTTTCGCTCACGCCTTCGCGGATGCTGCCCAGGATGCGCTCAAACGCCTCGCCCGTGATGCGGCATGCCTGGGCGATGAGCGCCAGCTCCGCCTCGTCCTTGACTTCGCGGAGGCGTTCGGCCGCGCCTTCCGCGCTTTTCCACGTCATGGACGGCATCTGCTTGCGCAGGCCTTCCAGGGTGCGCACGGAAATGTAGTCGTCCTCGTAGTACAGGGTTTCGATACCGTCCATCTCGCACAGCTGGGCGACGATGGCCGCGTGGGAGCGTCCCGCGTCCGTCATATGAACGGAAAAGCCCTTGGCCTGGTTTTCCGCCTGCTCCGTGTAGCGGAAGTCCGTTACCACCACGCAGCCCTGGCGCGTCAAAAGCACCAGACCTTCGCCCGTGTAGCCGGACAGGTAGAACATGTTGCTGGGGTTATGCACCAGCACGCCTTCCCCGGAGCCCAGGGCCATGGCGTCCATCAGCCGTTTTGCGCGTTCTGTCAAGCCTCATCCCTCGCATACGCTGCTAGATTGGCACAAGCCATTTTTCATTCTATCATAAACAGGCGTTATGCGCCACCGTTTTTTCATATTTTATTGACATTTGAGCGCGTAGAAGCCCAAAAAAACGGCGCGCTGGCCGAGGCGGAAGGGGCGCCGGGGGAACTCGGCCATGCCCTAAGGAAACGGGCCGCTTTTTACGGCCCGTTTCCTTATTCCAATCGCGCTTCTCCCCCAGGGCTTTCTAGGCCCTTGGCTTTTTGCCCGCCCAGGCGCAGGCTTATGGATCCGGCGGCGGTAAACACGCCGTAGACGCAGATGAGCAGCAGGCACACCGGCACCAGCAGCGCGCAGGTCAGGGCAAAGCCCATGCCAAAAATGAAATCTCCCGCCAAACGCTTGGCTTTTTGCATTGTTCCGCCTCCTCTTCATTCGCTGACGATGCGGTAGTATACGCGGGCGGTCACAAGGTATACAGCGGTGTAGATCAGCGCAAACACCGCAAAGCTCCCCAGCGCGCAAGCGATCATCAAACGGGTATTGGCCATGTTGAACGCCCGAAACATCAGCGCCAGCGCGGGAAACGCAAACACCACATGCACCCCGGCGCTCAATAGCGGCAGGAAGAACATTACCAGAACCTGCGAGGAAATGGAGCGTTTGATCTCGTGGCGGCTCAGGCCGACTTTGCGCATAATGCGGTAGCGCTCCACATCGTCGTAGCCTTCGGTGATCTGCTTGTAGTAAACGATGAGGATCATGGCCATGATGAACAGCGCGCCCAGGAACAGCCCCGCGAACAAAAGCCCGCCAAAGAGCTCCAACGCCTCCTGGTGCGCCTCCGCGCGGGAGCTGAGGGAAAAGAGGCTGTACGGCAAGGCGTAAATCAGGGCTTCGCGCAGGGCGAGTTCCTGTTCGTCGCTGCCGCTGACGTCAAAGGCCATCTGCGTCTTGGCGGACGAGGCCGCCTGCCCGTAAACCTCCCGCTGCGCCGCGTCCAGGCGTTCAAAGGTCTCCAGGCTGTCCACCACGATGTAGTGGCAGTTGTACATAATGGCCATGCTTGAGCCCGCGCTGAGCTGCTTGGGAAGGCGTTTTTTGATGTCAAAGGTCTCCCCCAGCACCGTCAGGGTTTCCCCCTGGTGCTTGCCGCGCGCTTCCTCCAAAAGAATTTCGCCAGGCGCCAGGGTTTCGGCGCTGCCGGTGGAGGCGTTGTAATCCTCCAAAGGCAAGAAGTACAAGGTGGTGGCCGTATCCGTCAAAGGGTTGATGCGCGCCTCTGCCTCGTCGCCCGTGAGGTATTCTCCCCCGGAGTAGAAAGAAGCGACGTTAAAATAGCGGTAGCCCACGCTGCGTTCCCGTACCAGGCCCTGTTGGGCAATCACCTCGTCCACCCGCTCGTACACCTCTTGGGGCGGCGGGCAGCCCAGGCCGTCTGCCCAGCTGCCGTATCGGGTTTGGAACTCAATGTCGGTGGGCTGCTCTTCCATGCCCAGCCACAGCGCCACGGTGGAAAAGAGCATGACCAGCACCATGGTGGACAGCACGCAGATGTTGCCCAGGCCCACGGCATTGCGCTTCATGCGGTACATCAGGCCGGAGACGCTGATGAAATGATGGGCCTTGTAGTAGTAGCGCCGGTTGCGCCGCAGCGCCTTGAGCAGCGTAATGCTCCCGGCGGTAAACAGCAAGTACGTGCCCGCGATGACCAGCAAAACCGCGACGAAAAACACCAGGATCATCATGGCCACATCCTGCACCGTCACGCTCAGGTAATAGCCGGCGCCCAGGGACAGCAAACCCAGCAGGGTCAAAAGCCAGCGGGTCTTGGGTTCGCGTTCGCCCACGTTTTGGCTGCTGAGGAGCTCCACGGGCTTGGACACGGCAATTTGCCGCACGGAGTTAAGCGCGATCAGAAGGAACGTGCCGGCGATGAGGTAGGCGGTCCAGCACATGGACTCCCAGGAGACGTAGAAGTTGAGCGGCGAAATCTCCCCGACCAGGCGCATCAGGCACAGGTAGAGCAGCTTATCCATCAGCACGCCCAGCGCCAGGCCCAAAACCAGGCTGACCAGGGCGATCACTCCGGTTTCCCAGACCACCAGCCGGGCCAGGTGCTTCTTTTCCATGCCCAGGACGTTGTACAGGCCAAATTCGCGTTTGCGCCGGCGCATGAGGAAGCTGTTGGTGTAAAACAGGAACAGGACGCTGAACAACGAGGTAACCACCACGCCCAGCTGCAAAGCAAAAGTCATGGTCGTGCGGTTGCCGGTGTTGCGCGCCAGGGACATGATGATGTACATCATGGCGGTGGTGAACACGGCGGTCAGGATGTAGGGATAATAGATTTTGCGGTTTTTGCGAATCCCGCCGAGCGCCAGGTGACAAAAGTACCCCTTACGCATTTCTGGCCCCTCCCGTCGCAATCACCGTGAGGGTGTCGGAGATGCGCTGATAGAGCGCCTCGTTGCCATCGGCTCCGCGATAGAGCTGATGGAACACCTCGCCGTCCTTGATAAACAGCACGCGCCCGGCGTGGCTGGCCGCCTTGACGGAATGGGTCACCATGAGGATGGTCTGTCCGTCGTCGTTGATTTCGCGCAGCAGGCGCAGCAAGCCGTCGGTGGCGCGGCTGTCCAGCGCGCCGGTGGGCTCGTCGGCCAAGAGGAGCTGCGGGCGGGTAATGAGCGCCCTGGCAACGGCGGCGCGCTGCTTTTGACCGCCGGAGATCTCGTAGGGGAATTTGGACAGGACGCCGCCGATGCCCAGCTTTTGGGCGATGGGGCTTAATCGTTCCTCCATTTCGCGGTAGCTTTTGCCCGCGAGCACCAAGGGCAAAAAGATGTTGTCCCGCACGGAAAAGGTGTCCAGCAGGTTAAAGTCCTGGAACACAAAGCCCAGGTTGTCCCGGCGGAAGGCGGAAAGCTCGCGGTCGCCGATGTCGCTTAAGGCCTTGCCGTTAAGCCGCACCACGCCCGAGGTGGGCTTGTCCAGCGCGGCCAGGATGTTGAGCAGCGTGGTTTTGCCGCTGCCGCTTTCGCCCATGATGGCCACATATTCGCCCTTTTCCACGGTAAGGTTGACATCCGTAAGCGCCTGCACCTGGTTGCCGCCAAAGCGCGTGACGTAGGTTTTCTTGAGGTGTTCCACTTCCAGCATTGCCATCGTGATGGCCTCCCTTGCTTGGTTTACGCACAAAAGTATAGCGCCGCTTGGCGGGCGGCGCCATAAGGTTGGCTTACGTTTGAGCGCCATGGCTTACAATGCTGTAAGGTCGAAATCATTCCAGCTCGAGGCGTTGGGCGTCAAAGCGGAGGGTGACCGTGGTGCCTTTGCCCACCTCCGAGGCAATGGCAATGCCATGCCCCAGGCGCTCCAGGGTTTTGCGGGTCAGGTAGAGCCCCAAGCCGGTGGCGCGCTTGTCCTCGCGGCCGTTGGCCCCCGTAAAGCCGTGCTCGAACACGCGCGGCAAATCCTGGGGCGCGATGCCGATGCCCGTATCCGAAAGGGTCAAGGTTTTGGCGTTCTCGTCCACGGCGAGGGTCACACCGCCGCGCGCGGTGTATTTAACGGCGTTGCTCAACAGCTGTTCCAGCGCGAAACCCAGCCATTTCTCGTCCGTCAGCACGGAAAGTTTCGTGCCTTCATAGGTGAGGGAAAGCTTTTTTTGAATGAACAACGGCGCGAAGCGCCGCACGGTGCGGCGGATGACGGCGTCCAGCGCGCAGGTTCTCAGCACGTAATCCGTGGACGGCCCGCTCAGCCGCGCATAGCCCAGCTGCATATCCACATACTGTTCGATTTTGAGAAGTTCCGCGCTCAGCGCAGGGCTATGGCTCTGCGGATCGGACTGGTTGAGCAAGCGGATGGCGGAGATGGGCACCTTGATTTGATGCGTCCACAGGGCGGCGTATTCGTCTCGCTCGCGGGCCTGGCGCTCCGTTTCCTCGCGCAGGGCGTCGCGCTGGCGCAGCGCTTCCTGCGTCAGCGCCCGCCAATCCCGCTCGGTCAGGCGCCGGGCGGCCGGCAGGTCCACCTGGGGCGGCAGCCCCGAGCGAAGCAGCAGCCGCATTTGCGCATGCCGCCGCCAACAGCCCACCAGCCCCACTACGGCCATCGTCAGCCCCACGGCCAGCATCAGCGCCGCCGCATACAGCATGCCCTCCAGCGGCGCGCCCATGAGATGCCCCACCAGCGCAAACGTGCCCAAGCACAGCGCGCCATAGGCCGCCGCGCCCCGATGTTCCCACAGATACCGCACGACCAAACCGGCGCGTTTTGACTCGTTCATTCGATGATGTACCCCATTCCCTTTCGGGTCTTGATGAGATCCCCCGCGCCCACGTCCGCCAGGCGCTTGCGCAGGCGGGCGACGTTGACGCTCAGGGTGTTTTCGTCCACGTAGTCGTCGGTTTCCCACAGCCGCGCCATGAGGGTGTCGCGGCTGACAATCTTGCCCTTGTTTTCCAAAAGCACGGTCAGGATGCGGTTTTCATTGCGGCTGAGCTCCACCTTCTGACCGTTGAGGGTGGCGGAGCCGTCCGCGGCGTTGACGAGCAAGTCGCCGTGCGAATACAACCGGCTCTGCCCCGCAAAGTCATAGGCGCGGCGCAAAAGCGCCTGCACCTTGGCCATGAGCACGTTCAGGTCAAAGGGCTTGGCGATAAAATCATCCGCGCCGGCGTTGAGGGCCATGAGGATGTTCATGTTATCCGAAGCGGAGGAGAGAAACACGATGGGCGCGGAGCTGACGCGGCGAATCTGAGCGCACCAATGATAGCCGTCGTAAAAGGGCAGGGCGATGTCCAACAAAACCAGCTGCGGATCATAGGCGGCGAACTCCCGCAGAACGTTGCGGAAATCCTCCGCGCCCCGCGCCTCCAGGCCCCAGCGTTCCATATGCTTGACCAGCGTCCCGGCGATGACGGGATCGTCCTCGACGATGAAGATGCGGTACATATCCGGCGCCTCCTTTCCGCTTTCATTATACCCGCCGCCGGCGCTTGCGTAAAGACGCGGCGCAAATTGGGGTATTGCATTTTGCTGGCAAGTATGCTACAATGCCTATTGCCGTTACAGGCAGCCAAACAGCGTTTGGGATTATAGCTCAGTTGGTTAGAGCGCCACGTTGACATCGTGGAGGTCATAGGTTCGAGCCCTACTAATCCCACCACAGCGAAGCCACCCGATTGCCGGGTGGCTTCCTTAATATTTTTCCCGGGCCGAAAGCCGGTTACGCCCTGGTTTTGAATTTGAAATACCGGCGAGCAAAGCCAATGAAAATCAGAACGCAAAAAGCTAGGGTCGCTCCCAGAAGCGCGCAAGCGGCATAGGCGCCGTATCGCAGGCAGATCGCCAGCCCCGGTATCAGCACGAGAAAGAACAAAGCCATTAGCGGCACCGTCCGTCCCATGAAAATGCGTTCCATCATTTGCCGTTTGGAGTCCTCGTCGCAAAAGATTTCCTCCCCCGCCTGGCAAGCCGCTTTGCGAAAATAGCTGAATCCCGCATAGTCTTGCAGGTATTCCCAGCCGCAATCCCGGAACATCTGCACATACGCGTCTTTGTGCGCGCGGCCGTCCTTGTTGTAATCCAGTTGGTAGACGACATCTTGCGGATCGCATTTTTCGAAATGGTAAACGCAAAATCCGCTCACCCTGACAAGTCTCCAGCCGGATTGATGCATTTTTCGGAGATAGTCCTGCTCTTTCTCGTAATCAATAATGGTAAAGTATTTGAATTCCTTTTTGGTCTCCATGATTCAGATTTCCTCCCGAGCGATTTGGTACAAGCGTTCGATGCGTTGGCGTTCCCTTTGCAGGATTTCCAGTCCCAAATCGGTGATTTGATAAATCTTGCGTTTGTCTTCTTCCCGGACAAACCGAATCAGTCCATCCGCTTCCATTTTGGACAGGCTGCCGTACATGGTGCCAGGTGCCAGCCGCACATCTCCCTGGGTGAGCCGGCTGACGGTTTGGATGACGCCATAGCCGTGATTGGGCTTTTGCAGGCACAGCAGAATGTAGAAAGCGGTTTCCGTCATGGGGACATAGACCTTTTTGAGATGCGTATCCAAAAGCTCCCTCCTATGATCGCCCTGCGATGCATCGTACTGCTATATAATATCGCACTTCGATATAACTGTCAAGCCCTCTCCGGCAAAAAGCGGCGCACGGCCTTCAGGCGGCCGCAAGGGGCGCGGCTGTCCGCTCCCTCAGATAAGCGTCCAGCCGCACCCCCACGTTTTGTTGTAAATTGCGGTAGAAAAACTGGTAATCATACAGGTGATACACCCCGTCGGCAAAAATGGAAAGCACCGGTGGATACTCCTGCGGCGTTACACCGGTCACCTTCAGAGCGCCGCGAAGCGGATCAATGTAAGCCCCGCACAGCTGCGGTATCTCGGATACGATGCTCCCGCCGTAGTCAGAAAAGCAGGCTCCCAGGTTTTCCTCTTTCCCGGCGGGAGTGCCGTCCGTCTTCCAGTTCAGGGGATTGATGGCCAGGGTGCGCGTGCCGGAGGGAATGAGAAGGGAATCCGTAACGGACTCGGCTTCGCTGTTGAAGGAGACGATCACCCCGGTATCGTCCTCCCCGGCGGCAAAACGGAGGTGCGGATACGCCGCCAGCTCGTCCTCGGTAAGGCTCCAGCCGATGGCATAGCAGGCCACCAGCAGGTCGTTCACCCCGTCGCTTGCAAAGCAGTCCTTGAGCAGCCGGAGGCACATGTCCGCGCCCTGGGAAAACCCGGCCAGGATGAGGGGGCGGCCCTCGTTGTAGTGCTCCAGATAATACGCAAAGGCGTCCTTGACATCCTGATAAGCCGCGGACAGATAGGGCTCCCGCTGTTCTAGGGGCAGCTCGTATACGTTCAGTCCCGCCTGACGGTAGTAAGGCGCAAAGAACCGGGCCTCCGAGTCATAGATGCCCTTTTCCATGTTGATCGCTCCCAGGAAATCCTCCTTGGCCGCCTCGTCCTCCAGAGGCATATTGAAGCGGCCCGCCTCGCCGCCATAGACGGTGGGACAGACGAAAAACACGTCGGCCGCCGCCGTTTTGCCCGCCTCCAGATAGGCCCAATTTTCCGCCTGGGCGTACGGGGAAGAAGATGGGCTGGCTTGTCCGTTCCCTGTCAGGACGAATACCAACGCACAAAACAGCGCCGCAGCTTTTCGCTTCATCGGCAAAACCTCCTTGTTTTCCGTCTGGCCGGATGATCGGCCCTTGTGATTTTACCACACTTTATCGGGATGGGCGGGATTGACGCGTAGATTTTTTCGCCTTTTTGTGCTACATTATAAATCTCGATATTCATGTGAAAGATCGCTGTTTTGCAGATCCATCGAAGAAGGAACGGAGGCGAAAGGCTGTGCAGCTCTATTATGGCGTACCCGAAGATATCGAAAGATGGATGGGCCTGGTAACCCAGGTGCGATGGAACTTTCCAGGTCTGGAAACGCAACAGAAGCTGAACGAGCATCGAGCCACCGTCCTCAAATTCATGGGGAAACAACAAGCCATCTGCGTAAAGGAAGGAAACGAGATGGCCGGGGTTGTGCTGTTCTCGCGAGGGCGTAACATGATCTGCTGTCTCGCTGTAGCGCCCCCATACCGTCGCCATGGCGTAGCTACCATGCTCATGGATGAGGCGCTGGCCCATTTGGACAGAACAAAAGAAATCTCTGTATCGACGTTCCGGGCAGATGACGAAAGAGGACGCGCGCCAAGAGCGTTGTATGAAAAATACGGTTTTGTCGCGGACGAGCTTGGCGAGGAATTTGATTATCCAAATCAAAAATTTGTCCTTCCTCCCATCGGTTTTGACGGAAAAGCAAGCCTCTGAACCGCGGGCCAATCCGCTTGCGGGTCTCCGTCAAGCCAGGATTGCCAAGGTGCCCGAGCCTCTCGTTCTTTTGAAGCATGTAGGCTCGCTCTGGGCGCCTTTAACGCAAATCACCGGAAGAAATGATGACGCTTTCGGTTGGCTGTTGGGGATGGCTGGGCGCATTGATACGCAGATAAGAATGATCTCTGAAAGAAAGCAAGGGACAACAATATGAAACAGGTGATTACGATTCAACATACGCAATCCATTCACCACACAAATGGCATGGTGGGCTCTTGGACGGATTGGGATTTGACTGATTTGGGCGTTAAACAGGCTGAAAGAATCGGTCAGAAATTGGCAAAGCAGCTATCCGGCCGCAAAATTGCCATGTATGCTTCCGATCTTGCGCGAGCAAAGCATACGGCTGAAATTGTCGCAAAGCATTTGGGAATCACGCCTGTCATTCGGCCGGAACTCCGGGAGCGCAATTTAGGCAAATGCGTTGGCCAATCGGTTCAATGGCTTCGGGAAAACATGGAGGTTCAAGAGAAATCCATTGACGACCGGATGTTTTCCGACGCTGAGAGCAGACGGGACGAATGGAACCGCTTGAAGCCGCTTTTTGACGAGATCATGGCAAGTGAGGAGGAATGCGTCGTCGTAGTCTCTCACGGCGATTTGCTGAGCGTTTGGAATACGATGTTCCTCGGAATGGATGTGGATACGCTGAATCAGTTTGAGCTTTTTGGCACGGCGGGCGGCGTATCTTTCATGTTTCAAAACGACGAAGGCAAGCGGTTTATCAAGAAAATGAGCGATTTGTCCTATCTTTGTTCCGAAAGGTAGACGGCTTATTGCGACGGCGGCGCGTCAGGGAGCGACGCCAGAAAAAGCCGTCGCCGCGCCGCTCCATTGGGATGGCTTGTCCCGGGCCGCAGGCCATGATATAATGGGCCAAAACCAAACGCGCAAAGGAGAGCCGCGGCATGCTGGAAACGAGCCGACTGATACTCAGGCCCTTTGAGGAACGGGACTATGCGGAGGTCTACGAATACACAAACCTGCAAACGGTTCATTGCTTCGCGGACACGCGCTTTGACTCCCTGGAGGCCGCCAAACAGGAGGTACTCCGCCGGCAGGAGGACGCGGAGTTCTACTGGGCCATTTGCCTCAAGGAATCCGGCAGGGTCATCGGCGAGGTCTTCGCCCACCCGGAGCAGGCCGCGCCGGGCGCGGCGGCCGAGGACACCTTTTCGCCCTGCTGGATGCTGCACCCGGACGCGCAAGGCAAAGGGTACGCGTATGAAGCGGTGCGCGCGTTTTTCGACTATCTGTTTCACCAGAAGGGCGCGAGGCGAATCTATGCCTATACCGAGGATACCAACCTGCCCTCCCAAAAACTCTGCGAAAAGCTTGGCATGCGCCGGGAGGGAGTGTTCCTGGAGTATGTGAGCTTTGTAAACGGTCCCGACGGCGCTCCTTTGTATGAAAACACCCTACAGTACGCCATTTTGAAGCGGGAGTGGTAACCGCCGTCCAGCCCAAAACGCCATCCTGACCGGATGGCGTTTCAACGGATGACTCACATTGGGAGGCGGCGCGGCGTCTTTGCCGCTTGCGCCTTAGCGTCCTGTGAACATGGATTTCTTCTCAAAGCCTCGCCGCGCAAGCTCGGCCGCCATTTGCTTGATCTTGGGGAAGGTCATCAGCACGCATTTTCCTTGCTGCGTCTTGATATGAATCGACGCAACTTGCTGATCCGATCTGCACTTGCTCAGGCTTGCGTCCTTGAATTCGCACTTGATGATGTCGTGATAAGTCGTGCTGAACAGATGGTCGCTGTTCCTGCCGCTTTGCTTGTAGTAGATTCCCTGGTCCGTAATCAGCACATAGGCGTTCATCTGATGGGAATAATCCGACAGCAGCAGGTTTTCCCCCGGTTTGAGCGACTGTTCGGCAAAGCGATTTGTCGCGCTAATCGCCTCCGCCACCGCCGCGGGATTTCGCGCGAATTTTTCGTTGCGCACGTCCGTCGCCACTTTGATGGCGCCACCCAAAACCACCAGCAAGAACACAATCCACAACCCGTTCATACAAACCCTCCAAAACTTCAAATGATTTTGCCCGCCTCGCCTTGGCTTTCAAGGAATCGATGGATTCATGAAACCCCGTAGGCTTTGGCATTTCCTTGGCTCGATATGAATGATATCATAGACGCGACTGGTTCGCTGCATTGAATTTCCGAATCCTACTCATCCACAGGGGTTGCGGCTTTTGGATATTTCTGGCGTCACTCTCCCCCAACGGGCCTTGAAGAAGCTTGCTGCCGAATTGAAAAAAACAAGGCAAAATTTTTCGGCACGCAAAAGCTGTCCTGCGGCAATCCTTTCCACCAAAACACGTTTCCCCTGCGGCGCGGCCGGGGAAACGTGCAAGGCTCCAAACCCAACATGCATGTCGCTGGGTTCGGGATGCCGCTGGGAGGGCTGCGGCCCTCCGAACCTCTCAAAAGGTTTTTTGACAGGATGAAGCCCCGGCAGAAGCCGGGGCTTCGGGGTTTTGCGATGTCTCAGTCCTTCAAAAGGGAGACGCCACTCATTTGTTGCGGCACGGGAATGCCCATGCTGACCAGCATTGTGGGCGCGATATCCGCCAGGCGTCCGCCGCTGCGCAAAGTGCGGCCCACCATGTCCGCGCCGCAGGCGATGAAGGGCACGGGGTTGGTGGTATGCGCGGTAAACGGCTCGCCGGTTTCGGGATCCACCATCTGGTCGGCGTTGCCATGGTCGGCGGTGACGAACACGCGGCCGCCTTCGGAAAGAATGGCTTCCACCACGCGATCCACGCAGATATCCACGGTCTCCACCGCTTTCATCGCCGCCTCCATCACGCCGGTATGCCCTACCATATCGCAATTGGCGAAGTTGAGGATCATCACGTCGTACTTCTTTTCGTGAATGAGCTCAACGGCCTTTTCGGTAATCTCGTAGGCGCTCATTTCGGGCTTCATGTCAAAGGTGGCGACCTTGGAAGAAGGAATGAGCACCCGGTCTTCGCCCTCGTTAGGCTTTTCCACGCCGCCGTTGAAGAAGAACGTGACATGCGCGTACTTCTGCGTTTCGGCGATGCGAAGCTGCGTTTTGCCCAGCTTGGAGAGGTACTCGCCCAAGGTATTCTCAAGCGTCTCCGGGGGGTTGACGATTTCCAGGCCGGTGAAGGTTTCATCGTACTGAGTCATGGAGACGAAGTGTACGGGAAAGTACCCATTGCGGCGGACAAAACCGTTGAAATCCGGCTGGATGAAGGTGCGAGTAAGCTGGCGGGCGCGGTCGGGACGGAAGTTGAAGAAAATTACGCTGTCGCCGTCGCCGATGGTTGCCACGGGCGCGCCGTTGTGGAGGATGACGGTCGGCTTGACAAATTCGTCCGTTTCTTCCTTGGCGTAGCTCTGCTCCACGGCCGTAGCCGCATCAGGCGCGGTGGCCTGGCCTTCGCCCAGCACCATGGCGTCATAGGCTTTTTGCACGCGATCCCAAAGGTTGTCTCGATCCATGGCCCAGTAGCGGCCCATCACCGTAGCGATTTGACCCACGCCGATTTCGTCCATTTTGGCCTGCAATTCCTTGACATACTCGATGCCGCTGGTGGGCGGCACGTCGCGTCCATCCAGAAAACAATGCACAAACACATTCTCAACACCGCGTCTTTTGCACATGTCCAAAAGCGCATACAGATGCGTATTGTGGCTGTGCACGCCGCCATCGCTCACAAGGCCCATCAGGTGCACGGCCTTGCCCGTTTCGCGGGCGGTATCCATGGCGTGGACAAGCGGCTTTTTCTCAAAGAAAACGCCATCCTGGATGTCCTTGGTGATGCGGGTCAATTCCTGATAGACGATTCGCCCGGCGCCCAGGTTCAAATGCCCCACTTCGCTGTTGCCCATCTGACCATCCGGCAGGCCCACGTCCATACCGCTTGCGCCCAGCTGGGTAAAGGGATACTTGGCCTTGAGCGCGTCCAGATGCGGCGTGCCTTGTTGATAAATGGCGTTGCCCTCGTGGGCGGGATTGATGCCAAAGCCGTCCATGATGACCAGGGCTGTCATGGTTTTGTCCATCTTCCTTGATTGCTCCTTCTCAAGCTCACTTGTCGTACAGGACGACCGCGGTAAAGTCCGGCGCCTTGAGCGACGCGCCGCCGATGAGCCCGCCGTCGATTTCGGGCTGCGCCATGAGGCCCTTGACGTTGCCGGGGTTCATGCTGCCGCCGTACTGGATGCGCACATCCTGAGCCACCTCGTCCCCATAGCGGCGGGCAATGGCCGCGCGAATGACGCCGATGGTCTCGTTGGCCTCCTCGTCCGTGGCGGTCAAACCGGTGCCAATGGCCCACACGGGTTCATAAG
>DVME01000044.1 GCA_018715175.1 Candidatus Limiplasma stercoravium
CCTACATCGGCGGAAGCCGCGCGCAGTATCCGGGCTGAGAAGGGGGTTGTGGGCGACGCCGCCCGAAAGGGTTGGGGCTGCTTTCGGTGGAAAGCAGCCCCTCAGCTTGTCGAAAAAGTCCGCCTGTGGCGGCCTTTTCCGACAAAACACGTTTCCCCTGCGCCTTCGGCGCGGCCGGGGAAACGTGCAAGGAAACCTTGCTGCGCAAGGCTTCCGAATCCACCGCGCATGTCGCTGGATTCGGAATACCCTTCGGAGGGCTGCGGCCCTCCGAACCTCCTGGAAGGGTTTTTTGACAGTCTGAACGCCGCGTTGAAAACCAACGCGGCGTTTTTTGTTTGCATAATCTCCCATGTTTCGTCAAAGGATAGGAATGACGCCTACACGAACCCCTACACGCGAAACGAACGAAACGGAGGGATGAGCGTGCTTGAAGCAAAGGCCGTGGGCGACGAGGTCACGGTGGTCATCGCAGGCGAATTGGACCACTATGCCGCGCCGCAAATCCGCCGCCAGCTCGACCGGATTTTGGAGGATCCCATGGTGATTCATCTTGTGTTAGACCTGGAAAACCTGACGTTCATGGATTCGTCGGGCATTGGCGTGTTGCTGGGGCGGCTGCGGGTTTTGCAGTCGCGCGGCGGCGCAATGAGCGTGCGCAACATGCGGCCCTCGGTGGAAAAACTCTTCCGCCTGTCCGGGCTGCACCGGGTGATCGGCATGGAAAACGGGGGAGGGCGGTACTGATGCAAAACCAAATGGAGCTTACCTTTTCCGCGCTGGCGCAGAACGAGGCGTTCGCGCGGGTGGCGGTGGCAGCCTTCGCCGTGCAAATGAACCCCACGCTGCCGGAAATGGCCGACATCAAGACCGCCGTGAGCGAGGCGGTCACCAACGCCATCGTGCATGGCTACCGGGGCCGCGAAACGGGCCTGGTGCATATGCGGGCGCGCTATGACGAACGGCGCACCCTGGAGGTCAGCATCATGGACGAGGGGTGCGGCATCGAGGACATCGAGACCGCCATGCAGCCCTTTTATTCCACGGGCGACGGCGCGGAGCGCAGCGGCATGGGTTTTTGCGTTATGCAAACCTTCATGGACGCGGTGGAGGTGCAAAGCGAGGTAGGCCGCGGTACCACCGTGACCATGCGCAAGATGATTTCGGGCGAGGCAGGGCTGAGGCGTGAGCGAATGCTGGACGAAATCGGCTGACGCGCCGAAGCGGGAGCATTACGGGCTGGCGGTCAGCTGCGCCAAACGCTTTGCGGGCCGCGGCGTGCCCATGGAGGAGCTCGTCAGCGAGGCGGAGGCCGCGCTTTTATGGGCCGCCTCCCGCTTCGACCCCGCCCGCGGCGCACGGTTTTCCACCTATGCGGTGCCGGTGGTGCTGGGCGCGCTGCGGGATTTATGCCGCCGCGCGGGGCCTATGCACGTGCCCCGCGCGGAAATGCGCGTGCTGACCCTGGCGGCCCAGGCGCGGGAACGCCTTTTGCAGCAAAACGGCCAGGAACCGACCCTGGCCGATCTTGCGCGGGAAGTGAACGTGGAGGAAACGCTTCTTGGCGAAATGCTGTGCGCCCAGGAACGCATGCGTTCGGCCGGCGGCGACGCGCAGGGCCTGGCGCCCTGCACGCCGGGGTTTGAGGACTGGGTGCTGCTCAAAGACGCCATTCAGCGCCTGCCCGCGCCTTATGCGCAGATCCTGTGGCTGCGCCACGGCCTGGGGCTGTCGCAGACCGACCTTGCCCGTCGTTTCGGCGTCAGCCAGTCCCGCGTCTCCCGTTGGGAGGAGCGCGGCCGCGAACTGCTCGGCGCGGCGCTCAACCCCTCCTCGCCTTAGACGGGCGTTCCCAATCCCTCGAGCAACAGGCGGCTTTCCTCGTCCTCAAAGTCCGGGGTGAAGGCGTCGGTGGCTGCCTGCGCGCCCTGCTCATAACCCTCCAGCCCCAGCTGCAACATCCATTCCCGCGCCCGGGCGTATTCCCGCGCCGTCAGACGCCGCTCCAACCCGCGGATGGATACGCCGTTCATGGGCGTGTATTGGCGCATCAGGCTTACCGGCGTGGGCGGAAGCTGCGCCACGGCGCTGAGAATGTGCCGGGTTTCCTCCACCCGCAGCGGCAAAACCAGGTGCCGCACCAGCGTGCCCGAAACCAGCATGCCCTCGGCGTCGTACACCGCCGCGCCGCTTTGCTCGCGCATGGCGCGAATGGCCTGGAGCGCCACGGGAAAATAATCCGGCGCCTGCGCGACCTGGCGCGCCGTCTGGGAATCGTAGAATTTGAAATCCGGCAAAAACACGTCCACCCATCCCCGGCAGGCGCGCACAACCTCCACGCGCTCGTAGCCGCTGGAGTTCCACACCACGGGTATGCGCATGCGGCGCATTTGGAGCGCCCGCAGGATGGCGGGCGCAAAATGCGTGGGGCTGACCAGATTCAGGTTGTGTACCCCCAGCGCCTCCACGCGCTCAAACAGCTCGCACAGCTCGCGCTCGCTCAGCCGTACCCCGAACGCCTCGCGGCTGATGCGGGCGTTTTGACAAAACGCGCAGCCCATGGCGCAGCCGCTGAAGAATACCGTGCCGCTGCCCCGCGTCCCGCTCAGGCACGGCTCTTCCCACAGATGCCGCGCCGCGCGCGCCACCACCGGCTGCGTACCCATGCGGCACCGGCCCGCGCCGCTTTGCGCGCCGCGCAGCGCGTTGCACCGCCGGGGACATAGGTTGCACCGCATGCCCTTTCCTCCTTCGCCCGCCCAAAGGCCGCGGGCGACTTCAACATACCACGCCGCCCGGCCCGCGTCAAGGCGCCCCGCGGCGGAAGTTTTTCACCACATAAGGCAAAACGCTTGTATTTCCAAAAACGTTGTGGTATACTCACTCATGCCTGCAAGTGCGGGCGGGTAGGATATGCTGATTGACCCGTGCGAAAGAAGGGTTTTTCGTCAAGAGTGGGAATCGCTTTATGCTTTCTCCGTTTGGGAGCGCCTCCACCGGGGGCGCGGCGGCACCGCGCGGCGGCGCCGCGGCTTTGTAGTGGAAGGCAAAGCCGGGCGGAGCAAGCCTGAAAGCGATGGACGTCCGCTCTTTTTGATTGTCGAATTCACCTGCGCCGGTTCCCGGGAAGGAGGAAGCCCATGGCCTACGCAAAGCAAAGCCCCGCCCTCAAAGCCGTGGAGGAGCGCGCTCTGCGCGCGGCGGCCCGGGAAGGGCTGGAGGTGGTCGAGGTGACGCTGCAAAAGGAAAGCCGCGGCAAATGCCTGTGCGTGTACATCGACAAGCCGGGCGGCGTGACCCTGGACGACTGCGAGCGCTACCACAAGCTCCTTCAGCCCCTGCTGGAGGACGTGGATTATGACATCATGGAAGTTTCCAGCCCCGGCGCGGATCGGCCCCTGAAAACTCCGCGCGATGTGGAGAAAAACCTGGGGCGCGAGGTGGAGGTGCGGCTGTTCGCCAAAAGCCGCGGCGCCAAAATGCACCGGGGCCGCCTGGTGGAGATGAACGACGACCGCGTGGTCATTGAGACCGCCGGCGGCGAAACGGTGGTATTTGAGCGCAAGGGCGTGGCGCTGGTCAAACCTTACATCGACCTGGACGACGAAGAGGCGCTCTCGGAGGACGAAGAATAGTAAAGGCAGGGAATAGTAAAGATGAGAGTCACCAAAAAACAACCGCAGACAGGCCCCGCGGAAATCATCGAAGCCGTGCGCGCGCTCGCCGCGGAAAAGGGTATCTCCGTGGAGCTGCTCTTCACCGCCATCGAGGAAGCGCTTAGGGCCGCATATAAAAAGAACGTATCCCGCGATCCCGACGCGCCCGGAAATATCAGCGTCTCCCTGGATCGCGTCACGGGCGTAGCGCACGTGTTCGCGCGCAAAACCATCACCGACGAGGTGGAGGATCCTTCCAACCAGATCACCCTGGCGCAGGCGCGCACCATTCGCCCGGATTATCGCGTGGGCGACATCGCCGAAATCGACGTTACCCCCACCGGCTTTTTGCGCACCGCCGCGCAGACCGCCAAACAGGTCATCATGCAGCGCATCCGCCAGGCGGAGCAGGGCAGCATCTATGACGAGTACTCCGAAAAAGAAAACGAAATCATGACCGCCATCGTCCAGCGCGTCGAGCCCAAAAACGTCTACGTCGAGCTGGGCCGGGCCGAGGGCGTTCTGGAGATGAGCGACTGGATGCCCGGCGAGGAATACCACATCGACGACCACATCAAGGTTTATGTCTTGGAGGTCAGCCGCGCCGCCCGCGATTTGGCGCGCCTGCCCCAGGTGCGCGTCAGCCGCGTCCATCCCGGCCTGGTCAAGCGCCTCTTTGAAATGGAAGTTCCGGAAATCGCCGCCGGCGACGTCATCATCAAATCCAT
This sequence comes from Candidatus Limiplasma stercoravium, assembly GCA_018715175.1. Classification (GTDB taxonomy): domain Bacteria; phylum Bacillota; class Clostridia; order Christensenellales; family Aristaeellaceae; genus Limiplasma; species Limiplasma stercoravium. The sequence continues at coordinate 4,385 of DVME01000044.1, forward strand.
CGCCCGCGAAGCCGGCAGCCGCACCAAAATGGCCGTCCATTCCACGGAGCTGTCCATCGACCCCGTAGGCGCCTGCGTGGGCCCGCGCGGAAACCGCGTGGAAAAAGTGGTCGCCGAGCTCAAAAACGAAAAGATCGACATCATCAAGTGGTCGCCGGATCCCGCGGAGTTCATTGCCAACGCGCTCAACCCCGCCCACGTGCTCAGCGTGTTCGTGGCTGAAAACGAAAAGGCCTGCCGCGTGGTCGTGCCCGATAACCAGCTCAGCCTGGCCATCGGCAAGGAAGGCCAAAACGCGCGCCTGGCCGCCAAGCTCACGGGCTGGCGCATCGACATCAAGAGCCAAAGCCAGGCGGCCCAAATGTTCGACCTGCCCATGCCCGAGGAGCCGCCGGTTGAGGAGCCGCTGGGCTATCAGCCCATGTATGACCAGGAGACGCCCCTGGAGGAGCTGCGCGACTTCGGCTTGCCCGAGCTGCGCGACCTGGAGCTGGACGAGGATCCCGACGACACCCTTTGATTCCCCTTGGCCTGAAAGGAGTGACCCGCGTGCCTCCCAAACCGCGCAAGATTCCCATGCGCATGTGCGTGGGTTGCCGCGAGATGAAGCCCAAGCGCGAGCTTTTGCGCGCGGTGCGCTCGCCCGACGGCCAGGTGAGCCTGGACGCCACAGGCAAAAAGCCGGGCCGGGGCGCATATTGTTGCTATAACGCCGATTGCCTGCGCCGCGCCCTGAAACAGGGGCAGTTGGATCGCCAGTTGGAGGTTCGGCTGTCGCCGGAGGTCAACGCGCAGCTGACCGAAACCTTGCAAACGCTGCTGGCGCAGCGGGAGGGGCGTGCATGAATCCAAAGCAGGAGGCCGACGCGCTGGGCTTTTTGGGCATTTGCATGCGCGCCGGCGCGGTCATCAGCGGCCAGGAAGCCTGCGTGCAAGCCGTTCTAACGGGGAACGCGGCGCTTGCCTTGCTGGACGAACAGGCGGGCGATAGCACCCGCAGGCGCTTGTCCGACGCCTGCGATCAGGCGGGGGTGCCGCTGTACGGCCTTCGCGCGGGCACGCTGGGCCAGGCCATCGGAAAGCCCAACCGCGTGACCGCGGCGCTGCCGCCCGGGAGCATGGCCAATCGGTTGCTCCATACCCTGCGCGACGAACCGCGGCTGTAAGGCCGTATCCATATACGACACATCCAAAATTCCGGGGGTGCAAGCGGTACAATGACCAAAGTGAAACTCAAGGACGCCACCAGGGAGCTGCTCAGAGGCTCTGAGGACATGCTCAACAGCGTCGCCGCCATGCGCAAAAGCGCCGACGAACTGGCGCGCACGGCCAAAAAGTTTGAGGAGCAGTTCGCCCGTGAGGAAGAGCAGCGCCGCGCTGAGGAAAAGCAGGCCGAGCAGCAACGCCTGCTAAGCCAGCATACCAAGGCGTATACCATGCCCGACGAGGTCGAGCCCCAGGAGCCTGAGCCCCAGCCTGAGCCCCAGGCCAAGCCCGCGCCTCAGCCGGTGGAAACGCCGCCCGCCCCCCAACCCGAGCCCAAGCCGGAGCCTCAGCCCGAGCCACAACCGGAGCCGAAACCGGAGCCCAAGCCGGAACCGAAACCGGAACCCAAGCCGGCGGAGGAACCCGTCGAGAAGCCCCAGCCGCGTCCGGCGCCGCCCGTCAAGCCGCAGCAGCCCGCGCAGCCGCGCCCGGCCGCGCCGCAGGCGCCCCGCCCCGTTGCCGCGCAAGCGCCCCGGCCTCAGACGCCGCGCCCGGCCGCGCCGCAGGCGCCCCGCCCCATCCAGGGCAGCGCGCCCAGGCCTGCGCCACAGGGCCGGCCCGTGCCGGCTGGCCCCCGCGCCAACCCGCAAGGGCCTTACGGCCGTCCCGCCAATCCCCAGGGGCCCTATGGCCGCCCGGCTAACCCGCAGGGGCCCTA
>DVME01000045.1 GCA_018715175.1 Candidatus Limiplasma stercoravium
AAATACATTTTACTTCCACCATATTTTTCAATGCTTTTCTGGTCTGTAATGATTTGAAATTTTGGCATATCCTTATTATCATGCAACATAGCATTAAAATCTTTTTTATCTTCGTTTGCCATTTCTGCCACCTCCTACTTTAAGGATAGTCTGTTCGTCATTTCTATGCAATGAGGCTGTTTGAAAAATTTTGACAACTTCCAATTTGTCACTCTGTACTTATTATTTTACCACAATTCCGAGAGCGTGGAAATAGCCTGTTTCTTAAGCCGATTTCCCACCTTTCGGATATACGGAACGGGCGCTTATTTAGGTGTAGACTTATGTGATACCGGCGAAACCCTGCCCGATGTTCTTCAAGCCAAGCGCCTGGCCACGCTCTACGGCCTGACGTTGGACGATCTAATTGCCTTTGACGCGGACGTGAAGGAATGGCAGGAGGTCATCGACAAGACCCCTGACGAAGCGGTCGCCAAGGTGGACTGGACGAAGGTATGGGCCAAGAAATATCCCGTTCTTGGCGCCTATCAGCAGCAGGTTGACGCCGCGCCCTATGCCGCGGCGCTGCAAGCGCTTTTGCGGCGGCTGCAAAAGGAGCATGGATACAGCGACCAGGATGCGTGCCTGGTGCTCAAGGACATTCTGGCGCATTCATGGCGGATGCGTCGGTAGGCGCGTTATATCCTCAACAATCCTTGCAGCGTGCGCAGCGACGTATCCCGCGTGACGCGCAGCGTTGCCTGCCGGCGGCGGCATAGCGACGCCAGGGGGCCGCAAAACCGGTCGGCGCTTTGGGTAATCTGTCCGCCCAGACATACCAACTGCGGTTCAAACGCCCGCACAAACGGTTCCAGGCCGTCGCAAAGGCGTTTGCCAAAGGCTTCAAAGCAGGCGATGGCTTCGCGGTCGCCTGCTTTGGCGCGCTGCGCCAGGGCTTTTCCGTCCAGCGCTTCGCCCATGCGCTCCAGGCTCAAAGCCATCAGCCCGCGCCTGGACAAATGGTCGTCCACGCAGCTGGACAGAAAAGGCGCGTTGTAGATCAATCCGCCGGGCGGTACGCCCGGAAAACCTTCGGGCGCCAAGCGCCCGTTTACGCCAAAGGCGCTGCCGCAGCCGGTGCCGACGCACACAAACATCGCCCGCTGCGCGCCCGCGGCATCGCCAAAGGCCATTTCGCCCAGGGCAAAGGCCGCGGCGTCGTTGCAAAACCGCAGGCGCTGGGGCGTCAGGTTTAGCCGCTGCGCCAGCGCCAGGCGCACGTTTACGCCGTAGAGCCGGTCATATTTGGCCACCCCGCGCATTTGGCAGACGCCGTTTTCATAGTCGAACGGCCCGGGAAACGCCAGCCGAACGTCCTGAGGCGCTTGCGCGCCGCCGGCTTGCCGCGCGATGGACGCCAAGTGATCCAGCACCTTTTCGGCTTCTTCGCCGGCATGCGCGTCCCATACGCGCAGCGGCGTGCGCAGGCCACCGTCGGCTGAAAGCGCCGCGGCTTTGATTTGCGTGCCGCCCACGTCCAGGCAGATGTATGGATGCGCCATGTCGCGTCCCTACCTTTGAATTTCAATTTGAAAGCTGCTCGTGCTGGCCGGGTAGTAGCTTTCGCTGTACTCAATGGCCAAGCCCGAGGCCGTGCGCCCCACCGAGGAGATGAAAACCGCCGGCTCGAAAGGCCCGATGCGCAGCGCCGCCGCTACCTCTGCCGGCGGCATGACCACCTCCAGCTTTCGGGACGCATGCGCCACCGCCAGGCCGCGCTCTTCCAGCGCCTCATAGAGCGATGCGTCGGAAAAGTCGCGCTCGCATAAATCCGGAAACATCCGGTAGGAAATGTACACCGTGGTGTAGACCACCGGCGCGTTGCCGTTGACATTTTCCAAATGCCTCACTCGCGTCAGCCGCGTCGCCCGTTCCCCGGCTTTGAGCGCAAGCGCAGCGCACGCGCGTTCCGGCGGCTTTTCCACCTGGTTGAAAAGAACCTTGGTTTTGAGCACCCGGTGCTTTTTGAGGCTTTCTTCGCGGTAGCCCGTGATGAAACGGGTGGATTCATGAACCAGCTTGGGCTCGGCGACAAAGGTGCCGCTGCCCTTAAGCCGAATCAGCCGTCCTTCGCGGGTCAGCGCGTCCAAGGCGTGGCGGATGGTGGGTCGGCTGAGGCCCAGCTGCTGCGCCCATTCGTTTTCCGTGGGAATTCGGCTGCCGACAGGGTATTCGCCGCTGGCGATCCGTTGACGGATCAGCGCTTCGGCTTGGCGGTACAGGGGCTGCGCCATGGGCAGGCCTCCTTTTGCGGTGGTTTGCAAGGGTAGGGTAACACAGATCGGACAAAATGTAAATACAAAAATATAAATATCGATATATGTATTGACAAAACTGAGCCGTTCGTGTATCGTATCGTTGCAACGGAAGCCTAGGAGGGATGCGCATGGCGCTTGAAGCGGACGGCGGATACCGGCTTTTTCCAACCGTGGACGTTCATGGGCACGACGGCGAGGCATGCGTGGGGGAGGAAGCCGTCAAGCAGCGTCTGAGGGCCGCCTGCGCCCATGCGCGCGTGGTGGTGGTGGAATGCTATCCCGGCGTTGTGCAGGACGAGCTTTTGGAGCTTCTGCGCCCGCTGGGGTTTGAGCAAACGCTGCACAGCGACGATTGGTTTGTTCCGCCTGCGGCCTTGGATGCGCTGTTGCGGCGCGAGCTGACCGACGATAAGGTGTTTGGCATGATGACCACCCTTCGCCTGGAGGATCTGCTGGCGCAGGGCACGCTGGAAGCGGCGCGGGCGGCGCTGAACAGCGCGCCGGGGCGCACGCTGGTGTACGGGGTCGGCGCGTCGCTGGCGTCGAAGGGCGACGTATTGATTCTGGCCGATGTCACACGCTGGGAAATTCAGCTGCGATACCGCCAGGGCATGTCCAACTGGCGCTGCGCGCGCGAGGACATGACCCAGCGGGAGAAGTACAAACGCGGCTACTTTGCGGAATGGCGCTGGGCCGACCGGGTCAAAGACGGCCTGCTGCCGCGTCTTGATTTTTATCTGGACATGACCCAGCAGGGATGCCCGGGCCTGGCAGCGGGCGAAGCCTACCGCGACGCGCTGGCGCAGACCGCGCGACGGCCTTTCCGCCTTCAGCCCTACTTTGACCCCGGCGTCTGGGGCGGACATTGGATGCAGGAGCATTTCGGCCTTCCAACGTCCCGGGCGCCTTATGCCTGGAGCTTTGACGGCGTCCCGGAGGAAAACAGCCTGCGGCTGGACTTTGGCGGCGCGGTTCTTCAAACCCCTGCGATCAACCTGGTCTTCCTTGAGCCTCGCGCCTTGCTTGGGGAGCGCGTGTTTGCCCGGTTTGGCAAGGAGTTTCCCATCCGCTTTGACATGCTGGATACGATGGGAGGACAAAACCTGTCGCTGCAGGTTCACCCGTTGACCGAATACATCCACCGCCAGTTCAACATGACCTATACCCAGGACGAGAGCTATTACATCCTGGACACACAGGGAGACGACGCCTGCGTATACCTGGGCCTCAAAACCGGCGTCGATCCCGACGCCATGCTTCAATCCCTGCGCCAGGCGCAAAACGGCGGCCCGCCTTTTGACGCGGAGGCGTTCGTCAACCGCATACCCGTTCAAAAGCACGATCATTTGCTTATCCCTGCCGGTACCGTGCATGCTTCGGGCAAGAATGTCATGGTTTTGGAAATCAGCGCCACGCCCTACATTTTCACCTTTAAGCTTTGGGACTGGGGAAGGGTGGATTTGGACGGCAAGCCCAGGCCCATCCACCTGGATCACGGCGCCGCCAACATCCAATGGGATCGGGACACCGCATGGGTACGCTCGCAACTGGTCAACGCCGTAACCCCCGTGGACGGCGGCCCCCACGCCATCGTGGAGCGTACCGGGTTGCACCGGCTGGAGTTTTTGGATACGCTTCGCTATCGCACATCGTCTGAATGCCGCGTGGCTCCCAACGACAGCGTGCACATGCTCAACCTCGTGCAAGGACGGCGCGCGTTGTTGACGGGCGAGGGCTTTTCGCCCTTTGAGCTTCGCTATGCGGAAACTTGCGTCGTTCCGGCTGCCGCCGGCGCTTACCGGATTGTGTCGCCCGAGGGCGAAGAGGTGTGCGTGGTGTCGGCCTGTGTCAGAGAATAAAATCAGAAAAGGGGAAGCACGATGAGCCACCGCATCAAAACCGTGTACGTCATCCATCACTCTCATACCGACGTGGGCTATACGGATCTGCAGGAGCGTGTGGTTGACACGCAGGTCAACTACATTCGCACGGTTCTGCGCCTGATGGAGCAGCCGCAAAACGCGGATTTTCGCTGGAACTGCGAAACGCTGTTTTGCGTGGAGGCCTTTTTCCAAACGGCCACGCCGCAGGAAAAGGAAGCGTTTTTTCGCCTGGCGCGAGAAAAGCGCCTGGGGCTGTCAGCCAGCTACCTCAACATGACCGACCTGGTGGACTGCACGGTCTACCGCGAGCGGCTGCATCGCTGGCAAAGTCTTTTGGCTGAGCACGGCTGCGCCATGACCACGGCCATGACCGCGGATATCAACGGCATCTCCATGGGCTACCGCGACGCGATGATCGACGAAGGCGTCAACTTCCTGATGATGAACATCCATTGCCATCATGGGATGTATCCGCTGTATCAAAACCAAACCGCCTTCTGGTGGGAAAACGCCGCGGGAAAGCGGCTTTTGGTGTGGAATGGCGAGCATTACATGCTGGGCAACGTCCTGGGCTTTAAGCCCAACCGCGCCGTCAACTACATGATTCAAAATCACCTGGGCGACAAGCCCCTGCCGTCCGACGCCGTGGAAGCGCTTCACGAGAACCTACAAAACTACCTCAACCTTTGCCATGCGAACGGTTATCCCTACGATTTCATCCTTTCCGCCGTATCCGGCGTGTTCAGCGACAACGCGCCGCCCGAGGTGGAAATCCTGCGCACCCTGGAGGCTTATAACCGCCGCTACGGGCAGGAGGTTCGGCTGGTGATGGTGTCGCTGCAGGAGCTGGCCGACGCCCTCCTGCCTCGCTTGCAGGGCGCCCCAATCCTGCGCGGCGATCTGACCGACTGGTGGGCTAACGGCGTAGGCAGCACGCCGTACGCCGTCAAGCATTACCTGGACGCTCGGTACCGCTATCGCCTGTGCAAGCGGCTGGAGCCCGACGTGCAAACCCGCGAACCGGCGCTCTATCAAGCCGCGCAGGATCACCTGCTGCTCTACGCCGAGCATACCTGGGGCCATTCCTCCACCATTACCAATCCCTGCGACACCATGGTGCTTAACCTGGACATGCGCAAAAACGGCTATGCCTCCAACGCGCACGAGGCGGCGTCCCGCATGCTGGATCACATCGCGGCCCGCAAGGGCGATATACTGCGCTATTACAGCACCCAGGGAACCATACGGGTATGCAACGTCAGCGACCGCAAAGGGGCGCTGCCGGTGTCGTTCTACATTGAAACCATGGCGATGGAAGCCGCGCAAATCACCGACCAGAACGGGCGTGTGATTCCCTGCCAGGTGTCGGCGCATCCGCGCGGGCGCATGATCAGCTTTGTGGATGATTTTGCGCCCCACGAAGAAAAAACCTACGCATATTCTGAAAAGGCCGCGCCGCTGAAAACCCTGAACAGCCGCAAGTGCTATGTGGGCGCGGAACGGGTGCGCGACATCGTCAACGACTACGACACCGTGACCTACCGCCTGCCCTATGAGGTGGAAAACCGGTGGTTCCGGCTTTGTTATCGCGTTGGCGAAGGCGTAACGGCGCTGATTGACAAGCGCACCGGTCAAAACTGGAACGGCTTGGGCGAGGCGCCATGGTTTACGCCCCTGTATGAGGAAACGCCCGCCGGAGGCAGCGCGGAAAGCCGCGAGCAGCAGCGGCGGCTGATGGGCCGCAATATCCGCGGCAGCGCGGCGCAGCTGTATGCGGGGCGGCTGACGGAGGTGGAATGCGTGGAGCGGGGCGAGGTATTCACGCTGCTCAAACTGCGCTTTTCGCTGCCGGGCACGCTCAGCGCCGATATGTTGATCAAGCTGTATGAGGCCGTCCCGAGGATTGACTTTCATTTGCAGCTGGCCAAGCAGCTGTCCGAATCCATCGAGAGCGTGTTTTTGCCCTTGAGCCTCAACCTGCCGCAGCGCCGCCTGTACCTGCGCAAGGGCGCGGAGGCTTTCCGCCCCGGCGTGGATCAGCTACCGGGCGCGTGCATGGAGTATTACGCTACGGAGGACGGCCTGGCCTACCTCACGCCTCAGGGAAGCGTGCTGGTGGCGACGCGCGATACGCCGCTTATGTACATGGGCCAGATGAAACATCATCCCATTACGCTGTGCGACGGCAAAGAGGAAAACAACGCGCGGCCCATTTACGCCTGGCTGATGAACAATACCTGGGAAACGAACTTTAAGCTTGATTTATCAGGCTTTGGCGAATACCGCTTTAGCCTGTGGCTGTCGGAGGCCAGCGAGCCGGAGGCGGCCATGGACGACCTGCGCGAAGCCTGCTTTGATCCATACGTCCTGGTAACGGGCTGACCAACGCAAACAAGGCCGCTGACGCCTTTGTGTCAGCGGCCTTGTTTTAATGGGTTAAACCAGCTGGAAGCTGCCCAGGATGACGCCCATGGCCTCCAGCTCATCGCTGGCATCCTGGACGGAGGTAGTCAGCGTGCAAAGGCAAAGCTGGGTGCCCACGGCCATATACACCTGCACGCCGAAGAGCTCGACGCCGGCGACGGTGTAGCCGTATTGAATCACGAGCGCCGGACGACCGTTGATGTCCATGATCTCCGGGTCGGAGTCAAAGCTGACGCCGGAGACGGAGCTGCTGATGCTGGTCTGTATGGAAGGCGCGGCGGCGAGCAATAGATCCGAGGTCATTTCCGCGCCGACATTTTGCAGGATGAGGTTGATGTTGGAAAGATAGTCCTCGCTCATGAGCAGTATCATGCCGTACTGTTCAATCTGGGCGCGAGCGGTATCCATCAGGCCGCTGAGCTCCTCCATGTTTTGGGCGATATCCAGTACTGTGTCGAGGTTTTCCTGGCTCAGCAGCGTCCAGGTATCCGGATAGAGGAAGGATATGCTGCCGTCCTGCGAGGAGTAAGAAAGGTATGGCACATCCTCAGCCTCCGCCATAAGAGGCAAAAAGGCCATCGCCGCCGCCATGAACCAAATCAGCCACTTTTTCATCATTCCCGTGTCCTCCTTTTTCTTGCCTGTGAGACGCTTTCAATTATAGAGTGAATCCGCGCGCATGGCAAGCACCTTTTGCGCGCGCGAAATCGGTTTTTGAAAAGCGCTTTTTTGACCGCTCCCTTTCAGTTATGGTAAACTATTGCTGCATGTGACGACGGTGCGGCGCGTGGGCGCCTATGGCCGCGTCGACGGAGAAGGGATGGAAGAACAATGAAAAATAGGTGGTTGCGCCATTTGGTACTGGCGGTGGTTTGGGCCGTTGCGCTGCAAGGCGCAGGCATCGCGTTGGCGAGCAGCGCCGATGAAATTCCCATCGATGTGAACCATTTTCCGGACGGCGTTTTCCTCGAATATGTGAAGACGCTGGACATAGATGGCAACGGCAGCCTTTCCCCGCAGGAACGGGACGCCGTGACGGTTATGGAATTCATCAGCGGCTACCAGGAACAGCCAATCAAAGATTTGACCGGCATTTCGTATTTTGCCAACCTGACGGAGCTGAACTGCTATGACAACCAGCTGACGGCGCTGGATTTGAGGCAAAACACGGCGCTCACGTCGCTCAACTGCGGTTCCAACCAGCTGGAGTCGCTGGATGTGACGCAAAACACGCGGCTTGTCACCCTGGAGTGCTTTGACAACCGGCTGACGGCGCTGGACTTGAGGCAAAACACGGCGCTGGAAGAAGTGGAATGCTCCGACAACCCGCTCAAGACGCTAAATGTGTCCGCAAACGCGAATCTGAAAGTCCTGTTTTGCTCCTCCGCTGAACTGACGGCGCTGGACGTGACCCAAAACGCGATGCTGCAGGAGCTCAACTGCTCCGGCAACCAGCTGACGGCGCTGGACGTGACCCATAACCCAGAATTGATGCTGCTGTCCTGCTCGTCCAATCAGCTGGGGGCTTTAGACGTATCCAAGAATGCAAAACTGGACAATTTGGTCTGCTCCGAGAACGCTCTTAAGGAATTGGACGTGTCGGGCAATCTGGCGCTGACAAATTTGGACTGCGCCAACAACTTGCTTGCCCGGCTGGACGTATCGGCCAATACCAAGCTGGAGGAAATGGACTGCTCCGCCAACAGGCTCATGGCGCTGAATGCGAGCGGGAACCAGCAGCTGCGTTTCTTCAAATGCGATGGACAAAAGCCGGAGTTGGAGGTCTCGCAGGCCTCCAATGGATTGTGGACGATCGACATTGCGCTTTTGCCGGACGTAGACGTGGGGAAGCTGAAACAGATCTCCGTTCAGGACGCAGGACTTCTGAACAACGAGACCGTCATCTGGAACAGCAAGGATATCAGGCCCGTACTGTCTTATCGTTACGACACGGGCAAGGGCGACATGCGCGTGGAGCTTACCTTGATTCCGATTGAAGGCAATGTTGGGAGCTTGGCGCCCGTTTTGCCCCAGACGGGCGACGGCGGACAGCCGGTTCTGTGGGCGGCTCTGCTGGCGTTGAGCATCCTGGGCCTGACGCTGCTGATGCTGCGAGCGCGCCAGACTCATTAAGCCTCTGCCTGCGCCGGGCATTGAGCAGGCGCGTCCACATCTCAAGGCCGGGCGTCATCAAGGGCCGGCCTTGGCATAACGGCGAGCGGAACCGTTCGCCGTAGGGCATGGTCTTATCCAGAAACGGAACATCAATCCTGGAAAAACGGTGGAGCGCGAGGCGCCCGGGAACAAGATTGAGGCGGCCCATATTTTAGGGATGTTTGTCGATGCACCCAGCGCATAAGCGTGGGTTGGGAGCCAAATAGAGAGAGAAGCCGGCTCCTTGAGCGCTGACGCCTCCCGCGTGCAAGTATGGGTGAAGAAAAAGATAATAATATGCAGGAAGTAAATAACTTACAAAGAATACTAATTTGGAATAGAGGATAAGAAATTTATGAAATTTCTCATCCTCGGCGTGGGCGGTTACGGCGCATGATAGCGGAAGTGGCGGCACGGTCGCCGTTCCTCATGCCAACCCATGCGGTTTGCAATGGGCGTGCGGCGTTTCAGTATCCCATCTTGCAAAAGGATTGATTTCAATGTCAAACCTTCCAGAGAACATGAACTCCCAGACGGCCCGTCAGCTGCTCAAGGTGGGCGAAGCGTTTCGGATACCTGGCCCCTTCTTCTCCTACGAAGAAATTAAGATGGGTAACGTGAACCATACTTACAAGGTGAACTACATCCGCGACGACGGCTCTGGAATGGCGAAGATCAAGTCCTATCTTGTGCAGCGGGTGAACACCTATGCCTTCCAGCGCCCCCTGGAGCTGATGAGCAATATTGACAAGGTTACGGAATACATCCACGCCAATTTTCCGCACGTGAAGTGCCTGCACTTCCACCACACGCAGGAGCGGAACAATTATCTGATGGATGAGGATGGATTCTGGCGGCTGAGCAACTATGTGCCATCCGTAACGTTCAACAGCTGCGGAAATTTGGATATCGTGCGCAGCGCAGGCCAGGCGTTCGGCGATTTTCAGATGATGCTGTCGGCGTTCGATGCCAGATCACTGTACTATACCATAGAGGATTTCCACAACACACGCGAGCGGTATGCCAAGCTCAAGAAGGACATGCAGGCGGATCCCTGCGGCCGGGTGAACGAAGTGCGGGAGGAACTGGACTGGCTGCTGTCGGTGGAGGATGAGGCGTGCAAGCTCACCGATCTATATGAAGCTGGAGAACTTCCGCTTCGGGTGACGCACAACGACACCAAGATCAATAACGTGCTGTTTGATGAGGAGACCCTGAAACCGCTGGTGGTCGTCGATCTGGACACCGTCATGCCCGGACTGGTGGGGCATGACTTTGGCGACGCAATTCGCTTTGCTGCCAATTTCGTTGAGGAGGACAGCCCGGAAGCGCAGAAGGCTGGCGTCAACCTGAACGTCTATTGGGCGTTTGCAGAAGGATTCCTGACGGAGACCGCAGCCGCGCTGACAGAGGTGGAAGTAGAGACGCTGGGCAATAGCTGCTTTACGTTGGCGTGCGAACTGTCCACCCGCTTTTTGGATGATTATATCATGGGAGATAAGTATTTCAAGACCAACATGCCGCAGCACAATCTGGTACGGACGCGCTGCCAAATTGCTCTGGCAAAGGATATGCTCAAGAAGATGAACGCCATGAACGCTATTGTGCGGGATTGCTGGGTAAGGAATCGGGAAAAGCAAGACGGAAGATGAGCCGACGAAAAACCGGCAGCTTTTCAGAACGGCATAGGGAGGAGATGCCTGCGCATCATCCTTGGCGCTTATATATGTTTAGGCTCTTCAATAGTACGTCGTGCAGGCGTGGCTTGGAGGGCTTTTCTTTTTCGGTGGAGATTGCCTTGCTTTGCCACCTCAAAATCAAACAAAACCGCGTAAGGCTAAATTCATGCTGTTTATCCATCTTCAAAAGCATCAACCACGTACGGCAAAAGCCGGGTTCAATGGCTTAGCTGGGCGCTATGGGGGGAACCCCTTATAGTTGAGCGGTGGTTCCATAGCGGCTTTCGCCGCCGAGAACGGGCCCTTGACAAAGCGGGCTGTGCCGCATAGAATAAGTAATAGGTTACTTATTATGCTCGCTACCGGAAGGAGGACCTGTTATGATGCCCTTTGGACTGAAAATTGCCATCATCAACCGGGCCTTTCGCAAAAAGCTCGATGAAAAAGCAGAAGCCATGGGGCTGACATCCGTCCAGCTTAGGGTGCTGGGCTCCATCAGCCGCCTGGAGGCGGCCGGCGAGACGGAAATCCACCAGAATGACCTGGAACGGCTGGAGCATGTCTCGCACCCTGCCATGACAAAGCTGCTCCAGCGGCTTGAAGCCAAGGGATTCATCCAATGCGTCTCCAGCGCGAAGGACCGCCGGTACAAGAAGATCACCTGTACGGAGCGCTCGACCGGCATCCATCATATGATTCTGGCCCAGGATCAGGAGGTCTTTGAGGACATATGCCGCAACCTGACGCAGACGCAGAAACAGGAACTTTCGCTTTTGGCGGACCTGCTTCTCAAGGATATTGAAGTCGAATAGCCGTCACTTTTCATGGCAGTACCCGGGCTTTTGTACTGCCTGCTTTCCGGCATAGTAGGTAACTGGTTACTTATTAAAGGAGGAACCTTTTTCATGGAACACACAGGCCCCCACAAGCAAAGCGCCTTCGCCACAGAGCCCATCGGGAGGCTCATTGTCAGGTTCGCCGTACCTAGCGTCATTGCGCTTCTGGTGAATTCCCTGTACAACATTGTCGATCAAATCTTCATCGGCAACGGCGTCGGGTATCTGGGCAACGGCGCTACCAACATCGTATTCCCCATCACCATCGTCGCCCTGGCGCTGGCCATGATGATCGGCAACGGCGGCGCCGCCTTTCTGAGCCTCAAGCTGGGAGAAGGCAATATAGACAGCGCCAAAAAGGGAATCGGAAACGCCGTTATCTTGGTGACCGTGGTCAGCAT
>DVME01000046.1 GCA_018715175.1 Candidatus Limiplasma stercoravium
CCCTGGCCGCGGTCAGCTCGTCGGGAAGCCTTATCTTCCTGATGGTGGGGTTCTTCAACGGCATTTTCGCCGGCGCAAGCGTTGTGGTGGCCCGCTTCTTCGGCGCGGGCGACGAGGAGGGCGTGCGCAGCGCCGTGCATACCACCGTCGCCTTCGGCGTGGTCGCCGGCTTGCTGGTGACGGCCCTGGGCGTGCTGCTCACACCCACGCTCTTGGTGTGGATGGGCACGCCGCAAAGCGTCATGCCCAATTCCGTCGCCTACTTCCGCACGTACTTCTCCGGCGTCGTCTTCATGGTGCTGTACAATACCGCCGCGGGCATCTTTCAGGCCGTGGGCGACAGCCGCCATCCCCTGTATTACCTCATCGCCTCCAGCCTGACCAACGTGGCCCTGGACTTGCTGTTCGTCGCCGTCTTTCACATGGGCGTGGAAGGCGCGGCCCTGGCCACGGTGCTTTCCCAGGCGTTGAGCGTGTGCCTGGGCTTCTACCGCCTCATCCATACCCAGGGCGTTTACCGCGTCCGGCCGCGACAGGTGCGCATTCAGGGGCCGATGCTGCGCCGCGTGCTGGCCATGGGCATTCCCTCGGGCGTGCAAAACGCCATCATCTCCCTGGCCAACGTCGTGGTGCAGTCCAGCATCAACCTCTACGGCGCCATGGCCATGGCCGGCTGCGGCGCGTACGCCAAAATCGAGGGCTTCGCCTTTTTGCCCATCAACGCCTTCGTGCTGGCCTTGGCCATGTTCATCGGCCAGAACCTGGGCGCGGGCGAACACCGCCGCGCCCGGCGCGGGGCGGCGTTTGGCATTGTGACGTGCATGGCGCTGGCCGAGCTGATCGGCGTGGCGTTTTACCTTTTGGCGCCGCGGCTGATTGCGCTGTTTAACGCCGACGCGCAGGTGGTGGCGTTTGGCACGCAGCAGGCGAGGACGATTACGCTGTTTTACTTCCTGCTGGCGCTGTCGCACGCGGTGGCCGGCGTGATGCGCGGCGCCGGACGCCCCGTGGTGCCCATGCTGGTCATGCTGGTGTGCTGGTGCCTCGTCCGCGTGAGCTACATCCTGCTGGCGGCCCGGCCCTCGGGCGAGATTCAGATGATTTTCTGGGCTTATCCCCTGACCTGGGGCTTGAGCTCCCTGGCGTTTTTGATTTACTATTTCCGGGCCGACTGGCCGCATTACCTGGAAAAGAAAAGCGCGGCCCGGGTGTGACAGGCGGCAGGAAAAAGCCGCCCCAACGTCGAAACCCTTTTTTCCCTGCCGCCGGCAGGCCCCCCAAAACCAGCGCCATCCGCCGCCCGCGTTCCCGGGCGGCCAAAACCTCTGCGCCACCGCACGTTTTGTTTTTTCGGCCGGGCGTTTCGCATGCCCGCGCCCGCAAAGCGGCGGCGGTTTTTTGTCTTTTCAAACGACAGGCCCTTTGCGGCCAAGCGGAGGTGAAACCCAATGGACGAAAGAGCCTTGGAAGAAGCGCACCTGGCCCAAACGCTGGAGGTGGTGCGCGGCGAGCTTCAAAAGGCCGAGGAGCGCCTGGGCATCGTCAACGGCGACGACCGCTTCGTCACGGTGCAGGACGACGGCACGGACGAGTCCGCCGTGGCCCTGGCGCTGATGCGCATGCACCTGACGCAGCTCAAGCAGCTGCGCCTCAGCGCGCGCTCGCCCTACTTTGCCCGCCTGGACTTTACGCCCGACCCCGGCATGCCGCGCATGCCGGGCATGCGGGCCGGGGAATGCGCGCGGATTTACGTGGGGCGCTGGGGCGTGGTCAAAACGCCCGAGTACCGCGTGTGCGTTACCGACTGGCGCAGCCCCGTGGCCAACCTGTACTACGCCGGGCAGATCGGCCGGGTCAGCTACGAAGCGCCGGACGGCCGGGTGGAGGGCGAACTGAGCCTCAAGCGCATGTTCACCATCGAAGAGGGAAAGCTGACAGGCATGCAGGACACGGGCGTGCTGGGGCAGGAGAAGTTTTTGACCGAGGCGCTGTCCCAGGCGACCACGGCGAGGCTGCGCGAGGTGGTCACCACCATCCAGGCCGAGCAAAACGCCGTGATCCGCCACGATCCCATGCGCCCCTTGTGCGTGCAGGGCGTGGCCGGCAGCGGCAAAACCACCATCGCCCTGCACCGCATCGCCTGGATTCTTTACCGGATGCAAAAAACCCTTACGCCCCGGCAGCTGATGGTGCTGGCGCCCAACCCGCTGTTTTTGAGCTACATCAGCCGCGTGCTGCCGGATCTGGGCGTGGACGAGGTGCGCCAGACAACCTTTGAGGGGTTATGCGCGCAGCTTTTGGGCAAGCGCATGCCCAAACTGGCGCAGGCCAACCGCCTGGCCGGGCGTCTGGAGATGACCAAGGCGCAGCGCGACGCGCTGGACGACGTGTTGCAGCGCAAGGGCGCGCTGCGGCTTTACGGGGAAATCCAGCGGTTTTTGACGCAATGGGAGCGGCGCTGCCTGCCCGGGCGGGATGTAACGCTGGGGCGGGGCGTGCTGATGACGCAGGCGGAGCTGGAGCGGTATTTCCTGGTGGAGTTCAAGCCTTTTCCCCTGGCGGTTCGCGTGCAGGAGATGCGCAAGGTGGCGTCGGCGCGGCTCAAGCGCGCGCTTGAGGAAGCGCGGGACAAGCTGGAAGCGGACGCGCAGGAGCGGTTGGATCAGCTT
>DVME01000047.1 GCA_018715175.1 Candidatus Limiplasma stercoravium
TCCTTACGGCCTTCCCGAAGGTAAACCAGCGCCGCGGCCAGCCCAAAAAAGAGAAGGGCCCGCAAGTTTGAAAACAGGCTGACCACCGCGCCGGCTCCCAGCACGCCATACAGCAGCGCCGGGTTTTGAAGCAGTCTCCACAGCGCCGGCAGCTTTTGCACGGGCGCGTCCACGGCGCGCAAAACCGGCTCGCCGCGAACCAGCAGCATTTCCGCGCCGCGCTGTGCCTGCGCAAAAAGAAGGGCGATTTGCTGACGCAGGATATCGTTGTGCGCAAAGTCCGAAAGGACGCTGATCTTCATACCTTCCATGCATTGGCAGTAATGCAGGAGAAGGTCTTCATTGCTTTGCGCCGCCGCCATTTCCGCCATAGCCGTTTCCTTTTGTTTCGTCCAATATGCCTGCGCTGTCATGACTTCACGCCTTCCTCTCGCTTCTTTGGCAAAATTCCATGGCCCCGTCCGCTTTTGAAAGCCGCCTTTTCCTCCGGCTTGCGGTTCCTTTTCGCGTGAGTATTATACCAAGGCCGAAAGCCGCCGTTTGCGAAGCGTTTCTGTGCGCCCTCCTGCCTGGGCCTGCTGGTTTTGCTGCGTTGAGCGCTCTGTGCGGAATTGGAAAGCGAAAATCCCGGCTTGCGATGTCCATAGCCGATGCAAATAAACCCCCAAAATCGAACCATTTTCATCAAACTACAAAGGAATCTGCGGCCTATATGTAGAAGAAATATAATTTGGATGATCTTGTTTCAGCAACCCCTCAGCTCGAATGAAAGGACCCGCGAGGGGCGCGTGCATGGACGCGCCGGTGAAGAGAATGAAAATTCGTAGAAGGATTCTGTCACTCCTGTTTGTGCTTGTCCTCGGGTTTTTCCAGGGGATCTGTCCGGCCGCCGCCGAAGAGGAATCCGTGCTTGAGGACAAGACGCTTTACCAGGATCATCCGCTGTATATCGACCTGAACCTGGATGCCAACGACAGCGCCGACGACGCCAACTTCGCCGTGATGCAGGAAGGCTCCGTCATCCTCTACGCGGAATCCGGCATGCGCATGACGGTTTCGGAGGACAGAACCTCCTACACCCTCTACAACCCCAGCGACGCGGCGAGGAGCATCACGCCCGGCACGCCGGTGGCTTTCATCGACTCCACAAAACAGGAAGCCTTCTTCTTCGTTCCCATCCAGGTTACGGTCCAGTCCGACCGCATCGTCTTTGCTTGCAGCCCGGAGAAGGTGGAGTCTGACTATCTGTTCAGCAAAATTGGTATATCGGTCGACAAAACCTTTCCTTTCGAATATGAAAATTTTAATTTTACCAATCCCGCCGGTACGCTCACATTCAAAACCAACCTGAACGGCGACTTCCACATCAAATTATCCTACAACGGTATCTCTATCGCGGCGGAAACGTGGGTGAGCTATAATCTGCAAGATGCTGTCATCGATATCAGCGATAACTTCGCTCAGGAGATTCCCATTTTCAAGCTGCCGATTGCAGGCGTTCCCGGCATTGGGCTGGAAGTGGGCGTGGGGCTCGGGCTGTTTACCGAGGGCGACACAAAGGTGAGCTTTGACCTGACGGGCGGCAAGGCCGGTTTCACCGCAAAGGGCGGGATTTTCCAATCGCCGAGCTTCAGCAGCCTGTCTGAAAAGCCCAGGCTGAACGTGGAGGAGATCACCGCTGAGGGCGATTTTGAAGTGGATATCACCTTTGGACCCTCCATCGATCTGCTTTCCGTTGCCGGACTGGGATGTGACATTGCCGAGGGCATTAGCGTTTCGGCCGAGCTCACGGGAGACGAGGGCGGCAGAGATCCCAATCCCCTGCTGGAGGTGAAGCCTACCAACCCCAATGTATGGCATGTCTGCAAGGAGCTTTCCTGCCTGCAGGGCGAAATCGACATGCTTGGGAAGCTGGAGGCCTGGTTCCAGCTGGCCGGGCATGTCTGGTCTGTGGATTATGAGCTGTTCCGCGTAAAAATCTCCGACTTCCACTACTCCTTTACCTTCAAAGAATTCAAAATGGAGCTATGTCAGCATTATCTCTATCAGGTAGCCGTACGCGTCCTAGAAGAGGGGTCGAAAAACCCGATGGAGGGCGTAACCGTCACCTATACGGAGGTGCCGCCCTACTCCGACCGAAGGGGCAAAGCCTACATCGAAGGCGTGACCGACAAGGACGGTTACGTTCATCTGTACATGCCGGCAGCCGATGATCCGGAGGAAGACAATGTTCAGATTACCGCTACCTCATGGCAGGACGATCCGGATGATACCCAGGGACATGGAAAGGTGAAAAAAACGGTAAGCTACTCCGTTTCTGTAACCGATCAGGAACAGGAAACCGAGATTGAGCTGCCTCTTTACCACTATATGGAACTGGTCTACTTTGAGGAAAACGCGGGCAACGATACGGTGGAAAACATGCCGCAACCGTTTTGGGTGGAAGAAAACCATACGGGCACCATTCCAAACGAGGTACCGCGGCGCAAAGGCTGCGTTTTTGTAGGCTGGTCAAAGGATTCCGCTGCTACAACAGCCGATTATCTGCCTGGCAGCGATATTGAAGTCGGGACGGCCAACATCCCCTTGTATGCGATTTGGACACAAGATCAACCCTATGATGATTTCCGCACCATCACCTACATCGCCGATGGTGATGGTGATGGCGCTGACGTCGTGCTGGCGGACAATCCCCAGATCTATCGTTGGAATCAAGAGGGCGTTTCGTTAATTAGCCCCTGGCGCAAGGATCATATTTTTATCGGCTGGACTTGCGAGCAGATCGGCCTTGATAAGCCGACGCCAGAGGTCACGGTACAGTGCACAGACCCAGTCGACCGTACCGACTTCGTCAACAGAACCTACGTGGCCCACTGGGAGCATATGACCTACAACGTCATCTGGCGCAACTGGGACGGTTCATGGCTGGACGTAACCCGTGATGTATATGACGTATTGCCCGACTATGAGGGCCCCACCCCCGCCAGGCCGTCGGATGACAGCTACTTCTATGTATTTGCCGGCTGGACGCCCGAAATCAAGGTGGTAACCGAAGATACGGAATACACCGCCGTGTACAACGCCTATGATCTGCTCAAGCTGGTTTCCTCGCCTGCCAGCCAGACCTTGCCCGACGGCGGGGAGGCCGTGTTCACCGTGGTGACTTCCGGGGGCGTGGCTCCGCTTGCGTATCAGTGGTATGTCATCCCCGCCCAGCCGTCTTCCGACGGAATCCAGGCTTCAAGCGGGGAGCCCATTCCCGGCGCTACCTCCGACACCCTCCGCGTTGAGGCTGAGCATTCGGTTGATGGCAACCGCTACTATTGTACGGTGAGTGACAGCATCGGGCAAAAAATCGATTCCTACGCGGCGTTGCTTCAAATTGCCGTCATTTTGCCGCAAACCGGCGATCCCCTTCCCCTGCTTCCCTTGCTGCTCCTGCTCCTTTGCAGCGGGGCCACAGCGGTGGGTGTGATATGGAAGAAAAAAACGCTATAATCTCTCCGGGCTCGCGCTTGCAAGCCAGGCTGAACGGGCGCCGCCTTTCCCAGCCGCTGACAAAGCCCCCCAAACATACAGGGGCGTGACAGGCTCGAACCTACAGCGCGTACGCCAGCTTCAAAAACCGAATTTCTCGTTTTTGCATCCGCCCTCTTGGGGCGTGCTTCAGAGTGTCAAACCCTTTTGGAAGTTTGGTGGGTTCGCAGGCTCGCCAAATGAAATCCGAATCCATCGACATGCGCGATGGATTCGGAAGCCTTTCGCTGCTGGGTTTCCTTATTCTTGCTTTGACATATTCGTCCTTTCCCCTACGCGCCCGTCCGATTCGACGGCGACCGGGCCCGCCTTGCCTTTTGGACGATTTCGCGCACATGCTCCGCCAAAACGTCGCCGTGATCCTTGTGATTGTCTTTGAACCAGCTCCCGATGATCGCGCCGTCAGCGTCCCGCAGGGTGGGCTCAATGCTCAGATTTGTCACGCCGGCCCCAACGATGAGGGGAAAAGGCCCGACGGTCTTTCGGAACTCGTACAGCTTGTCGGGCGGCGTGGGGCGTCCCGTGCCGTCGCCCGTAACAACGATGGCATCGCAGCGCTGCATGCCCAGCTGCAAGTCCTCCTCCAAGGTGCGGCCCGAGTTCACGGGCTGATACTTAAAGCGCACGCCTCCCAGCACCGCCGCGCGGCTCTTTTGGCGGGCGCAAGCGAGCTCCTTGGCAAACCACGGATCCCGTCCCGGAGACAGATGCCCGCATACCGAGTCAATTTGCAGGAAGGCCGCGTTGTACTGCTGCGCCAGCTGAAAGGCCTTGTACCAATCCCCTAAGACGTTCACGCCGTAGGGCTTATCGGGATATTGCGCTTGCAGATACGCCAGCACCTCCTGGCAGTCGTCAACGCTGCCAAAGTAGTTTTCCACAAGCACCGCATCCACGCCGTTGTCATAATACAGCGCAATCTCCTGCTTCGCGCGGCTTGCCATGTCCATGTGAACGTCCGATTTTAGATGCAGCATGGCGATTATGGGCTTGCTGGCTCCAAACAGTTCTTCAAACCGGTTCATAAAAATCCCTCCCTATCCAAAGCCTATGTTCGCTTTCTGGCGATGGAATCCTTTGTCTATTGCGCAGCGCAAAGGCGTTCCTTTGGCGTCCGCCGACTCCTAGCAAGCGTCCTCAGGCTGCCGTCCCCAGGCGAGGACGGCGAGAATGCTATTGCCGCAAACGAGTATACCACGGTTCTTCCTGTCGTTTGCGTTTTGCTTCTATCCGCCCTTCCATTTGCGCGGACACAGCCTCCGGCGGCACGTGCGGGCCCAGCCCGGCGCTTGACCACCCAAAAAGAGCCTGCCCCCCTATCGCTTTGGGAAGCAGGCTCTCGGCTTGTTCGTTATACCGGCCGGGCGCTTTTGACTTTTTTCAGCGGCGCCGCATCAATGCAAACGGCATGCTTGCGCCAAGGACAGCAGAGCGGCAAGCTTATGGCTGCGCCATCAGCGTCTGCGCATCCCCGTACTGCGCCCACACAGCGGCAATGCTGTCGTCCTTGGCTACGCGCTGCTGTGTGACGCAATACCAGCCCGGAACAAGCGTATCTTTTGTCATGCCTACCCAGCAGGGCTCCAGGTCGGTGATGACGGAGTATCCGGCATAGATCACCCGGCCGTCTTCCGATTCATCCACCTGATCGGTGGGCTCGGCGTTGGTGAGGCAAAGATGGGCCACAGCCTGTTTAAGCACCATGCGCCAGTCCAAAGCGGGCAAATCAAGCGGCTCTTTGCCTGTCACTTCCATCAGGCCGCTGATCTCCACAAAGCAGACCGTTCCGTCATCCCGTACCGCGGCGCGAAACTCGCTTGAGGCGCCAATCCACTCCCCGTCCGCCTGATAATAGAACTGACTCATCACGGGCAGGCCGTAGAGCTCATACAGGCCGCGCACCATCGTGAAGTCGCGCTGATCCCGGCCATTCGCGGCTTCCGTTTCATCAAAACGCGCGCGAAGCTTCTCGCTCATGTCAGCGGAGGTGGAAGATTCCGTCCGGCTATACCCATCGTAATGGGCCGCGTCGCGGCGGTTGGCATGGTAGACGCTTTGCGCCACATCCCCGCCCAACGCCTCGACCAGATCGCGCAGCACATCCTTGGCCTGTGCGTATTCCTCTTCAAACGCAGGATCGTAAGACAGGCTGCTGTCGCTGAGCTGAGCGTTGAAGTATCCGTTGTCGATATTGGGCTGCGCGCTATAGGAGACCAGCGTTTCAACGGAATGATGTTCCACCATTTCCCCGTCGACAGGGTTTTGGCCAACCGCTCTCATTGCCTCCAGCAGTTCTTGCTTGGAAACAGGCCGATAGCTCACATGAAGCGTGGCTTTCTGCTCCTGCGTGAAATCCGTTGGCAACGGGCAATCCACCAGCAGCTGCGCGGTCGGCCAGCCATTATTCGTCGTTGCGGGCAGTTTCACAACGCCGACCAGTCGGCCGTCGATTTCCCGCACGCCGGAAAGGTCGACATCCTCCGCGTTCCAAAGGCTGTTGTGGTAAAAAGGGCTTGCTTTCTCTGCCAGCGCCGTGCCAAAGCACAGCGCGAGCGAAAGCAGAATCAAAAACGCACGTTTCATTCCTCCGGCTCTCCTTTCTTCATCGGCGGCAGGGTGAAGGTGAGGGTGGAGAGCTCGGTTTCGCCGCGATCTTCCAGGAGGCACTCCATCTCGATGGCCAATGTAGCTCCCTGCGTCAAATCGTCGCAATGCCCCTGGAGGAGCATCGTTTCGCTCTGCTCGTTTTGCACCCAATCCCAGGAAGAGGTGATGTCCTCCGTCCCATTGAGGAACTTGGGCAGTTTTAGCAACAGCGCTTCACGGCCCGCCTTCCATTCTTCAAAGGGAAGAATACTGCCGTTCCACCAGATCAGATCGAAGTTCTCGCCATCCCTCCCGCGATCCGTCTCAGTATAGAAAGCGTAGTCGCCCTTGGGAGCGACGTGCAGGGAGATGGAAAGCGTTTCGCCGTCCCAATAAGCGTCCTGTACGGTTGCGTCCAATAGCTCGCTGTCGCATTGCTGCTGCGTGGGCTGCACAATGGCGGCGGCATCCACGGGATCGCCCTGCCAGATTCTTTCCGTCAGGAAATGCAGCACGCCCAAGTGTTCCAGCGCCAATGCCGTGCCGCACAGCAGCGCCAATGTCACGGCCCCAACGACCACCCAGCGATACGAGCGGACGGCAGGTTTCTCCTTGCGCTGCAATTCGCTCAGCTTCTGTTCCACGCGGTTGTGAAAGGGTATGGGCGTAGGCTCAAAAGGATCTTGCATTTTTATCCTCCTGTTCCAATTCAAGTTTGAGGGCTTTTCTGGCTTGATGCAGCCGCGACTTGACCGTGCCGATGGGCAGGCGAAGAATGCGTGCCACCTCTTTGAGCGAGAATCCCTCCAAATAGTGCAAAAGCAGAGGGAGTCGAAGCTTTTCGGGCAGGGTGGAGAGCGATTGGCGAAGGGCGATAGCGTCATCGAAAGCAGGATTTTGCCCGGCCTCCACTTGCTCGGCGTAGACGATTCGCTTTTGCCGCCGGTAACAATTATGGCACTCGTTGATGACGATGCGCGTCAGCCATGCGCGGAAGTAGCCTGGGTCGGCTTGCCGGCGCTTGGCCCACGCTTTTCCCAAGGCTTCCTGTACCGCGTCCGCGCAATCTTCCCATCGGGGAAGATAACTGCGCGAAATGCGGTAGAGCGTTCGCTCCATCGCTTGCGCCTCGCGCACAAAGGTTTGTTCGTCCACCATCATTCAATCCCCCATGATCGTTTGCATTGGCCGAAGGATTTGATGCATCAGTCCTTACACTATGATAACGGAATCAGCCGGGAAAAGGTTCAGGCGAAGGCCAAAGTTTTTCCCGGAGGCGCGATTTTGGGAAGGCGGCAAGGAAGCCGCCTGGCTTGCGGGGCGTTTCGCGGCTTCTTGCTGGAGGCCCAAAGGCGGCCGGTTTTTCAAAACGCCTTTGCGCTTTGGAATGCGCCAAGGCTTTCACCGCTGCGCCGCGGGCGACGCGCAGGGTTGCGGCGGGGTCCATGGACGCCGATTTTTCTTGACGTTTTATTTCTTCTATGATATGTTATATTCGTCCTGTTCAAATTGGAAATCGATTTCATTTTTGATGAATCCGGCGCAAGATTGGCCGTTTGCGGCGGAAGGGAGGGCGGCTATGCTGCGAATCGCCGTATGCGACGACGACGAAAAACAACGGAGCAAGACGGCTGCGTTGCTGAATGCCTATCTTCATTCCCGGCCCGGCCTGAACGGGCAGGTGGAGACCTTTCAAAGCGGCAGCGCGCTGCTGGCTAGAATGGAACAGCTCCACGGCTTTGATCTGTATGTTTTGGATATCCTTATGCCGCAGCTCAGCGGCATTGATACCGGCCGCCGTTTGCGGTCGTTGGGCGAATGCGGCGAGATTATCTATCTGACCAACTACAATGACTTTGCCGCCGACAGCTATGATGTCCGAGCCTTTTTTTATCTACTCAAGCCGGTGGAGGAAAAAAAGCTGTTTCAGGTGCTGGACAGGGCGGTGGAAAAGCTCAACCGTCGTCATAGCAGCGCCATTGTGGTTCATACGGCGGACGGCCCGCAGCGTATTCTGCTGGATCGGATTCGGTATGTGGAGCGGGTGGGACGCTGCGTGCGCTATGGCTGCACCGACGGTACGGTGGATTCTCAAACCATTCGGGTTTCTTTTCGGGAAATTGCCGCTCCCTTGCTGGCAAACGAAAGCTTTTGTTTGTGTGGGGCCAGTTATGTGCTGAATTTCCAGCATGTAACAGGGGTTAATGGCCAGACCGCTATGCTGGACAACGGGCAAACCGTTATTTTGCCCCGCAGGGCCGCGGCGGACTTTAAGAAAGCCTGGGGTAAATACTGGCTGGACAAATAAAGTAAGCTGGCCATGCAGAGACTGCCATAGGAGGAAACACCATGGATGCGGCTTGGTATCGGGCGCTGACAGTAGCGGTCACCCAGTTGTTTCTAGGCGGCTATGTCATGCTTCTTGTGGAGTTTCGGCATCCTGTGAAGACCTGGCGGACGCGCTGGCTCGTTTTGGCCGGCGGGCTGGTGGCTCTCCATGTGGCGCTAATCGAGCTTGGGCTGTTTTCTTTCTATTCCCGGTTTGCCGTGGTGACATTGGTGCTTCCCTACGGCATGGCCACGGTCTGGTGTTCCCGCTACCGAGGGGCTCGAACCGTTTTTAGCGTGGCCAACGGGATTTACGTCGGATGCATTTGCGGGGTAAACGGATACCTGGTGCAGGCGCTGTTCCCCGCCGTGATGTTTCTTCCCCTGCTGGTTCGGGTGATTTCACTTGTTTCACTCTATTTTGTCTTGAAGCGGTTTGGGCAGATCTGCAGGCAGATGCTTAGGCAGCTAGATCATGGATGGACGGTTCTTTGTCTAATCCCCATCACAACCGGCCTGCTCACCCTTTACGTGTATCATCAATATTTTCAGGCCGATCCGTTTCGCGCAGCGATTATCCTCTATGGCCTACTGATCCTATGCGGATGCGCATACTATTTAATGTTTCTGTTTTTTGAACGGGCGCGCAAAGAAACGGAGGCGCACCACGTCGCCCAGCTATCCGCCTTTCAGCTCTCCGCTCTGCAAAGCCGCATGGAGGCGGTCAAGGCCGTGGAAAGTGCCATCGGCAGGGAGCGTCACGACCTGCGCCACCGTCTCCAGACGGTCGCGGAGCTGGTGGCGCGGGGAGACAAAAAAACGGCGCTGGACTTTCTGGCGGACGCCAATCAGCGGCTGGACAGCCAACGGGAAATTCGCTG
Organism: Candidatus Limiplasma stercoravium; assembly: GCA_018715175.1. Classification (GTDB taxonomy): domain Bacteria; phylum Bacillota; class Clostridia; order Christensenellales; family Aristaeellaceae; genus Limiplasma; species Limiplasma stercoravium. Next base: position 9,333 of record DVME01000047.1, read on the forward strand.
GTGCCGTCCGCCGGTTTTGGACGCCATGTTTTCCTCTTACTTTGAGCAGGCCAAAAGCCAAGAAATCCGCGTAAAGGCGGAGCTTTCCTTTCCCGACAAGCTGCCGGTCAATGAGGGAGAACTGGCTATCGTCCTGGCCAACGCCCTGGAAAATGCCATCCATGCCAATCTTAAATTGCCCAGCGATCAGAGGGAAATCCGCTGCAAAACGGTGGGAAGCCCCGGTTTGATGCTGGAGATTTCCAATCCCTGCAACGAACCGGTGCTCTTTGACGCCAAGGGCCTCCCGCTAGCCCACCGAGAGGGACATGGTTTGGGCGCGCAGTCCATCTCTGCCTTCTGTCAAAAGCATGGCGCCGTGTGCCACTTCGAGCAATCCAACGGCCGTTTCCAGATGCAGCTGGTGCTGTAAACAGGCTCTTGAAAAAAGGGCTCCCGCAGCGGGAACCTCCCGCGTGTCGAAAAAGGCCGCCGTTGGCGGCCTTTTCCGCCAAAACACGTTTCCCCTGCGCCTTGGGCGCGGCCGGGGAAACGTGCAAGGAAACCTTGCTACGCAAGGCTTCCGAATCCACCGCACAGGTCGCTGGATTCGGAATGCCCTTCGGAGGGCTGCGGCCCTCCGAACCTCCCAGAAGGGTTTTTCGACAGCTTTAGAGATCTCGTAGTGAGAGCCCTTTTTTGATTGCGGCGGTCATGGCAGAGCGCCCAGCGCAGCCACCAGCACAAAGACCCCGGCCAGGATGTAGAGCGCCGGAGCTACCAGATGAGCCCGTTTCCGGCACACCATCACCACCACGTAGGAAACCACGCCCAGCATCACGCCGTTGGTAATGGAAAAGGTGAAGGGCATTCCCACGATCATCAGAAAGCTGGGCAAAGAGATCTCCACATGCTTCCAGGTGATCTGTGTGATGCCGCTCATCATGGACATGCCCACCATTACCAGCGGAGCGGCCAACACAGCGCCGTTCGCCAGCTCCGCCAGCGGCGTAAAAGGAAGCATGCAAAGAAAGAGAAAGCCGGCGGTCACGGCGGAAAGACCCGTGCGGGCGCCCTCGCGGATGCCGGTGGCCGATTCTGCCACGGCCGTCACGTTGCTCACTCCCAGCATCGCCCCGGCGCAGGTGGCGGCTCCGCAGCACAGCATCGCCTCCCGCTGCCCTTCCAGGTCGCCGGTGGAATCGGTCAGCTTGGCATCCCCCGCCACGCCCAAAAGAATGCCCAGGGCGTCAAAGTACTGAGAAACCACCAAAGAAAGCAGGGCCGAAAAAAGCGGAATGGGCCCCAAGGTGAAAAGGCCGGCGAAGTCCGGTTTCAGCGCCGTCATGGACAGCGCAGGAGCGGCTGTGAGGGTTTGAGGGAGAACCGTCACCCCCAGAGGAATCCCCAGGACGGCCGTCGCCGCCATTCCCAGCATCAGCGCCCCTGGAACCCGTTTCATCACCAGCGCCGCCGTCAGTAGAATCCCCAGCAGCGCCAGCAATGGCCCCGGCGAAGCCAGCGTTCCCATGTCCACAAGGTTCTCGTCGGCGGTAATCAGGCCCGCGTTGATGAGGCCGGAAAGCGTGAGGAAAAGCCCGACTCCGGCGGACAGCGCGAACTTGAAAGGCATGGGCAAAGCGTCGTTGAGACGTTCCCGAAGGGGGGTGAGGCAAAAGACCACAAACAGCAGGCCGGAAAGCAGCACCAGGGCCAGGGCCTGCTGCCAGGTACACCCGCAGCGCTGGCAAAGGGTGTGGGTAAACAGGGTGGTGAATCCCAGGCCAGGCGCCAGGGCAAAAGGCAAGTTGGATACCAGCCCGGATGCGATGCTCCCCAGAGCGGCAATGAGGCAGGTGGCCGTCATGACCGTGCCGAAGTCCATGCCCGTTCCGGCCAGCAAACCTGGAATCACCACAATCAGGTACGCCATGGAGCAAAAGGTCGTGCATCCGCCCCGAAGCTCTCGAAAGAGGGTTGTTCCTCGCTGTGAAAGGTGGAATACCTCGTCGATTTTTTTCATTCTTCGCACCTCCTACAGCGCCGAAAGGACGTACATGGCCACAAACAAAAGGCTGAGCATGTAGGTGAGCGCCGGAATCTTTTTCCCATTTCCCCCGATCAAACTGATAACGGTATAGGAGATGAAGCCTACGCCGATGCCGTCCGCCACCGAATAGGTAAAGGGAATCATAATCATGGTCAAAAAGCAGGGCAAGGCGATTTCCACGTGATGCCAGTAGATGTTGGTGGCGTTGTGAATCATCAGCATCCCGATCAGCACCAGCGCGGGCGAGGTGGCCGCGCCAGGTATGATCCCCGCAATGGGCGCCAGAAGGATGGACGCCAGAAAAAGCACCCCGGTAGCGGCGGTATACAATCCCGTCTTGGCGCCGTCCGCCACGCCGGTGGAACCCTCCACAGGGATGCCGATGGGCGGCGCGCCCAGCAGCGGCAAAGCGGCGGTCGATAGGGCCACCGCCGTCATGCCGCGGCTGTATCGGCCCAGCCCTTCCTTGCCGTCCGTCAGGTTTCCCGCGCCGGTGATGCAGATCAGCGCGCCCAGGGTATCAAAGCACAGGCACATGGTGAAGGTGACCACGGCGGTGACCAGCGGCAGCACTCCCAGGGAGAACACGCCGCCGAAGTCCGCAGACATGAGCAATGGACGCAGGGACGATAGCGAAAGGCTTATGGATTCCGGCGCCTGCGTCACCCCCAGCGGAAATCCCAAAAGGGTAGTGACCACAATGCCGATGAGTATGGCTCCCTTAACCTTCCAGGCCATGAGCACGCCGGTAATCAGCAAGCCCAGGATGGCCAGAAAAGTCGTGGGCGCGCCGATATCTCCCAGCTTCAGCGCGCCGCCTTGCGCCTGGACGATACCGGAATTCAGCAGCCCGATCAGGGCGATGAACAGCCCCAGGCCGGCGCTGATGGCGTTTTTCATGCTGGGCGGGATGCAGGAAATCATCTGTTCCCTAAGCGGCGTAAGGCTAATAAGCAAAAACGCCAGCCCGGACAGGCTCACCACCGCCAACGCCTGCTGCCAGGTATATCCCATGGTCAGGCAGAGCGTATAGGTGAAAAAAGCGTTGAGCCCCACGCCGGGCGCCAGCATAAAGGGCAGGTTCAGAGCCGCGGAAAGAAAACAGGCCAACGCCGAGGACAAGCAGGTTGCCAGCAGCACGCCGGTATAGTCCATGCCAGTCTGCGACAAATAGCTGGGCGTAACGAACAGGATGTAAGCCACCGAAAAAAAGGAGGTCAGAGCCCCCAACAATTCCCGCCGAATCGTGGTTCCGTGCTCCGTCAGATGAAACAGACGTTCCAGTATCCTCATATCTCGTTTTCCTCCGGTTTTTTCATACGCAGCACCACGTCGGCCTGCGTGATGACAAAGGGAGAGCGCTGCGCGGCCACCCGACGGCACATCAGCAGCTTTTCCCGCAGCTTGGCGGTTACCTCTTCTACATCCCTTCGGATTTCTGCGTTTTCCGCGCATGCATGCACCACCACCTGCCCAGGCGTAAGCTCCACCCGGCGGATGGCCATGTGCTTGCGAAATTCCCGGCGGTCTCTTGCGCTGGGCATCTTCTCGACATCGTACAGAAAGCTGACGTTGCGATCGGCGGCAATGTCCAGCTCGTCCGCCAGGCATAGCAGCGCCGCCAGATACGGCAGGTATACCTCCTTGCCCGTTTCCACCTCAAAGCGGGGCGGATAGCCGTCAAGATCCATAAGATCCGTTTTGCGATGTCCCCGGCAAACCTGAATGACGGCCTTGGCGTATTGCCAATTGGGGAAGTCCAGTATCTCCCAATACTTTTCCAGATAGAGCGCCGATAGTTCCTGGTGATGATCCCGCACAGCCCACGCCCGGGCCGTATCGTCTGCCGGTTGCGCAATACCCAACGTCTCTCGGAACAGCGCAAAGTCCGCCGTGGATACCCCCATGCCCACGT
>DVME01000048.1 GCA_018715175.1 Candidatus Limiplasma stercoravium
AAACGATATTTGACCGCGCGAAGGAACATCCACAAAACGGCCATGGCGCAGCCCATTAGCAGATACCGTCGGACATTTCTATGAAGAATCCGGTTTGATATGGAAAAACCCCACGCCATGGCCAGGCCGATGTAGATCAGATTGGTGAGAACGAAACAAACGGCAGCTGGCAGCGGGGGGCTTTCGTAATCGATCTGACGAAAAACGCCGGCGAGTATGAACAGACCCAGTGCCAGACAAAGCTTCGCCGTGGTTTTTCGTTTGATGCTGTTCACTTCTCCACCCCCTGTCTGTATCGTAATTACTTTACCATACAAGCTGGGGAAAAACCAGTATTGAAAGCAAAACTTGCATTTTCATAGATACTCCGAAGGGTGGAATTTGCAAAAGTCATCGGGAAAGAAAAAACGGGATCATCGTACCCGTTTTGGTTTGGTGAAGTATAAACGACAAAATCCGAACCACGAAGGTTCGAATTTTGCTGTGATGGTGGAGCATAGGGGATTCGAACCCCTGGCCTCGACAATGCGAATGTCGCGCGCTACCAACTGCGCTAATGCCCCAAATATTCATGGCAAATTTTATGCAGATTCACCAATAACTGCTTACGGTGTTCAGAACCCTTGGGGCGACAGTAGAGATAACTCGTTCTACCAACTGTGCTATAGCCCCATCTTCATTTTCCCGCCGAACAAACGGCTTGCCCGCGCGCTGTCCTGGCGGCCCGGCTTGGAACCGGCGAATGATATTATAGCAAACCGTCCGTCAGAATGCAATACACCGCCGCAAATTTTCTTCGGCGTCCGAAATTTGAATACGGACAGCTCACGAACTCGCATAAATACTGGGTTTTATAATAAAAACATCATTGAGTCCGAACTCGAGGGTTCAGATTACAATGGTGTTTTCATCCGTTTTCATCCCTGTTTATAGGAGCAGCAGTAAGGCAAAAACGTAAACAATGGCACGGACAAGGAATTTCCATTCTGTATTTTTCTTTCGCGCCTCTGTATGTAAATTCGCCGCCACAACGAATTACTTCACACCAAGTAAAAATTTCAGCTATGGCGCGAGGGCAAAAACCTTGAGGTGTTTCGTATTCAAAATGAAAAACATCTCCCTTTTCTAATCCAAGTCTGCAATTTTTTGCTTCGCCGTCAATTACTTCCACATCAAAAGCCCAATCTTCAACAATCCATTTGTTCATTTGTTATCACCTATGCCTGAATCATACCACTTTTTATAAATTATTCAATGTTTTGCGCAGCAAAACTACAGATTGCCGCCGCAAATTTTCTTCGGCGTCCAAGGCGCCGCAAAAAGCGTGGGATGAAAACGGTTTGAAAGGCCGTTTTCATCCCGAGAGGCTTTAGAGCGTGCGCATGTAGTTGGCGTAGTGCGCAAACACGATGCCCGGCTCCTCCAGCGTCATATCCCAGCGCTTGACCCACTCCAGCGAATAAAAGCCCTCGTAGCCGCCGTCTTTGAGCGTTCCTACGATTTCCTCCAGGGGCAGGTCGCCAAAGCCGGGCATGGCGTAGCGGTAGCCGTCCTCGGTGGCCACGCTGTCCTTGACATGCGTGTGGCATAGCCAGGGGCGGAGGTTGGCCAGGGTTACAGACGGACGCTCGTGCATGAAGCGGTAGGGATGATGCACGTCCCACAAGACGCCTACGCCCTCGCAGCCGATGGTGCTCATCAGCCGGGCCAGGCGCTCCGAATCGCTCCATACGCCGTGCGTTTCAATTAACAGCTTCACGCCGCAAGCCATGGCTTCGTGCCCCAGGGCCAGGGCGTGATCGCGCACATAGGCTTCGTCCACCGTTCCGACGGGCTGAGGCACCGGCGCCGTGGCCATTACGCGAACGTAGGGCACGCCCAGCTTTTGCGCCAGACGAATATAAGCGCGAATTTCCTCGTCGGTGGCCTTTTGCGCGTCCCGTAGGTGGATGCAGCAATCGCTGTCCAGGCAGGGAATGCTTAGTCCCATGCGGGCGAGCTCTGCCTTGGTTCTCTCAAGGTTCTCATCCGAAAACGCCGGAACGCTGGGTACGGAAATATCTTTGCCTACCCCGCGCACCTCAACGCCGCCATATCCCAGGTCGCAGGCCGTGGCGACGATTTCCTGCCAGCTCCAGCGCGGGCAGCCGAGCGTCGAAAAGCTGATCTTCATCAATCGGGGGTCAACTCCTTATCTTGCACAACAGATGCCATTATGATATCATTGCTTACACGGTTGGTCAAGCCCAAACCTGCCTGGGCGCGACCCCGCTGTGCCATAGGAGGACGACGATGCGCAAACACAAGAACGCCCGCAGGGGCGTATCCTTCGGTACGATCTGGATGCTCACGCTTACGGCGTTGACGCTGGTTGGTTTTTGCATGCTGGTGCAAACCTTCACGGGCGGAACGGACATCCGCATCAACGCGGCGGAACTGGCGGTGGCGGTGGATCAATCCTTGTCTCAAATCGCATCCTCGGCGTCGCAGATCATTTCGTCGCAGCCAACCAATGAACCCCTGTCCGCAGAGGAGCTTGCCATTTGGAGCGGGAGCGATGCGCCGGCCACCCAAACCCCGCAGCCCGTGGCTACCACGCCGCCTACCTACCGTTTCTCCCTTTGCGCGGCGGGGAGCATGGTGTTCAATACCGCGATGTTCGACGCCCTGACCTACGACGGCGTCTACCGCTTTGAAACCCTGTTTGACGACGCGCTGGTGAGCGCCATGCAGTCCGACATGACCCTTGTGACGCTGGAAAGCACGGTCATGGATTCGCAAAAGGTTTCCAATAACAATGCGCCGCTTCAGCTTTTGCCCGCCATGCGAGATGCCGGGATTCAGCTGGTTTGCCTGGGCTATCCCGGGATTTTGGCCGGAGGCATCGAGGGCCTCAAGGAAACCCAAAACGCCATTCGCGCTGCCGGCATGACGCCTTACGGCGTGTATGAAAGCCAGGCCGCGCGTCAGGCGCTCAACAGCACGATGGCGGGGGAGGTAAAGGTGGCGCTTTTGAGCTACCAGGATCGCACCACCTCCGCCAGCCGAAACGCGACCACCGAGGACGAACGCGCCTTTGCCCTGGCACCCTTGGACGCGGACGTAATCGCCGCCGATATCGCTGCCGCGCGGCAGGCGGGCGCGCAAGTGGTGCTGGTGTCCTTGTGCTGGGGCGATCAGGGCGACACCACCGTCAACGACGATCAGGTCGCCTTTGCCCAAACCATTGCCGACGCCGGCGCGGATATCATCCTGGGTACCTATCCCGGAGCTTTGCAAACCGTGCAAATCCTTACCGCCGAACGTGGCGACGGCAAGTATCATCCCGTGCTGTGCGCCTATTCCCTGGGCAATCTTGTCACCCATGACCGCGAAAAGCGCATCAGCATTTCCAGCATCCTGCTCAACGCTCAGGTTGTGTACGATTCCGCCACCGGGCTAGTCGCTTTCGATGAGCTCAGCTATACGCCCACCTACGCCTGGCGCGGCCGGGAGGACGGCGTGCAGAGATACCGTATTCTCGTGAACGACGGCGTCAACTATCCCGACTACGTCGGAGACGATCAAAAGGCCGTCATGGAGCGCTGCCTCAAGGTAGTTACCGACGCCATGGAAAACTCGCCCGTTCCCAGCGCGGTCTAAGGCTTTCCCATCCTTGACAATGCCGCGTCAAGCCGTGTATAATGCAACCGATTACGGCCTTTTGGCATGGAATGGGACGAGGTGAACGGCATGCAGCTCAAGGTGCTCAAGGGAATGAAGGACGTGCTGCCTGTGGAAAGCGCGCTGTGGCGCGCGCTGGAACGAGAAATGCGCGATGCCGCGCGGATCAACGGCTACCACGAAATCCGCACCCCCGTGGTGGAGCATACGGAGCTCTTTGCGCGTTCAGCCGGCCAAAGCAGCGACGTGGTACGCAAGGAAATGTACACTTTTGAGGATAAAGGCGGCCGCAGCGTGACCCTTAAACCCGAAAGCACAGCCGGCGTGGTGCGCGCCTTTTTGGAAAGCGGCCTCTATGCTCAGACGCTGCCGCTCAAACTCTATTATTTGAACGCTCCGCATTTTCGTTACGAGGCGCCCCAGAGCGGACGGCTGCGCGAGCATCATCAGTTCGGCATGGAGTGCTTCGGCGCGTCGCAGCCCAGCGCGGATGCCGAGCTTATTGTGCTTGTGCTTCAGCTATTGGAGCGCTTCGGCCTGGGCAACCTTTCCGTGCGCGTCAATTCCATCGGCTGCCCGCATTGCCGCCCGGCCTATCAGCAGGCGTTTCGGGCCTACCTCAACGCCCGCCGCGATCGCCTCTGCCGCGCCTGCCAGGAACGCGCGGACATCAACCCCATGCGCGCGCTGGATTGCAAGGAGCCCGGCTGCCAACGGGAACTGGCCGACGCGCCGGTGATGCTGGAATACCTGTGCGATGATTGTCGCGCGCATTTTGAGCGCCTTAAGGCATACCTCGACGCGGTGGGAGTTCCTTATGCGGTGGACGCGCGCATTGTGCGCGGGCTGGACTATTACACCAAAACCGTCTTTGAATTTGTCACGGGCACGCCCACGGGCGAGCTTACCGTTTGCGGCGGCGGCCGCTACGACGGCTTGGTGGAGGAACTGGGCGGGCCGGCCATTCCCGCGGTGGGCTTTGGCATGGGCATCGAGCGGGTGCTGATGCTTCTGCAAGCGCAGGGAAGCGGCAAGCTCACCGTGGAGGATGAACGACCACAAGTGTTTGTGGCCTGCCTGGGCGATGCGTCCCTGGAGGCGTTTTCGCTGCTGCAAGCCTTGCGCGCCGCCGGCATCCGGGCGGATATGGATCACCAGGGGCGAAGCCTGAAAGCGCAGTTCAAATACGCCGACAAGCTGGGTACGGCTTTGGTAGCCATCGTCGGCGGGGACGAGCTGGCCCGCGGCACGGTGAAAGTGCGCGACATGGCTTCCCGCGAGGAATGGGAACTTCCCCTGGCCGAGGCGCCTGCGGCGCTTTTGGCCCGGCTGTAAGCGGATACGGAGAGGAGACAAACCATGCAAAATCGCACCCATACCTGTGACGAGCTCCGCCTTGGCGATTGCGGGAAGCGCGTATGCCTGGCCGGTTGGATGGAAAATGTGCGCGAGGTATCGGCAACGCTGGCGTTTGTAGTGCTGCGCGACTTTTACGGCACCACCCAGATCGTGGTGGAAAACGAAGAACACCTGGCGCAGATTCGCGCGCTTAATAAGGAAAGCGTCATCGCCGTGGAGGGCGAGGTGCGCGAGCGCGCCTCCAAGAATCCCCGCCAGGCCACCGGCGATATCGAGATCGTCCCGCAGCGCATCGAGGTGCTGGGACGCTGCCGCTATAACGCCCTGCCCTTCCAAATCAATCATTCCCGCGAGGCGGACGAAAGCCTGCGCCTGCGCTATCGCTACCTGGATTTGCGCAACCCCGAGGTCAAGCGCAACATCATCCTGCGCTGCAACGTTGTCAGCGCTTTGCGCCAGGCCATGATCGAGCACGGCTTTTTGGAAATCACCACGCCCATTCTCACAGCCTCCTCGCCCGAAGGCGCGCGCGATTACCTGGTGCCCGCGCGCAAGCATCCCGGCAAGTTCTACGCCTTGCCCCAGGCGCCGCAGCAGTTCAAGCAACTGCTGATGATTTCCGGCTTTGATCGCTATTTCCAAATTGCGCCCTGCTTCCGTGATGAGGACGCGCGCGGCGACCGCAGCCCCGGCGAGTTCTATCAGCTGGATATGGAAATGGCTTTCGCCACCCAGGACGACGTTTTTTCGGTTTTGGAGGATGTACTGCCGCCCATTTTTGCGCGCTATGGCCTGTACCATCGCGCGTCCGGCGCGCCGTTCCTTCGCATTCCCTTTGAACAGGCCATGGAGGTTTACGGCTCCGACAAGCCCGACCTACGCATTGACCTCACCGTTGAGGACGTGACCGACTTGGCGCAGGGCTGCGGTTTTGCGCCGTTTGAGGGCGCAACGGTCAAGGCTGTCGCCGTGAGCGACATGTCCGCCGCCCGCAAGCAGATTGACAAACTTTGCGCGGATGTCGAGGTGATCAGCGGCAACCCCATGTATTGGTTCCGCTTGGACGAACAGGGCGCCCTCACGGGCGGCGTGAGCAAATTTTTCAAGGATCGGGCGGATGCCTTCATTCGCCGCCTGGAGCTTAAACCCGGTTCCTTCGTGGGCCTGACGTGCGGCAAAAAGCCCGTTGCGCAAAAGACCGCCGGCGTGATGCGCAAGCTCCTGGGCGAGCTTTGCCCCCACCATATGGATCGGGAACAATACGCCTTTTGCTGGATTGTGGATTTCCCCATGTATGAAATTGGCGAGGAATCCGGCGAATTGGAGTTTTGCCACAATCCTTTCTCCATGCCCAACGGCGGCCTGGAAATCCTGGAAAAAGCCCACCGTGGAGAGGTGGATCCGCTAACGATCACCGCCTATCAGTACGACCTGGTTTGCAATGGCGTGGAGCTAAGCTCCGGCGCGGTGCGCAACCACGATCCCGAGGTGATGCTGCGCGCCTTCGAGCTGGTGCGGCTGAGCGAAACAGACGTGATGTCCCGCTTCCCCGCGCTCTACAACGCCTTTTGCTACGGCGCTCCGCCGCATGCCGGTATCGCGCCGGGCGTGGACCGCATGGTGATGCTCCTGGCCGGGGAAGATTCCATCCGCGAGGTCATTCCTTTCCCCATGAACAAAAACGCCCAGGATTTGATGATGGACGCTCCCAGCGCCGTGGATCAGCGACAGCTGGACGAATTGCACATCGCCCTTGCGCTTGACAAAAAGGACGTTGGGCAATAAATTGCGCCGCTTGATTGTCAAGCGGGGCGATATCTGCTATACTAACAGTTGAATCAGGCATTGCGGGGCGCCGCTTCAAGCGCGCCCAAACTACTGGAGGTGTGTGAAATGGCCAGCAAAAAGGACAACTTGCCTTTGACCCTGGATCAGGACAACAATACCACCGGCACCATCACATACGCAAACGAGGTCATCGCCATCATTGCGGGCGTGGCCACCAATGAAGTCGAAGGCGTGGCCGGCATGTGTTCTGGCAACGGCATTGGCGACGTATTTGGCCGCAATCGCAACATCACCAAGGGCGTCAAGGTGGAGCTTGGCACAGAGGAAGCCGCCGTCGACGTGTACCTGGTGATCGAGTACGGCACGCCCATCCAAACCGCAGCGGCCAACGTGCAGGAAAACGTGCGCAAGGCCATCGAGTCCATGACAGGGCTCCACGTGGTGCGCGTGGACGTGCATGTGCAGGGCGTCAGCTTTGAAAAAGAACAAAAGGAAACGCTGGAGGGCTTGGCGTCCCTCAAAGGCATTGAGCGCGAAACCGCACGGCCGCAGGAACCGCCGCGCGAGGCCGCGCATGTGGAGTTCGACGGCGAGCCCACGCCTGCTGAGGAACATACCGCCCAGCCGGTGGAGTACGAGTCCTTTACCGCCGAAGAACCCGCGCCATCGCAGGACGAAGCGCAGGAACAATGAACCCCAAAAAGCGATACCCAAGGCCGCCCGTGGGCGGCATGCGGGCATTGCTTTCCTTTTTTTGAGGAGGGCTTGTTAATGAAGATTACCGTATGGGGGCGCGTGCTGAGCGCTCTGTCCGGCGTCGTGCTTCTGGCCCAGGGTGTTTGCCTGCTGTTGGTCACGGTGGGCGTAGGGCCGGAAGCCTGGGAGCTCGGCACGCCGGCAACCTTTTGGCAGGGCGCGGTGCAAGTGGTGGTGGCGCTGGGGCTCATGGCGCTGGGCGCGTATGATATCGGCTACCTGGCCAGGCGTCCGCGTGCTAAAAGCTTCATTATGCAGCGGGCGGAGTTCGGGGATGTCAACATTTCCGTGAACGCGCTGAATAACATGGTGCAAAAATGCGTGGGCTCTCACCAGGATCTGACGGTCAACGATACCCGCATTCACAGCGGGCGCGCGGGAATCGTGGTGGAGCTGAAGGTCACGCTGCTCAACGGCGTTAACATTCCGCTCACCATCAACGCCCTGCAAAAGCAGATCAAACAATACATTACCTCTTGCAGCGGCGTGGATGTGCAGCAGGTGCGCGTGATGGTGGAGACTGATACGTCCTCCGCCGCGCCCGAGCCGCAGGCCGCTGTGGAGGAGCTTTGCCCGGTTGAACTACAGGAAGCCGCGCCGCAGGAAGTGGAGCAAAAACGCCACGAGAGTTTTGCCGACTGTCTGCTTCGCCACACCGAGGAACCGGATCAGTACGTGATTCTTCCGGAAGCTCCGGAGGCGGAAACCGCGCCGGAGGAACCGCCGGCCCAGGAAGCGCCGGCGGAGGATGAGCCGCCCAAAGCCGAGGAGGTTATCAGCGATGAACAATGACAACAAGCCGTCTTTCCTGCGTGTGGGTACGCCCGCTTGCGGCGCGTTTATGGCGCTTTTGGGCGCGGTGCTGGCGCTTTTGCTGGTGTATATCGGCTTTTGGCGCACGCTGCTGGTGGCCGTTTTTGCGGCGCTTGGGTACTTTGCGGGCGCGTCGCCCAACAAGACCGAGTCTATCAAGCGTTTGATTAACCGCGTTTTTCCGCCCAAGGACGAATGATACAAGAGAAACGGAGTGTTGCGTTGCATGGCGCGTTCCATTGCCAGAAAAGCCGCGATGCAGCTTCTCTACGAGAGGCTGTCCGGCGGCGAGGCTGACGACGAAAGCCTGGATCTGGTTTACGAGCAGCTATCCATGGATCGGCCCGAGAGCGCGGGACGGCTGCGGCCCAGCACGGAGGAGCGGCGCTATATCGCCGACGTACTAGACGGCGTTAGCGCTCATGAACAGGAGCTGGACGAGCTTATCCAGCGCCACAGCACCGGCGACTGGGAGCTCAGCCGTGTACCGCATGTGGATTTGAGCATTCTTCGCCTGGCGGCTTACGAGCTCTATCACCGTGAAGACGTGCCCGACAACGTGGCCATCAGCGAGGCCATGGCGCTGGCAGGCCGTTATAGCGAGCCCAAGAGCAGCCGTTACATCAATGGCGTGCTGGGCGCCATGGAGCGCGAAAAGCAGCGCGAGGAGCCGTCGTGACCGCGCGCGTTGCCCTCGGGTTCGATACCAGCTGCTACACCACGTCTGCGGCGGCGGTCAACGACCGGGGAGAGGTGCTGGCCTCCTCCCGGATGCTTTTGCCCGTGCCTGCCGGACAGCGCGGCCTTCGCCAAAGCGAGGCCGTTTTTGCGCATGTGCGCCAAATGCCCGCGGTGATGGATAACCTCGCGCCGGCGCTGAAAGAGGCGCGCATCGTAGCGGTGTGCGCTTCCGTGGCGCCCAGGCCCGAGGCGGATAGCTATATGCCGGTGTTTGGCGTGGGATATGCGCATGCGCGCGTGCTCGCCGCTGCGCTGGGCGCTGCGTTTTTTGAAACCACTCACCAGCAGGGCCACATTGCGGCCGGCCTGGTGGATGGCGGCCCCATGCCGTCGCGCTTCGTTGCGCTGCATGTCAGCGGCGGCACCACGGACGTGCTGCTCAGCGACGGGGAACGCTTGACGCCCCTGGGCGGCAGCGCCGATTTGCATGCCGGGCAGCTGGTGGATCGCGTAGGCGTCGCTTTGGGGCTTGGGTTTCCGGCGGGGCCGCAGCTGGAACAGCTGGCCCTTCAAGCAAACGCGCGGGCGCTTTTGCCCGCCAGCCTGGAAGCGGACGGCCTCACCTGCCACCTTTCCGGAGCGGAAACGCAGGCCCAGCGCCTCATCCAAGCGGGCAGCCTGAGCCGCGAGCAGATCGCCGCCGAGGTTTACGACCTGCTGGCGCGCACGCTGTCGCGCTTGCTGGATGCGGCATGCAGGCGCGAAAGGGTCGACGAGGCGTTGGTGGTGGGCGGCGTGGCTTCCTCCCAGCTGCTTCGGCGCTTGATGGATCAGCGGCTGCGCCGCCTGAGAGCGCCGTTTCGGGTGCGCTATGGCCAACCGCAGTACAGCGCGGACAACGCCGTGGGCGTCGCGTCTATCGGCATGCGCGCATACCTTGCATCTCAACCGACATCCTAAGGAGGCATCTGATATGGCGGCACAGCTTTTGGACGGACGGATTCTCTCGGCTCAGGTGGAACAGAGCATCAAAACGCGCGTGGAAGCGCTGGCTCAAAAGGGTTGCGTGCCCGGGCTGACGGTCATCCTGGTGGGCGACGATCCCGCCAGCCAGACCTATGTAAGTAATAAGGAAAAGGCCTGCGCGCGGTTGGGCATTCGCTCCCGCACGTTGCGTATGCCAAAGGACATCTCCCAGGAAACGTTGGAAAAAGCCATCCTCGAAGCCAACGAGGATCCGGCGGTTCATGGCATTCTGGTACAGCTGCCCCTGCCCAAGCATCTGGACGAAAGCCGGGCGCTGGCCCTGATTTTGCCGCAAAAGGATGTGGACGGCTTCCACGATGTCAACATGGGGCGACTGGCGCGCGGCGAGGAATGCGTGGTGGCCTGCACCCCTAAGGGCGCTTTGTACATGCTCAAAAGCGCGGGCATTCCCCTGGAAGGAAAGGAAGCGGTAGTGGTCGGCCGCAGCAACATCGTGGGCAAGCCCATGGCGCTGCTGCTTTTGCAGGAAAACGCCACCGTAACCATCTGCCACAGCCGTACCCGCGACTTGGCCGCCCAGACGAGGCGCGCGGATATTCTGGTGGCCGCCATCGGAAAACCGCGCTTTATCACCGCCGACATGGTAAAGCCCGGCGCCGTGGTCGTGGATGTGGGCATCAACCGCGTGGACGGCAAGCTGTGCGGCGATGTGGATTTTGACGCCGTCAGCCAGGTGGCATCCTTCATTACGCCTGTGCCGGGCGGCGTGGGCAAGATGACCATTGCCATGCTGATGGACAATACCGTATCCGCCGCGGAAAGGGCGGCGCGCCAGGCGTGAGCGCTCTGGAACTGACGGTTTCGCAGCTCAACGAGTACGTCCGCCGCTCCCTGGCGTCCGACCCGATGCTGCGAGGCATTACCCTCACGGGCGAACTGAGCAACTTCAAGCGCCATGTCTCAGGCCATTGGTACTTCACCCTCAAGGACGAGGGCGCGTCCATTGCCTGCGCGATGTTTCGGCAAAACGCCGCCTCTGTGCGCTTCGCGCCTGCCGACGGCCAGCGCGTGCGGCTGACGGGCAGCGTGGGCCTGTACGTGCGCAGCGGATCGTACCAGTTTTATGCCGAGCGAATGGAACGCGACGGAACGGGGGAACTGTACCTGCGCTTTGAGGCGCTCAAACGCAGGCTGCACGCTGAAGGGCTGTTTGACGCCTCCCTCAAAAAACCGCTGCCCCTTCTTCCTTGCGGCGTGGGCATTGTGACCAGCGGCACCGGCGCGGTGATGCACGACATCGCCCGCGTCGCCTGGCGGCGCTTTCCCGGCATGCCGCTGTACCTCTGCCCGGTCAAGGTGCAGGGCGAAGGCGCGGCGGAGGAGATCGCCGGCGGGCTCAGGCTGTTGGATGCGCTGCCGCAGGCGCAGGTCATCATCGTAGGCCGCGGAGGTGGCAGCCTGGAGGATTTGTGGGCGTTCAACGAGGAGGCCGTCGCCCGCGCCATCGCCGCCTGTCAAACGCCGGTCATCAGCGCGGTGGGACACGAAACGGACGTCACCATCGCGGACTTCGTCGCCGACGTACGGGCGGCCACGCCTTCGGCAGCGGCGGAATTGGCCGTGCCGGATCGCGGCCGGCTGGTGGCGGATCTTGCGTCTGGCAGCACACGCCTGGTATTGGCGGCACAGCGAATGCTGCAAACCAAGCGCCAGGCGTTGCAGGTGCTTCAGGCGCGCATAGCGGCTCAGGCTCCTGAAGGCTTGAGCGAGCGCCTCCGACTACGCATGGAGGCGCTGCAAACCCGGCTGAATGCCGCCTTTGCCGCTGATCTTTCCAAGCGCCGCCAGCGCTTGGAGGCCGCGGCCATCCGCCTGCGCTCCTCGGGACCGGAGCAAACGCTAAGCCGCGGCTATGCCATCGCTTTGCGGGAAGGCAAGCCGGTACGCGACGCTTCTACGCTTGCGCCCGGCGACGGATTAACCCTCGTCTTTGCCAGCGGCGGCGCGCAGGCAACGGTATCGCAAGTTGTAAAGGAGGAAGAAGCATGGCAGCCAGAGCCGTAAAAAAGCCCGGTTTTGAGGAAGGGCTGGCCAGGCTGGAGGCCCTGGCCGAGCGCATGGAAAGCGGCGACCTGCCCTTGGACGAGCTCCTCAAAGCCTATGAGGAAGGCGTCAAGCTGTCCAAGGAGCTGAGCAAACGCCTGGACGAAGCTCAAGGCCGCATGCGCTCGGTAGCGCCTGGCGCGGACGGCGCGCCGCAGGTGCAAGACGTCATTCTCAAGGGCGAGGAGGAAGCCTGATGGAACCATACATCCAGGCCGCAGAGGAAGCGCTGCAAGCTCTTGAGGTGCTCGGCCCCCAGGAGGATCAGCCCGTCACGCAACCGCAGGCCGCCCAGGGCATGGCGCCGCAGCCGCTGCGCAGCGCCATGAGATATAGTTTGCTTTTGCCGGGCAAACGCCTCCGGCCTGTGCTGCTGCTGGCGGCTTATCATCTGGTGGCGGAGGATTGGGCCAGCGCCCTGCCCTTTGCCTGCGCGCTGGAGATGATTCACGCCTATTCGCTTATCCATGACGACCTGCCCGCCCTGGACGATGACGCGCTTCGCCGCGGAAAGCCCACCAACCACCGCGTTTATGGGGAGGCCATGGCGATTTTGGCCGGGGATGGGCTGCTGAACCTGGCTTACGAGACCATGCTGGGTTCGCCCATTGCCCGGCGCGAGCCGCGCCTTGCCCTGGCCGCCGCGCTGGAAATCGCGCGGCGCGCAGGGGTGACGGGCATGATCGCCGGGCAGACGCTGGACGTGACGCTGGAAGGATGCGCGCCCAGCGAGGAAAGCGTGCGCTACATTCACCTGCACAAGACCGCGGATTTGCTTACCGCGCCGCTGACGGCCGGGCTGACGCTGGCCGGGGCAACGCAGGAACAGGTGGAGGCTGGACGGCGCTACGGCCAGGGCTTGGGCCTGGCGTTTCAAATCGTGGACGATTTGCTGGACGTGGAAGGCGACGCTGCGTGCATGGGCAAGCAAACCGGCATGGACGCGCTGCGTGGAAAGCAAACCTGGCCTGCGGTGCGCGGCGTCGCCAACGCCCGCCTCGACGCCGCCCGCTGCATTGACGAGGCGGTCGCGGCTTTGGCGCCCTTTGGCCAGCGGGCGGATTTTTTGCGCGGCTTGGCGCGAAAAACCCTTGTGCGCCATGCCTGAATGTTGTATCATTACTTGAGCGCCCTGCAAGGAGAGGATGAGGATTGCCGTCCATCTTTGGAATTTTTTCCAATCATGTGCTCATCGGCGCTTTGGCCGGGTGGGTGGTCGCTCAATGCCTCAAAATTCCCATCCATTATCTGGTGGAACGGGAATGGGACTGGCACCGCTTTCACGGATCCGGCGGCATGCCCAGCTCGCATTCCGCCATGGTGACCGCCGCCGCGGTGATGAGCGGCTTTGAATGCGGGTTTGACCATCCGCTGTTCGCCCTGGCGGTGGCGCTGGCGCTCATCGTGATGTACGACGCCGCGGGCGTGCGGCGCGAAACCGGACGCCAGGCAACCGTCATCAACCAGATTCTCCGGGATGTGCTCATCAACGGCAAACCCATTTCCGAAGGGGAGCTCAAGGAGCTGGTGGGTCACAAGCCCATCGAGGTCGCGGCAGGCGCGTTAACGGGCGTGGTCGTGGCATTGGGATATTTGTATTTCTTTGTCAACGGATAAAAGGAGGGCTCGTTATGGATCACTTTATGGAAGAAGTCGTCGTCAAAAAGCAGCGCGGCCTGCAAAACGCTCTGTTTGCGCTGGCCAATGTCATCATGGTTTTCTCTGCGGTGTTTGGGCTCATGTTCGCGCAGATGCTCTTTGTGCAGTTCTCCGTCTATGGACTGGTGGAGACGCTCGTTTTGCTTGCCATCGCCATCCTGCTGTTCTTGCGCCGCGACCGGCTGCGCACCGAGTACGAATACACTTTCACCAATGGGGATTTGGATTTTGCCATGGTGTTCAACAACCAAAAGCGCAAATCCTTGGGCACCATGCGCGTCAAAAACGTGGAAGGCTTCGGCCCGGTGGATTCCCAGCGCTTCCGCGGGCTGATCAACATGCCGGGCCTCAAGCGCAAGAACTGGTTCCTCAACCGCGCGGCCAAGCTGTACTACTTCTACTATCAAAAGGACAGCAACAAGACCATCATCATCTTCGAGCCCTCGGAGGAGTTGGTGGATATGATTCGCAAATACCTGCCGCGCGGCATCTATGCGGAGTGATCCATGAGCATTTATTTGGACAACAGCGCCACCACGCGCGTCAGCCGCGAGGCGGTCGATGCCATGTCGCGCTGCATGACGGAGGGGTATTATAACCCCTCCGCGCTTTACGCGCCCGCGCTGCAGGCCGAAAAGGAGCTCAAACGCGCGCGCCAGGCCGTGGCGCGGCAGTTGGACGCCGACGAGCGTGGGGTCATTTTTACCTCTGGCGGCACGGAAAGCGACAACCTGGCCATTTGGGGGTTGCTGCAGGCCATGCATCAGCCCGGCGAGGTGCTCTACACCGCCGCGGAACACCCGGCGGTGCGAAATGCCTGCCGGGAGGCTCAGGCGCGCTTTGGCTGCGCCGCGCGGGAAATCCCTCTGACAAAAGAGGGCCTGGTGGATTTGAAGGCGCTGGAGAATATGCTTTGCGAGCGTGTCAGCCTCTTGTGCGTGATGCAGGTTTGCAATGAAACCGGGGCTATTATGCCCCTGGCGGAGATCTGCGCCCTGCGCGACCGCTTGGCGCCGCGGGCGGCCATCCATGTTGACGGCGTGCAGGGCTTTTTGCGCGAGCCGTTCTCCTTTCGCGCCTTGGGCGTGCAAACCTACGCCTTGAGCGCCCACAAATTCCACGGGCCCAAGGGCGTGGGCGCGCTGGCGGTGCGCCCGGGAACGCGCCTCAAGCCCCAGACGGCGGGCGGAGGACAGCAGGGTGATTTGCGCAGCGGCACGGAAAACACCGTGGGCGTGGCGGGCCTGCTGGCGGCGATGGAAAGCTTTCCTTCGCAGGCCCGCGAGCGCATGCTTTCACTCAAGACGCTGTTGGTCGGCCTGCTTCGCGCCCAGCTTCCCCAAACCGTGGTGCTGGGCCCGGCAGACGAGCGCGCCGCCGGGCATATCCTCAGCGTGGCGTTTCCGCCTGTGCGCGCCGAAACGCTTTTGCATGCGCTGGAAGCGGACGGCATCTATGTCGGCACAGGTTCCGCCTGCTCGTCCAAAAAGGGCGGACATTCGCACGTGCTGACCGCTATGGGCTGCGCGCCTGAGGTGATGGACGGCGCGATTCGCATCAGCCTTTGTCCCGAAAATACCGAGGAGGAAATGCGCCTGACCGCGCAGAGCATCGCGCGCCATGTGGCGCTGCTTGCGCGGTTCACCCGGCGCTAATGAGCAAGGAGGTCTCGCTGTGCGCGAGGTTTTGCAGGTACGCTACGGGGAAATCTTTCTCAAGGGCCAAAACCGGCCCATGTTTTTGCGCATGCTGGTTGAGCGCGTGCGTGGCGCGGTACAGCCATTGGGCGGCGAGGTATGGCTCAGCGACGGACGTGTGTACATTAGCGGCGCCTCCGACACAGACGAGGCCCTCCGCCGCGTGCGCAAAGTGTTTGGCGTACACAGCGTTTGCCGCTCGTGGGAAGTGGATAAATCCGATTTTTTGGGGCTTTGCCAAAAAGCCGCGGAGCTGATGCGGGGCTATACCGGTTCGTTCAAAGTCAACGCTCGGCGCAGCGACAAACGCTTTGCAATGGACTCGCCCACGATCAACCGCGAGGTGGGCGGCTATGTGCTTGAGCATGTGCCCGGCCTCACGGTGGACGTGCATCACCCGGGGCGGGTGCTCAGCGTGGAGATCCGCGACCGCGCCTACCTCTACACCGAGCCTTTGGCGGCGGTGGGCGGCATGCCCGTGGGCTGCAACGGCCGGGCTACGCTGCTGCTTTCGGGCGGCATTGACAGCCCTGTGGCAGGATGGATGATCGCCAAGCGCGGCGTCACGGTCAGCGCCGTCCATTTTCACTCGTTCCCTTATACCAGCGAACGCGCTAAGGAAAAGGTGTTGGATCTGGCGCGGATCCTATCGGAGAGTCTGTGCGGCCTTCGCGTGCATGTGGTGCCCTTTACCGACATTCAAATGCAAATTCACGAGAAATGTCACGCGGACTACACCACCGTCATCATGCGCCGCTACATGATGCGCATTGCCAACGCCGTCGCTGAGGAAGAACGCGCGCTGGGCCTGGTAACTGGTGAAAGCCTGGGACAGGTAGCCAGCCAGACCATTGAGGCCATGCGGCTGACGGACGCCGTGGCGCAGTTGCCCGTTTACCGGCCGCTGATTGGTTTTGACAAACAGGAAATCATCGACATCGCTCAGCGCATCGGCACGTTTGAAACCTCGTCGCTGCCGTACGAGGACTGCTGCACCGTGTTTACTCCGCGCCATCCCGCTACGCATCCGCGTCTGGACATTGTGCTTCAGGGCGAAAGCCGGTTGGACGGCGAGTCGCTGATAACCAAGGCGCTTCAAGACCGGGAGATTTTTACCCTTTAAGGCAGAAGGCTCACAGCCGTGCCTAGCGCGACGCCAGGCAAGCCCAGGTATCCTGCCGCAAGCGACGCCAGCGGGCCGCGGGGCACCTCGGCCCCCAGCGGGCCAAAGGCCAGGTGGCATAGATAGCACAAGATCATTCCCACGCAAACACGCTCCACTACGCGCATGAACCCTCGGCGCGGGGTGGAGCGCATGCTTGCCAGGTATACGATGGAAACGGCGGCGGACAGAACCGTAAGCAGCGTCAGCGCCATGCGGATCACCTCTTGCCAAAGCTTATGCATGGCTGAGAAAAAAATGCAAACAACGCGCTAACCCCTGTTCAAAACCCTTGTCACGCAACGGCGGATGGGGTATAATAGCATGCGGGATGAAATCTGTCATGCGGGACGCATTTTGACCGGTTACGGGAGCGGCTATGGAGGACGATTACTTTACCTTGATGCAAACCCTTGCGCCGGACTTGGCGCAGGAGATCGAGCGCAGAGCGCTGGTGCTGGAACGTATTGGAGCGTTGCAGCCTGTGGGCCGGCGTCTGCTGGCCGGCAGGTTGAACCTTCCGGAGCGCGAGGTGCGCACGGTGGCCTCCATCCTGCGCGAGCATGGGCTGGTGCGGTTGGACGCCTCGGGCATGAGCCTGACCCCGCAGGCGGACGCCATTTTGCCCCTGGCGCGGCTTTTCAGCCGCGATCTGCGCGGCTTGACCCGGCTGGAAACCGCCTTGAGCGAAAAGCTGGGCGTACCGAGGGTTTGCGTGGCGGCGGGGGATGCGGACGCGGACGGGCATGTTCTTGACGAAGTGGGGCGCAACGCCGCCATCCGGCTGCGCGGGTTCTTGCACAGCGGCGCGACGCTGGCGGTTACGGGAGGTTCCACCATTCACGCCGTCGCGTATGCCATTCCCAAGGGCACGCCCATGAACGTGATGGTCGTGCCGGCGCGCGGAGGGATCGGCCGCTTCTTGGAAACGCAGGCCAATACTGTGGCCTGCGAGATGGCGCGACGCTTGGGTGGGCATCACCGCATGATGCATCTGCCGGATCACCTTGACGAACAGGCCCTGCAGGAAATGCGCAAGCTGCGAGAAATCGACGAAACGCTTGCCCTTTTGGAACGCGCCGACGTGGTGCTACATGGCGTAGGCCGTGCCGACGACATGGCCCAAAAGCGCCAGCTTCCGCCCGCGCTTCTGGCCGAAATCACCGCCAAAGGCGCCGTGGCCGAAGCTTACGGCTGCTACTTTGACCGGCGCGGCAGGCTGGTGTATTCGGCCAGCACCGTTTCGCATGACCTGGGGGCGCTCAAGCCCCAATGCGCGCTGATTGCCGTGGCAGCCGGCGCGCGAAAGGCGGAAGCCATTGTCGCGGTCATGCGCAGCCGGCCCCACGCCATGCTCGTCACCGACGAAGGCGCGGCAAGGGCCATTCTGGAAGACGGCAACGAATCGCTTGCTGGCCCCATCCCGGGCTTTGCAAATACAGAAACCAAATGACGCAAGGAGTGTGCACCATGGCGAAAAAAACGATTGACGACATCCAGGTAAGCGGCAAAAGAGTTCTGGTTCGCTGCGACTTCAACGTTCCCATGAAGGATGGCAAGATCACCAATGATAAGCGCATTGTGGCGGCCCTGCCCACCATTGGCAAGCTGATCGCCGACGGCGGCAGGGTGATCCTGTGCAGTCATCTGGGCAAGCCCAAGAACGGCCCGGAGGAGAAATACTCCTTGGCGCCCGTGGCTGAGCGCCTGAGCGAATACCTGGGCAAGCCCGTCGTATTTGCCAACGACGACAACGTGGTCGGCGACAACGCCCGCGCTGCGGTCGCCGCCATGAAGGATGGCGATGTGGTGCTTTTGCAAAACACGCGCTTCCGCAAGGAAGAAACCAAAAACATCGAAACCTTCTCCCAGGAGCTGGCGTCCCTGGCGGATTGCTACGTGGACGACGCATTCGGCTCTTGCCATCGCGCGCATTGCTCCACCGAAGGCGTCACCCACTTCCTTACGCCCAACGTGGCCGGCTACCTCATTGGCAAGGAGTTGGCCGTAATGGGCAAGGCCCTGGAAAATGCCGACCGTCCCTTTGTGGCGGTTCTGGGCGGCGCGAAGATTCAGGACAAGCTCAACGTCATCAACAACCTGCTGGAGAAGGTCGACACCCTCATCATCGGCGGCGGCATGGCCTTCACCTTCCTCAAGGCGCAGGGCTACGAAATCGGCAAATCGCTGTTGGACGAAACCAAGATCGACTATTGCCGCGACATGATTCAAAAGGCCAAGGAAAAGGGCGTCACGCTGCTGCTGCCGGTGGATACCATGTGCGTCAAAGGCTTCCCGGATCCCATCGACGCGCCGGTGGAAGCCGTTGCTTACGACAGCGACAGCATTCCCGCCGACATGGAAGGCTGCGACATCGGGCCCAAGAGCCGCGAACTCTTCGCGCAGGCCGTCAAGGACGCCAAGACCGTGGTCTGGAACGGGCCTATGGGCGTGTTTGAAAATCCGACCTTGGCTGCCGGCACGCTGGCTGTGGCTCAGGCCATGGCGGACAGCGACGCCGTGACCATTATCGGCGGCGGCGATTCTGCGGCGGCTGTGGAGCAAATGGGCCTTGGCGACAAGATGACCCACATCTCTACCGGCGGCGGCGCAAGCCTGGAGTACCTGGAAGGCAAAGTCCTGCCCGGCGTTGCCGCTCTGGACGACAAGTAACAAAAGGGAGCGTCCCGCCCCCTTTGTTTCCCCCTTTGTCAATGGAAGAAAAGTGAGGTTATCAAGCCATGCGCAAACCCATCATCGCCGGCAACTGGAAAATGAACAAAACCCCTGAGGAGGCGCGCGCGCTGGTATCGGCGCTGGTGCCCGCCGTGGCTCAAGCGGACTGCGACGTAGTGGTGTGCGTGCCCGCCACGGACTTTGCCGCTGCGCTGGAAGCCGCCAAGGGTTCCAACATCAAAGTTGGCGCGCAAAACGTCCACTTTGCCAAAAGCGGCGCCTATACCGGCGAGCTAAGCGCCGACATGCTCAAGGCCAGCGGCGTGGAGTACGTCATCATCGGCCATAGCGAGCGCCGCCAATACTTTGGCGAAACCGACAAAACCGTCAACCTGCGCGTGCGCGCGGCGGTGGAAGCCGGTTTAACGCCAATCATCTGCGTAGGCGAGCTCAAGGAAGAGCGCGAACGCGGTTATACCGATCCCCTGGTGGAGTGCCAAACGCTTATCGCCCTCACGGGCCTCACCCCTGAGCAAGTGCGCAAGGTGGTGATCGCTTATGAACCCGTGTGGGCCATT
>DVME01000049.1 GCA_018715175.1 Candidatus Limiplasma stercoravium
CGTCGTACATGTGGTCGATGTCGCCGTCGCGCACGGCCTGGATGTACTCGTAGCTCTCCTCCAGAAGGCTGGGCAGGAGACTTTCGTGCGTCTGCTCGCGGTCCCAGGGGCAGCCGTCGGGCGCGCGCAAACGGGTCATGACGTTTACCAAATCGTCCATATCATAGCGGGCGCGGCTTTCCATGGGCGCGGGCGGAACATATACGGCGCTCATGTGGTCGTAGGCGGGCTGGCGATCCAGCTCGTAGAGGGGGATGCGCACGGCGCTCATCTCGCCGGTGCGCGCGGCGCCGTACAGAAAGGTTACTTCCCATTCGTCGGGCAGGAGCGACGACAGGCGCAGCTTGACCTCGCCGGCGCATTCGCGGCTGTTCAGCTCCAGGATGAGGCCGGCTTCGCAAGGCGTGTTGCGCAGGGTCAGGAATTCCGAGGCGGCCAGGATGCGCATGGCCGGCGGATGCGCGCCCACCAGCGCCAGGCAGCGCTGGGCGTGGCTGACGCCGGGCACCACGGCGGCGCTTGCGTCCCTGGGCAGGACGCTCAGCAGCGTGAGCACGGTGTTGTCCATGCTGGCGTCGCTGACGGCGTAGCACAGCGGCTCGTCTTCGCTCAGGGACATCAGGCGTACGGAGGCGGCCAGATTGAAGGTGTCAAAATCCGCGCATTCGTCGTACAGCGCGTCCAGGGTTTCAAAGGCGATGCCCTCCCGCGTCAGGAAGGGAACCATCGGGTGCTGGCGGGTGCGCAGCACCAGGCGGGAGGCGTTGCGCAAAGCCGTTTCCGCTTCGCGGGTCAGCAGGCGTTCGTCGCCGGTGCCCAGGGAGACGATGGTGATGGTTTGCATAGCGTTTCCTCCGTCCCAATCATTTGCGGCGTGCAAAGCGCCGGGTCAGCGGCGCCAGGTCGTCCTTGGTAACGGCGCGCGTCCAAAGCGCGGCCAGCGCGTAGGCGGCGACGCCGGCCAGTACCATAAGCAGGGTCCATAGGGCGCCTTCGGGGACAACGCGCAGCAAAAGCCCCAGCGCCGCCGCCATGAGCGCCGTGGCCAGCGCAGGCCGCAACAGCAGCCCGGCCCAGTCCGGCTTGTCGCCGGTGTAGCGAAACACGAAATACAAATTCGGCGCCATGCTGATGGTGTAGCAGGCGATGGAGGCGATGGGCGCGCCGAAAATGTTAAACTGCGGCAGGCCGATGAGCGTGTAGTTCAGCAGCACCTTGACCGCCACGCCCGCCAAAAGCGTATACATGGGAATGCGCTGGCGGCGCAGGCCCTGCAAAATGCCGCTGGTTGACTGCACCACGGTAAACAGCACAATGGTGAGGCTGGAAAGGCTCAGCAGCTGCGCGGTCACCATCAGGTCGGAAGCCTCGGAAAAGACAAAAATCAGGCTGAGGATGCGGCGGCTGAGCAGGCTCATGCCCGCGGTGCAGGGCAAGCCCACCACAAAGGACAAGCGCAGACCCAGGGCGCTTTGGCGGCGCATGCCCTTGCCGTCGCCGCGGGCCATGGCGCTGGAAATGGAGGGCACCAGGCTCATGGCAATGGCGGTGGCCAGGGCGGTGGGCACGTTGATGAGGGTGAGCACATAGCCGGAGTAGCGCCCGTAGAGGCCCAAGGCCGCGCCGGGCTCGATGCCGGCGGCGTAGAGGCGCTTGAGCAGCAGGCCGCTGTCGATGAAGGAGGCGATGGGCACGATGCACGCGCCCAGGGTGATGGGCACGCTCAGCGAGGTGAGGCGCTTGAGCAGCGTGCGGGCGTCCAGGGGGGCTTCCTGCTCGTTTTGCTTCAGCCGCAAAAAGGCGGGGCGCTTGCGCCGGTAAACCGCAAACATGTACGCCAAGGCCACCGCCTCGGCGATGGAGGTGCCCAGCAGCACGCCGGCGGCGCCGTAAGCAATGGAAACGCGGCTGCCAAAATAGGCCAAAGGAATGGCGATAAACACCTTGCCCACCTGTTCGATGAGCTGGGAAATGGCGGTAGGGACCATGTTTTGCTGGCCCTGCATAAAGCCGCGCAGGGCGGACATCATGCACACCAGCAAAAGCGCGGGGGCGATGGCCACAAAGCCGGGCTGCGTGGACGGATCGCCGGAGCGCAATGCCAGGGCGGGGCTGAGAACCACCATGAGGATGCAGGCGGTAAAGCCCAGGGCGGTCAGCAGGCACAGCGCCACGCGAAAAATGCGCCGGGCGTTGCGGGGATCGTCGCGTGCCAGGGTAAAGCTGACCATGCGGCTGATGGCCACCGGCAGGCCGGCCGAGGAGATGGTCAGCAGCATGTTGTAGGTGGGAAACACCAGCTGATAGGTGCCCATGCCTTCGTCACCGATGAGGCGGGCCAGGGGCACCCGGTAAAGCGCGCCGACGATTTTGCACACCAAGCCCACGACGCTAAGGACGGTCATGCCGCTGAGAATGGACTTTTGCTTGTCGCTCAAGGGGACGCCTCCGAATCGGGAAATTGCGCGGCGCAAAAAAGCAAAACCGCGACATGCCCATTATAAGCGCAATGCCGCGGTTTTACAAGCGATGGGAAAGTTACTGTTCCATTTGGCGGCCCACGATGCCCGCGGCGGTTTCCGCCACCTTGAGCTCCGCGTCGCCCATTTTGGCGCCCTGCTCCTTGGACAAAAGCAGCACCGCGCCAATGGCTTCGCCGTCGGCGATGATGGGCGAGACCACCTGCGCCGTGTAGCCGGTGATATCCTCCTCGTTGGTGACCGCCACGATCTTGCCGCCGCCGGCACGGTTGATGGCCACGGTCTGGCGGTTGGCGATGGCGGTTTCCAGGTCGTGGCTGATGGGTTTGTCGGCCAGTTCCTTTTTGCTCACGCCGCTGGCGGCCACCACCTGGTCGCGGTCCACGATGCAGGCGATGTGCCCCATGGAGCGAAAGATGGACTCCGTATAATCCTTGGCAAAGGCCGACATTTCCCCGATGGGGGAATACTTTTTGAGGATAACCTCGCCGTCTCGGTCGGTGTAGATTTCCAGGGGGTCGCCCTCACGGATTCTCAGCGTGCGTCGAATCTCCTTGGGGATGACCACCCGCCCCAGCTCGTCGATTCTGCGCACGATGCCCGTTGCACGCATTTGCTTCCAGCCTCCTTCAGCGGCAGCGGGCCCGTGGGTCCGCCGCTTGTCTTTGCAAGGGTAGTATGGAATCTGGCAGGGTGATTATGCTAGGGAAAGTTTTGGTTGCGGGAGGGAGCGAAAATTCATGGTTGACAAAAGCCGGTTTTGGTGGCACAATAAAGCGCGTAAGCAGAAGCCGCCCGCTTCTCACCGCGCAACGAGTCGGTTGCGCCGGTCATGGCACATCAGTCCATGGGGTCGTCGTGCGGCGGGCTGCTTGGCCCGGCGTTTTTTTGCGTTGGGAGGAAACGAAATCAGGAGGTGCATGGATATCAACGAGCCGATGATCAACGAGGAAATCCGCGACAGAGAGGTGCGCGTGATCGGCGCCGACGGCGGTCAGCTGGGCATTATGTCCACCCGGGCCGCGATGGAGCTGGCGGAGCAGCACGGGCTGGATCTGGTCAAGATCGTGCCCACGGCGCAGCCGCCTGTTTGCAAGCTGATGGACTACGACAAGTACCGCTACGAGCAGTCCAAGCGGGAGCGCGAAATGCGCAAAAACCAGCGCATCGTCACGCTCAAAGAGGTGCAGCTCTCGGCCACCATCGAGGAAAACGACGTGCAGACCAAGTTCAAAAACGCCGTCAAGTTTCTCGAGGATGGCGACAAGGTGAAGGTGAGCATCCGCTTTCGGGGCCGCCAAATCGCCCACGCGGACATCGGCCTGAAGATCATGCAGGACTTTGCCAGCCGCATCGAGCCTTACGGCAGCGTGGAGCGCAGGCCGCTTTTGGAAGGCCGGCACATGATTATGGTGCTGGCGCCCAAGGCGGAAAAGAAGAGCTTCGCCGAAAAGAGCCAGCAGCGCAAGGCCAAGGACGCGGCAACCCAGGCCGGCAAGGAGCAGCCCGCCGCCGCGCGGGAGCCCAAGCCTCAACCCAAGAAAAAGGTCAGGCGCGAAAGCGAAAACATGGTCTGACCCGGTTTTAGGGCCATCCCTTGTCCCGGGGCCGCGCCCCGAGACGGATTATGGATAGCACACGGAAGGAGGACACCCCCTATGCCCAAACAAAAGACCCATCGCGGCGCAGCCAAGCGCTTTTCCTTCACGAAAAACGGCAAGGTCAAGCATAAGCAGATGAACGCCAACCATCAGGTGCATTTGAAAACCACCAAGCGCACCCGTCATCTGCGCGCGGACGGTATTGTGGATAACGCGGCCGAAGCCCGCACCATCCGCAAGCTGCTGCCCTACAAATAACCCTGCACCATAGCGAGGAGGAGAAAAACATGGCACGCATCAAAGGAGCCGTCAACGCTCATAAAAAACGCCGCAAGATGCTCAAGCTCGCCAAGGGCTACTATGGCGCCAAGTCCAAGCAGTACCGCGCCGCGAGCGAACAGGTGCGCCGCAGCCTGCGTTACGCCTATGAAGGCCGCAAAATGCGCAAGCGCGATTTCCGCCGCCTGTGGATTACCCGCATCAACGCTGCCGCCCGTCTCAACGGCACCACTTATTCCGTGCTGATGAACGGCCTGAAGCGCAACAACATCGCCATCAACCGCAAAATGCTGGCCGATATCGCCGTCAACGATCCCGCCGCCTTTGCGCGCCTGGTGGAGACGGCTCGGGGCTAAGCCCCGGCCCACGCGCGGCCCCCTCGATGACCGAGGGGGCCGCCGCGCATCCAAGGAGGGATTTTCATTTCATGCCGTCTGTGACGACCCGCGGCGTGGTGGTGCGCCTGGTCAACTACCGCGACCATGACCGCATGCTGACCCTCCTCAGCCCGCAGCTGGGAAGGGTGGACGCGCTTTCGCGCGGCTGCCGCCGGCCGCGCAGCGCGCTGCTGGCCGCCAGCGAGCTGTTTGTCTCGGGGGAGTTTGTGCTGTTCCAAAGCCGCGAGCACGCCGCGCTGACCTCCTGCCAGATTGACGATACCTTCTATCCGCTGCGCCTGGAGCCCTATCGCCTGACCTGCGCCAGCTATATGGCGTCGCTGTGCGCCGCCGCCGCTCAGCCCGGGCAGGAGGCCCGCCAGTTGTATGAGCTGCTGCTGCGCGGGCTGTATTACCTGGCCTACGATCCCCAGGCCGATCCCCTGGAGACCACGACGGCCTTTTTGCTTTTGCTCGCGGATGTCAGCGGCTACCGCCCGCGCCTGAGCCGCTGCGCCTCCTGCCGCACGCCGCTGGATGTCGGCGCGGGCGCGCTGTGGGACGGTGCGGCCGGCGGCCTGTGCTGCCCGGCCTGCCGCACGCGCGAAAGCGCGCGCCTTTCTCAGGAGCAGATCGCCTGGATGTGCGGCGTGCTGCGCGGAGGGCTCACACCGCAAAAAAACACCGGCGCGGGGTCGATGTTCGACCTTTTGCGCCGGTATGTGGAAGACCGCCTGGAAACGCCGGTGCGGGCCGGGCGGCTGTTACCATGAGCGGGCTTTGAGCGAGCTTTCGTAATAGGCTGCTCGGTTGAGGGCGGCCTTGTAGTCGTTTCGCATGGTGTAGCGGTAGCCGTATTCCACCGTGCCGTTGAGCAGCCGCACGCGCCGCCGGGAAACATGATAACGCCGGTTGTCGCGCAGTTTGGGCAGGCATTCCTCCAGCACCGCGCGCAGGGCTTCCTGCTGCTCCTGGCTGAGGTAGGCGTAGCCGTTGGGCCGCATGAGGAAGGCGCTGTCGGTTTCCTGACCCAGCCGTCGAAGGATGATGCCGGTCTTGTCCACCGTCAGCTGCTCGATGCGCGACAGCCGCGCCGCCTTCAAAAAGGGCGCCATGTCCTCAAAAAGCTCCGAGGCGTAAAATTTTTGAACCCGTAGGCGAAGCCGTATTTCCCGCTGCCGCTCCTGCCACAAAAACGCCAACGCGACGACTGCCAGCACCGCCGCCAGCGCAACCGGTATCCATGTCGTCATCTTGGGCACCTCGTCCTCAAAAATCGACCCATTATACCATATCTTGTACTTTTTTGACAAGAGCTCTACTATAAAAAGAGCATGGAAAAAGCGGACGGCGCGTCTGCGGAACCCAAAAAAGGAGGCGGGCGGCTCACCACAACCGCCCACCTCTGGCAAGGGGAAAAAGGAGGAATACGGAGACTGGACCGGGCTTCCTCACCACCGGTCACAGCACGGGGAGCATCGGGTGGGGCACGGGGGGTGGTGGCCCTTCCCGATGACAAGGGTATCGTAGCATAGAAATGTGGCGGATATGTGACGAATAAGAAAAGATCCAGCGATTTTTTTACGCCGCCTCAAGCGTAGTCCTCCGCGCGTTCCACGTCCGCCCCCAGGGAGCGCAGCTTTTCGGGCAGCGCCTCATAGCCCCGCTCCACGTGCCCGGCCGGATCCTGCAACAGCGTTTCGCCCTGGGCCAGCAGCCCGGCCAGCATCATGGCCGCGCCGCCGCGCAAATCGGTGCTGCGCAGCGTCGCGCCCCGCAGCGGCACGCCGCCCTCCACAAACGCCACGTTGTTTTCCACCCGAATGTGCGCCCCCAGGCGGCACAGCTCGGAGACATGCATGAAACGGTTTTCAAACACGGTTTCGTTGAGCATGCTGATGCCCTG
>DVME01000050.1 GCA_018715175.1 Candidatus Limiplasma stercoravium
GCGGTGGGTTCGGAATCCTTGCGCAGCAAGGTTTCCTTACGTCGTCCGCCGCCCGGCGGAGCCGAAGGCGGAGTAGGCGGACGGCGCAAATCTGTCGGAAAAGCTCGCTGCGGCGAGCTTTTTCGACACGCTGCCGGGCCCGGCGGTTCGCCGGGCCCGCAGACTGTCCCAAAACCCTTCTGGAGGGTTCGCAGGGCCGCAGCCCTGCGACATGCGTCGAGGCTATCGGGTGCTCTTGTCGTAGGGGATGCCCTCGGCCTTGGGCGCGCGGGAGCTCTTGGAGGTAAAGGCCAGCACCACCAGGGTGATGAGGTAGGGCAGCAGGCGGTAGAAGTGCGAGCTGATGCCCAGCTCGCGCAGCAGGTACACGCCGTCGCCGTTGATGTCCAGGCTGGCATAGGAAGCCGCGATGCACTTGAACATGCCAAAGAGCATGGCCGCGCCCGCGACGTTGAGGGGCTTCCAGTTGCCAAAAATCATCACCGCCAGGGCCAAAAAGCCAAAGCCGGCCACGTCGCCGTTGGATTGGCAGTTGGCGGTGGTCAGCGCGTAGAGGAAACCGCCCATGCCGGCCAGCGCGCCGGAGATGGTCACGCCGGCGTAGCGCATGGCCATCACGTTGATGCCCAGGCTGTCGGAGGCCTGCGGGTTTTCGCCGCAGGAGCGTAAACGCAGGCCGAAGCGGGTTTTGTAGAGGATGACGGAGAGAATGATAAAGAGCAAAATGCACAGGTAGGTCACGGGGTAGACGCGGTTGACGAAGGTTTCGCCAAGGAAGCCCATGTCCTCGGTGCGGCCGTAGCCGAACATGGACTTGCGCAGCATAAACCAACTGGCGCTGTCGCCGGTGTACATTTGCAGGGTGTTCTGGTTGGCGATGAGGCGGATGAAGAACAGCACCAGGGCGGGGGCCATGAGGTTGAGGGCGGTGCCGCCGATGGTCTGGTCGGCGCGCAGGTTGATGGCGGCGAAGGCCAGCAGCAGGGAAAACAGCGCGCCCAGCAGCGCGGCCACCAGCATGGTCAGGGTCACGAACGCCTGCAGGCCCACCCAGTCGTCGGCGGCCTTGGCCGCGTCAAACCAGCCCCATTGCTGCACGAGGTTGACAAACAGCACGCCGATGAACGCGCCGAAGATCATGATGCCCTCCAGGGCGAGGTTGATGATGCCGCTGCGTTCGGCGTACACGCCGGCCAGGGCCACCACCATGAGGGGGACGGCGTAAATCAAGGTTTGGCGAATCAGAAAGCTCATGAGTCGGAAACCCCCTTTGCGGTGGTCGAAGCGTCTTGGGCGGCGGGGCGAGCGGCCTTGTGGCGGCGCCTGCCGGACAGGAGCGTCTTGATGACCAGCGAGAACGCGGACAGGTAGACGATCACGGCGATGATGACGTCGGTGATGTATTCGTTGTAGGCGGTCAGGTTGGTCAGCTGCAATCCGGCGATGTCCAGCATGGACATGAACATGCCGGTAAAGATAACGCCGATGGGGTGGTTGGCGGCCAAAAGCGCCACGGGGATGCCGTTGAAGCCCACGGCGGGGAGGCTTTGGTAGGTGGACCAGAAAAACTCCGTGTTGCCGCTGAGGAAGTACAGCGAGCCGGCGGTGCCGGCCAGGGCGCCGGCGATGGCCATGCTCAGCACGATGTTGCGCCGGTCGGGGATGCCGGCGTAGCGGGCGGCGTAGCGGTTGGAGCCGCAGGCCTTGAGCTGGAAGCCGAAGGTGGTGCGGGAAAGCATGATGTACATCAGGATGGCCAGGACGATGGCGATGAGGATGCCGCCGTTGACCTGCGAGCCGGGGAAGAGATTGTCCAGGCCCATTTTGGCGGTGGCGACGTTGTTGTAGGTGGTTTTGTAGATGTAGCCGGACTTGGTGTTTTCCACGACGTTTTTGAGGTTGCTCACGTCAAAGGCCCAGGTAACGAGGTTGGCGGCGATCCAGTTGGTCATGATGCAGGCGAGCACCTCGTTGATGTTGAGCAGGGACTTGAGCAGCCCGGGAATGCAGCCCCACAGCGCGCCGGCGAGCATGCCGGCCAGGAACGCCAGGCACCAAACCAGCCAGGCGGGGACGGTGGTGGTGGGAATGCTCAGCGCGGTGAAGAGCGTGGCGCAGGTGCCGGCCAGGTACTGGCCCGGCGCGCCGATGTTGAACAAGCCGGTTTTGAACGCCACGGCGACGCTGAGGCCGGTCAGGATCAGCGGCGTGGCGCGAAAGAGCATGTTGCCCATGTTGGCGGGGTTAAAGCCAAAGCTCAGCGCGCCGGCGGCGTCGCGGCCCGTGGAAAACAGGCCCAGGAATACCAGGCGCACGCCTTCCCACAGGCTTTTGACGCCCAATGCGGGCGAGGTGAGCCCCACGATGACGATCAGCAGGCTGCCGGCGGCGAGGCCGATGAGGATGGACAGCACCGACGCCATGACCGACCGGGCGCCCTCCCCGTGCAAACGAAGATCGTTTTTCATGCTTTCGCCTCCTTGGTCTGGCGTTTGGCGCCGGCCATGTACAGGCCCAGCTCCTCCACGGTGACCGCCTGCGGGTCAAACTCGCCCACGATTTCGCCTTCGTAAAAGACCAGTATGCGGTCGGAGAGGTTCATCACCTCGTCCAGCTCCAGGCTGACCAGCAGCACGGCCTTGCCCTGGTCGCGCTGGCGCACCAGCTGGCTGTGAATGTACTCAATGGCGCCCACGTCCAGGCCGCGCGTGGGCTGCACAGCCACCACCAGGGGCAGGTTGCGGTCCATTTCGCGGGCGACGATGGCCTTTTGCTGGTTGCCGCCGGACATGCTGCGCACGCGCGTGGCCGGCCCCTGGCCCGAGCGCACGTCGTATTGCTCGATGAGGGTTTGCGCGTAGTCGCGCACCTGGTCGAAGCGGATGAAGCCGTTGTGCTGAAAGCGCGGTTCGTCGTAGCGCTGGAGCACCAGGTTTTGCTCCAGGGAAAAATCCAGGATCAGGCCGTGCTTGTGCCGGTCTTCGGGGATGTGGCTCATCCCGATGTGGCTGCGCTCGCGGATGGAAGCGTGGGTGATGTCGTGCCCGCACAGGGAAATCCGGCCCCCGGAGGGCTTTTCCAGGCCGGTGAGGGCGTAGACGAGGTCGGTCTGGCCGTTGCCGTCGATGCCTGCCACGCACACGATTTCCCCGGCCCGGGCGGTGAAGGACACGTTTTTGACCGCGTCGCGCTTGTACAGGCGCGAAGGCACGCACAGGTTTTCCACCGTCAGCACCGCCTCGCCCGGCTGGGCGGGGGATTTATCGACCACCAGCTGCACCGGACGGCCCACCATCATGCGGCTGAGCTCCTCCTGGGTGGTGGAGGCGGTGTCCACCGTGCCCACGCAGCGGCCCTTGCGCAGCACGGTCACGCGGTCGGACACGGCGAGGATTTCGTTGAGCTTGTGGGAGATAAACAGCAGGCTCTTGCCTTCCCGCGCCAGGCCGCGCATGATGTCCATGAGCTCCTCGATTTCCTGGGGCGTCAGGACGGCCGTGGGCTCGTCAAAAATGAGCACCTCGTTGTCGCGGTAGAGCATTTTGAGGATTTCCACGCGCTGCTGCATGCCCACGGTGATATCCTCCACCTTGGCGTCCAAATCCACGCGCAGGCCGTAGCGCTCGCTGAGCTCGCTGACCTTTTTGCGGGCTTGCTTTTTTTGCAGAAAGCCCATGCGCGTATCCTCGGCGCCCAGGATGATGTTGTCCAGGACGGTAAAGACGTCGATCAGCTTGAAGTGCTGGTGTACCATGCCGATGTGCAGGGCGGTGGCGTCGTTGGGGTCGCTGATGCGAACCTCTTTGCCGTCCTTTTTGATCACGCCGGCGTCGGGCTGATACAGACCAAACAGCACACTCATCAGCGTGCTTTTGCCGGCGCCGTTTTCGCCCAGAAGCGCGTGGATCTCGCCGTGCTTTAGCTGAAGGGTGATGTCGTCGTTGGCCTTGATGCCGGGAAATTCCTTGGTGATGTGGAGCATCTCAATGACGTATTCGGGTGCGTGGTCCATGCTCGCCCCCCTTTCCAGCCGATTTGCATTTGCAATATGTTTTATTATATCGTTAACAGCGCAAAAACGCAAGAACCTCAAAGGCGCATTTGCGTTTGACAATCCGCGCGCGCGCTGGTAAAATAGGCCCAATCCATTAGCAGAAAGGGCGGTTGGGTACCGATGCTCCAAGATGATCTCCGCACGGGACTGACTTTTGACGACGTTCTCCTCGTGCCCCGCGCCAGCAGCGTGCTGCCGCGCGACGTGGATACCTCCACCCAGCTTACCCCCGGCATTCGCCTGAACGTGCCCATTCTGTCCGCGGCCATGGACACCGTGACCGACGCGCGGCTGGCCATCGCCATGGCGCGCGAAGGCGGCCTGGGCATCATTCACAAAAACATGTCCATCCAGGATCAGGCCGCCCAGGTGGACAAGGTCAAACGCAGCGAACACGGCGTCATTACCGACCCGTTTTTTCTTTCGCCCGATCACCTGATCCGCGACGCGGAAGCGCTGATGGCCCGCTACCGCATTTCCGGCGTGCCCATCACCCGCGGCAAGAAGCTCGTGGGCATCCTGACCAACCGCGATTTGCGCTTTGAAACCGACGACAGCCGCCGCATCGAAGAGGTGATGACCTCCCAAAACCTCATCACCGCCCCCGTGGGCACCACCCTGGAACAAGCCAAGGCCATCCTCGCCGCCCACCGCATCGAAAAGCTTCCCATCGTCAACGACGACTTTGAACTGTGCGGCCTGATTACCATCAAGGATATCGAAAAATCCACCAAGTACCCCAACTCCGCCAAGGACCACAAGGGCCGCCTGCTGTGCGGCGCGGCCGTGGGCATCACCCGCGATACCATGCTGCGCGTGGAGGCGCTGGTGGGCGCCAAGGTGGACATCATCGCCGTGGATACCGCCCACGGCCACAACCGCGACGTGGGCCAAAAGGTGCGCGAAATTCGCGCCGCCTTCCCCGAGCTGCCCATCATCGCCGGCAACGTGGCCACCGCCGCCGCCGCCCGCGACCTCATCGAAGCCGGCGCCAGCGTGATCAAGGTGGGCATCGGCCCGGGCAGCATTTGCACCACGCGCATCATCGCCGGCATCGGCGTGCCGCAGCTGACCGCCGTGAGCGACTGCGCCCGCGAAGCCGACCGCCACGGCGTGAGCATCATCGCCGACGGCGGCATCAAGTACTCCGGCGACATCCCCAAGGCCATCGGCGCGGGCGCCCGCGCCGTGATGATTGGCAGCCTCCTGGCCGGCGTGGACGAAAGCCCCGGCGAAATGGAGATTTACCAGGGCCGCAGCTTCAAGGTCTACCGCGGCATGGGAAGCCTCGGCGCCATGGCGCAGGCCAACGGCTCCTCCGACCGCTATTTCCAGGAGGCCAATAAAAAGCTGGTTCCGGAAGGCGTTGAGGGCCGCGTGCCCTACAAGGGCCCCTTGGCCGATACCGTGTACCAGCTCGTGGGCGGCCTGCGCTCCAGCATGGGCTATTGCGGCGCGCCCGACATCGAATCCCTCCGCCGCGACGCCGAGTTCATCCGCATTACCGGCGCCGGCCTCCAGGAAAGCCACCCGCACGATATTTCCATCACCAAGGAAAGCCCCAATTATTCCAGGATGGATTAAAAACGCGGCGCGCCCGAGGCGTGCCGCCAGACTGTCCCAAAACCCTTCCAGGAGGGGCGGAGGGCCGCAGACCCGCAACCTCAATCGTCGCGGCGGGCGCTGGCCGCGCCCACCGCACGTTTCGGTTGACTCCTTCAGGTCGCTTTGCCACCTTCGGTGGCAACAGCCCACTGGGCTGACGCTTCCCTCCGTCCCCTTCGAGCTGCCTTCCGAACCCAGCGACATGCGCGGTGGGTTCGGAATCCTTGCCAAGCCAGGTTTCCTTGCACGTTTCCCCGGCCGCGCCGAAGG
>DVME01000051.1 GCA_018715175.1 Candidatus Limiplasma stercoravium
ATCAGATGAACGCCTATGTGCTGATTACGGACCAGGGAATCTACTACAAGCAAAGCGGCAGGAACAGCGACCATCTGTTCAGCACGACTTATCACGACATCATCAAGTGCGAATTCAAGGATGCCAGCCTTAGCAAGTGCCGATCGGATCAGCAAGTCGCGTCGATTCATATCAAGGCGCAGAGGGGGAAGTGCGTGCTGATGACTTTCCCCAAAATCAAGGAAATGGCGGCCGAGCTTGCGCGGCAAGGCTTTGAGAAAAAATCCATGTTCTCAGGACACTAAGCCGCAAGCAAAGACGCCGCGGCGTCTTCAAATCCGGGAGATCCGTTGAAACGCCATCCGGTCAGGAAGTCGAAAACGATTCTGGAGGTAGGAGGATCGTAGATGCGCAACCTCAACCGTCACGGAGGGTGCTAGCCGCGCCCTCCGTGACGGTTGAGGTTGACTTTATCGGGGCGCTTTGCCGGCTTGGATGGCTGCGCCCCGGTTACTCAATCATTCGCGCTTCCCTGCCGGGGTTGGAATTCCCGAAACGGGCATTCGCGTTTTGACCGTTACGTTGAGCACCGCAAAGACGATCAAGAGCACCACAGTCACCAAAATGGCGCTCATGCCGCCCGTAAAGCCGAAGCGTTCGGCTGTGGCGCCCACAATGGCGGGCATTAGCATGGCCCCCGCCGATCCGATGCCCAGCAAGGCGCTGGTGGCCATGGGATAGGTATTGGTGAAGACCGCCGCGTCGGAATAGATCATCGGGGACAGGCCCGCCATGCAAAACCCAAGCCCAGCCACCGACAGCGTTACCGCCCCCACCGCAGAGCTGAGGAGCATCATCACAAAGAAGGCCGCGATGCCGACGCTGGATACCATCATCAGCACCTTTTGCGAGATACGCGCGGACAGCGCCGCGCAGACCAGGCGGCCTAAGAGCATCACGCTCCACAAAAGCGTTGCCATGCTCTGGCTGTAAGCGGTCACGGCGTCATCCAGCGCCGCGCCCGTCACACCAAAGCTGGCGATGAGCTCCGGTTTGTTTTGCATATAGGTCACCAGCCATCCGTTGATGGCATATTCCGAACAAAGGTAACAAAACATCATCATCGCCAGGATCAGAAACGACGGATTGCGCAAAAACGAAAGGGTGCGGTTGGCCTTATCGAACCGGTCGGGATGATCGTTGGGCACCCGCATCAGCCCGAAGCGGCGAAGGCTGATTAACCCCAGCAGCACCACAAACGCAACCCCGGCCTGCCAGCCGATAAGCGAACGCAAACCCAAAAAGAACATCGGGGCCAGAATTGCGCCCACGGCAAACGAACCGTGCAGCAGGTTGGTAGCGGCCGGGCTGCCGCCGGAAAGCAGATTGACCATGCGGTTGTCAAAATTGGTCACGCTGC
Organism: Candidatus Limiplasma stercoravium; assembly: GCA_018715175.1. Classification (GTDB taxonomy): domain Bacteria; phylum Bacillota; class Clostridia; order Christensenellales; family Aristaeellaceae; genus Limiplasma; species Limiplasma stercoravium. The sequence goes on from DVME01000051.1 coordinate 1,400, forward strand.
CGCGGCCCATGCCCGTAAAGATAAACGCAACCAACAGCCAAACGGGGTTGCCCCACAAAAGCATCATCAAAAAGCCCAAAAACGCCAAAGAAGACAGCAGCACAATGGAACGCCGTTGTCCCAGGTACAGCGGAATCAGACCGCTGATGAAGCCTGCCACCAGGTTGCCCGCCGAATGCGCGGAGAGAAACACGCCGCTGAGCGTGTCGCTCAGGCCGTAGGCGGCTTTGAGATCCGGCATGACCGAACCCATCGTCAGCGTAAGCGCGCCGTTGCAGAAAAATGAGAAAAAGCAAGTGTACATCAGCGCGCGCGTACTGCGATCCGGGTTCTTGAGGAAGGAAAGCATCGAGTAAGCTCCTTATTCCACCGTTTTGGTGGCAATCACATCCACCCCGGTGTGGCAAACATCCGCGCACACCACGTCGCCCATGTGAATGGGCGCGGTCAGCGATAGTTCAGACAGGGCGTGCATACAGTCGAAAATGCGCTCCTTGGGGATCGGCGCGCGCGTTTTGACGCTGACGGGCATGCGGCTTGCGCGCACAGGCACCACGGCTGTCACCATACGCATGGGCGCGACGCATTCCTGACGGGCGTACGCTACGCCCCGGTTGCAGCTGTTGCCCGAAACGGATATAACCTCGCCGTTTTCCACGCAAACCTGCATGCGGCAGCCAACCGGACAATTGATACAGGTGATGATTTGCTCCATTGCGTCCGCCTCCTTTAGCGCGCGATGCACACGGTCACGTCGCCGCCGCTGAGAGCGGCGATGTGCTCGGGCTTGAGCGTCACTTCTACCATTTCGCCAGGCGTAAGGATGCGCTTGCGCTGGCGCAGCACCTCGCGCTTGCCGTCCAGGATGCGCAGGGTAGCGTTTTCATACACGGCGTCGGGACGGAACATCAGCTGCACAGCCTCGGGCGCGTCCTGGCGCAAAAGGCGCTGAGGCACTACGCCGCGCACGCCTTGCCCGTCCCGAACGGCTATGGCGTCTCCGGCGCGGCGTTTGCCCATGGCGTAGGCCGCCGCCGCGCGCCCGGCCTTGAAGCTTTCGGCGCTGACGAAATCCACCAGGTCATGCACGTGCAACACATTGCCGCACGCGAAAATTCCTTCACGGCTGGTTTGCAAGGTGTCGTCCACGACGGCGCCCTGCGTTAGCGGCGAGATTTCCACGCCGGCTTGACGGCTCAGTTCGTTTTCGGGAATGAGGCCCACGGACAAAAGCAGCGTGTCGCAGTCAAAGTGCTTTTCCGTGCCGGGCACCGGTTCGCGCCGCTCATCCACCTGCGCTACGGTCACCCCGCTCAGCCGTTCGCGCCCCTGGATGTCCACGACGGTGTGGCTGAGGTAGAGGGGTATGCCATAGTCGTGCAGGCATTGCACAATGTTTCGGTTGAGGCCGCTGGAGTAGGGCATGAGCTCCACGCAAGCCAATACCTGCGCGCCTTGCAGGGTCATGCGCCGGGCCATGATGAGGCCGATGTCGCCGCTGCCCAGGATCACCACGCGCTTGCCGGGCATGTAGCCCTCCAGGTTGACGAACTTCTGCGCCGTCCCAGCCGAGTAAATCCCGGCGCAGCGCGTACCGGGCGTGGCCAAGGCTCCGCGCGGGCGTTCTCGGCAACCCATGGCCAGCACGATGGCTTTGGCTTTTAGCAGGGTCAAACCATGCTCGCGGCTGACGGCGGTTACCAGCCGGTTCGCGTCTACGCTCAATACCGTGGTGCCGCAGCGAACCTCAATGCCCAGTTCGCGCACGCGGTCGATGTCCCGCTGGGCGTATTCGGGGCCGGTCAATTCCTCCTTGAAGCGGTGCAGCCCAAAACCGTTGTGGATGCATTGGCGCAAAATGCCGCCCATGTCCGGCTCGCGTTCCAAAACCAGCAGGCTTTCCACGCCTGCTTCGCGCGCGGCGATGGCGGCCGCCATGCCCGCCGGCCCTGCGCCGATGACGAGCACGTCCACCGGCTGGGGGATGCCGTTGAAGTGTTCCATGCTCAGACCTCCTTTTGCTGCGCCGCCTGGCCGATGATTCCCACCAGCAGCCGGCTGGCCCCGCCGCACTTGGTGACTTCCGTGGGGTCGATGTGAAGCTCCTCCGCGAGGATCTCCAGCACGCGCGGGCTGCAAAAACCGCCCTGACAGCGTCCCATGCCCGCGCGCGTGCGGCGTTTGACCGCGTCGATGGTGCGCGCTCCCACGGGACGGCGGATGGCCGCGCGAACCTCGGCTTCCGTTACCTGCTCGCAGCGGCAGACCAAAACGCCGTAGGCCGGGTCACGCTCGACGGCTTGGGCGCGCTCCTGAAGGCTCATGTCGTAAAAGGGCTTTTCGCGGCGGGGCGCCGGGCGCCAATCCGCCTTGACCGCCAGGCGGAAGTCCTTTGCAATTTTCTCCGCAAGCTCCTCGGCAATGGCGGGCGCGGCGCTTAAACCGGGGCTTTCAATGCCGACGGCCTCATATGCGCCCGGCGCGCCTTCCACCGAACCGATGACAAAGTCGCCTCCATGTTCGTGCGCGCGAACGCCGGCAAAAGTGGTAATGACCGAGCGAAGGGACTCCTGGGGCCAGGTCAAACGGGCCGCTTCCCGCGCCTGGCCAAGCCCCTGCGCGGTGGTGGAGACGTCCAAGGCGTCCTCAACGTCCTCTGCCGTGGGCCCCAGCAGGGTGTTCCCATGCACGGTGGGGCTTACCAGCACGCCCTTGCCCATGCGCGTGGGCGTTTGAAAAATGGTACGGGTAAAGGGCGGCGCGTCGGTGTGATCAAGCAGGTAGTACTCGCCTTTGCGCGGGATGATGCAAAGCTCGCGGGAGGAAAGCTGGTTGTGCAAACGCCCGGAATCGGATCCTGCGCAGTTGACCACCACGCGGCAGCGCGCAGGGCCGCGGCTGGTATCCAGCTCATAGCCATCCTCCGCGCGGCGAATGCTTTGAACCTTGGTTTCCAAGTGGAAGGTCACGCCGTTGACCGCCGCGTGATCTGCCAGTGCGCAGGTGAGCTCGTAGGGGCTGGTGAGTCCGCTGGTAGGCGCCAAAAGCGCGCAGAGCACGGCTGGGTTGACATTGGGCTCCAGGCGCAGCACCTCGTCCCGTTCGATCACGCGCAGTCCCTCCACGCCGTTGGCCAGGCCCTGACGGTACAAGCCGTCGACGGTGGCCCGATCCTCGGGGGTGAAGGCCAGCACCAGCGCGCCGGGCTGGGCATAGGGAGCGCCAACTTCTTTGCAGAGCCGCGCATACATGCGCGCGCCGCGCACATTCAACTGTGCCTTGCGCGAGCCGGGCGCAGCGTCAAAACCGGCATGTACGATGCCGCTGTTGGCCTTGCTTGCGCCTTCGGCAACGTCGCTGCCGGCTTCCAGCACGGCCACGGTCGCGGCATAGCGGGATAACAGCCTGGCCACCGCGCAGCCGACCACGCCTCCGCCAATGATGATGATGTCTTGATTCAAGCGAAACCCTCCAAGCATGACGATAGAAAATGACCTTATGCCTGCTATTGTATCACGGAACCTTGAAAAAGACTATCCTATAGAATTGCTATTTTCGTGATTTTCGGTCAAAAAATGAACCGCTTCATAGGCCAGGTACAACCCTGCCACGGAAGGGACGTAGCTGAGCGAGCCGGGAACGGGCCGCTCAGAGGCTTCGCAACAGCAGGTAGGGGAACGCGCGGGCTCTGTGGAATAGACGCACCGCAGCGATGGCACGCCCAGCTTACGAAGCTCGCGGCGCATGACGCGGCATAGCGGACAGCCGCTGGTTTGGCTGATGTCGCCAATGCGCAGGCGCGTAGGATCCAGGCGGTTTCCCACGCCCATGCAGCTGATGAGGGGGATTCCCTGTTCAAAGCAGGTTTTGGCCAGGTGTAGCTTGGCGCTGACAGTATCGATGGCATCCACCACCAGGCTGCAATCCGAAGGAATGGGCACCGGGCTTTGCGGCAGATAAAAGGCGCGCACGGCGGTCAGGATAAGGTCGGGCGCGGCGTCGCGCAAGCGGGCGGCCATGACGTCCACTTTGGGCAGGCCCAGCGTGCTGGACAGGGCGGGAAGCTGGCGGTTGAGGTTGGAGGCGGCCACCGTGTCGGCATCCACGAGGGTTAGGCGTCCCACGCCAGCCCGCGCCAATGCTTCCGCCGCATAGCTGCCGACTCCTCCCAGGCCCAGGAGCATGACGTGCGCCTTCTCCAGACGTACCATTTGCTCCGGCGTGAGCAGCGACGCCGTGCGCTCCAACCTTTGCGCGCGTGTGGGTTGCATGGGCATTCCTCCTTTGCTTGACTTGATTATACGTTTTTTGCTCAAACGGGGTCAAGACACGGCGAAAAAGCTATCTAAAAAAAGACCCGGCCATTGCTCGGCCGG
>DVME01000052.1 GCA_018715175.1 Candidatus Limiplasma stercoravium
GGTGGGCGCGGCCAGCGCCCGCCGCGACGATTGAGGTTGCGGGTCTGCGGCCCTCCGAACCTCCCAGAAGGTTTTTTGACAGTCTGAGCGCCCCGGCCTAGGCCGGGGCGCTCGTTTCAGCGATGGGCGTACATTTTTTCGTAGTAGGCGCGGTAATCGCCGCTGAGGATGCGGCTCCACCAGCCGCGGTTGTCCACATACCAGCGAATGGTGCGGCGGATGCCTTCCTCAAAGGGCGTGGCCGGCAGCCAGCCCAGCTCCGCGGAAATCTTGGCCGGGTCAATGGCGTAGCGCCGGTCGTGCCCCGGCCGGTCGGTAACGAAGGCAATCAGGCTTTCCGGCTTGCGAAGCTCCTGCAAAATGGTGCGCACAACGCTGAGGTTGGTGCGCTCGTTATGCCCGCCCACGTTGTATACCTCTCCCGGGCGGCCCATGCGCATCACCGCATCCACCGCCGCGCAATGATCCTCCACATACAGCCAGTCGCGCACGTTTTCGCCCTTGCCGTACACCGGCATGGACTCGTCCGCCAGGGCGCGGGAAATCATCAGGGGAATGAGCTTTTCGGGGAATTGATAGGGGCCGTAGTTGTTGGAACAGCGCGTGATGCTCACCGGCAGGCCAAAGGTGCGCGCATAGGCAAGCGCCAGCAAATCGGCGCCGGCTTTGCTGGCCGAGTAGGGCGAGGAGGTATGCAGCGGCGTTTCCTCGGTAAAGAACAAATCCGGCCGGTCCAGGGGCAAATCGCCGTAGACCTCGTCGGTGCTGACCTGGTGAAAGCGCCGCACGCCGTGTTTACGGCAAGCGTCCAGCAGCGTCTGGGTGCCCATGATGTTGGTACGCACAAACACGCCCGGGTCGTCGATGGAGCGATCCACGTGCGTTTCGGCTGCGAAGTTAACCACGATATCCGGCTTTTCCTCGGCAAACAGCCTCTCCACCGCGTCGGTATCGGCGATGTCTCCGCGCACGAAGCGGAAGCGTTCGTCGCGCATGGCGTCGTCCAACGCCTCCATGCTTGCGGCATAGGTGAGCTTGTCCAGGCAGATCACCCGATCCTCAGGGTGATGCGCCAGGAGGTAATACACGAAATTGGAACCGATGAACCCCGCGCCGCCGGTGACAACGATGTTCATGCCTCGCCCTCCTCGCCGATGAGGTTTTCGGGGTTAAGGGCTTTGAGTTCGTCCAGGACAAATCGGCCGTCCTTGCGCGCCAAAACGCCGTCAAAGTAAATTTCGCCGCCGCCGTACTCGGGGGTTTGGATGAGCACGAGGTCCCAATGAATGGCGCTGGCGTTTCCGTTGGGGCAATCGTCGTAGCTGTTGCCGGGCGTGAGGTGGATGCTGCCGGCGATTTTTTCGTCAAAGAGGGTATCCTTGATGGCCTTGGTGATGTAGGGATTGACGCCGATGGCGAACTCGCCCACGTAGCGGGCGCCCTCGTCGGTGTCGAGGATGTGGTTGGTGCGCTCGGTGTCGCTGGAGGTTGCCTCCACGATGCGCCCGTCGCGGAACACCAGGCGGGTGTTTTCAAACACGCGGCCCTGGTAAAGGCTGGGGGTGTTGTACTGAATAACGCCGTTGACGCTGTCGCGCACCGGCGCGGTGAACACCTCGCCGTCGGGGATGTTGCACTTGCCGTCGCACTTGATGGCGGGCAGGCCCTTGATGGAAAAACGAAGATCCGTACCCGGGCCCACGATGCGCACCTGATCGGTCTTTTCCAGGCGGCTCACCAGCGCGTCCATGGCGCGGCTCATCCGGCTGTAATCGAGGTTGCACACGTCAAAGTAGTGATCCTCAAACGCTTCCAGGCTCGTTTGGGCGAGCTGGGCCATGGAAGGCGTGGGATACCTCAGCACCACCCAGCGCGTCTTGGGCACGCGGATTTCCGAATGCACGGGCTTGCTGTAGTACTGGGCGTACAGCTGCTGGCGCTGCGCGGGCACGTCGGCCTGCTCGTAGCTGTTGTCGCCTGCGCGGATGCCGATGTAGGCGTCCATCTCGGCCATGCGCATCGCGTCGATGCGCGCGTCGGCCTCCCATTTTTCCTGGCTGCCGCCCAGGAGCAGCGCGCGATCCACGCTGTGATCGCGCAGCACCACCGTGGGCAGAGCGCCCACGTCATAGGCTTGGCGCACCAGCGCCGTCACAAACGGCGTGGCGCTGCCATAGCATTCAATGAGCACGCGCTGGCCGCTGCGAAGCCCGCAGGAATAGCGAATCAGCTGACGGGAGAGTTTGTCAAGCCTGGGATCCCTCATGCAAGATGTCCTCCTTTGGGTATGATGGCCTTGATGCGACGGGAGAGCGGCTGTTCCAAGCCGTAAGTGACCGCCGCGGCGACAAGGATGGAAACGCTGATGCTGAGCACGGTATAGGCCCATTGCAGGCCGATATCGCTGTGAAGCGCGCTGACGTCGGCAAACCAGGCTTCTCGCATTTGCACCGCCAGTACCTGATGCCAAATATAGAAATTATACGAAATGGCGGACGCAAACCGCGCCAGGCGGTTGCCCATGAGCCATTGCGCGCGCCGAGGCATCAGCGCCAGGCCCAGCGTTGCGCATAGCACGGCGGCGGCAAAGGGCAGCCGCCAAAGAAGCTGGCCCAAGCGTAGCTCTTCATAGCCTTTGAGCCCCTGTTCGCATTGCATGCCCAAGGTTGCCAAGACGCCCCAGATACCAAGGGCCACCAGGCCCGCCGCCAGCAGGCTCAGCGCCGTGCGGCTAAGCCGGTCCGCCTGAGCCAGCCAAAGGCGCAACCGCACATACACCATGGCGCCGGCCATGCCCAGCGCGTAGACATCCAAAAAGGCGGGCATTTGGTTAACCAACAGGCTGGTGTCCTCCGCCCAGACCGCCGCGCCGCCGCGCCACAAAAGGCCTGCCAGAGCCATCAGCATCAGCGTCACGGCCGGCCAGCGCTGCGCCCGCCGCGCCAGGAACGGGAACAACAGGTAAAACTGCACCTCCACCGCCACCGTCCACAACGCGCTGTTGAGCGGGGTTTGCAGGTTGGTTTGATAAAAGAAGGGAAAGGTAAACGTCAAGTGCGCCAACACGTCCGCCGCGCCTTCCTGCCAGGAGGCGTACATTCCCTGGGGAAGCGCTACCAGCGCCAGCATGACCAGCACGCAAAACAGGTAGCTGGGCAGAATGCGCGCCGCGCGGTTGAGGAAAAACCGCCGCGTATCCGGCACGGGCGTGCGTTCCATCATCTGCCGGGCATAGGGCAAAAACAGCAGGAAACCGCTTAGCAGCAGCATCCCGTCCACAAACAGGTAGCCCGTGCGGACGATGTAATCCCCATTGATCCATTGTCCCAGCACCCTGCCATACTGCGGTAGCCAGCTTTGCTGCCAAATATGATAGTACGCGACCATGAACACCATCAGCGCGCGCAGGCCGTGCAGCGCTGGGATATCCAGTTTTTCAGGCGTCTTGGGCATCCTCGGCCTCCACGCTCTGGGGCAGGGGAATAAGGGGCAGGCCGGTTTCGCTCGTGCGCGTGAAGCGATACACCGTGCCGCTGCGCAGGTCACGGATGGTCAGGGACGTATCGTTGAGCGTGGTAATCTGGTGGGTCACGGTCATGGCGTCGGCGGTTTGACCGGTATACACGCTGAAGTTGCTCACCCGAAAGCACAGCGCCTCGCCCATGAGGTCGCAGGCGCCGTCGGTTTCAAAGACGGCGCGCAGCCCGCTGGAGGATTCCCATTCGCCCAGGATGAGGTAGGCGCGGCGGCCCAACTTTTCGGTGGGCGTATCGCGGTAGTCGCCCACGGCCTGGTAGTAGGGCAGGGCTTCGTAGGGACGGCCTGCGTTGTACAGCTCGTCGGCATAGCTGTAACACGCCTCCAGCCACAGCGTCTCCAAATCCGCGTATTCCCCGGTGAGGCCGGTCAAATCCACGTCGCGCAGCGCGTTGATGACCCCAAGGGCGTCCCCGGCCTCGCTCGCCGCCCGCGCTTGTTTAGGCGCGTCGCCCAGGTATTGGTCATAGCAGGCCTGCGCGCGCTCGGCGGCGTCCTCGTAATCGCCCAGCGCGGCAAAGGCCGCGGCTGCGGCCGCCAGAGCGCCCTCGTTGTAGGATTGCTCAGCCTGGGCGTACAGGCTGCGCCGGTACCCATCCTCGTCGCCGGCCAGCTGATATTGCTCCGCGGCAGCCTCATAGTCCCCTGCTTCCATCATGCGCCCGGCCTGGGCCACGTAGAGACCCTTGAGCGCTTCCTGCGCCCGTTCGCTGTCCGGCAGGGCGGCAAGCGCCTGGGCTGCGGCCATTTCGTTGCCGGCCTCCAAAAGCGCCATGGCCTCCTGATAGCGCGCTTCTTCCAACTTTTCGGCGCTGTCCTCGTAATCGGCCAACTGCTCATAGAGGTTGGCGGCGGCCGCGTAGTCCCCCGCCGTCATGGACTGCTGCGCCAGGGCATAGCGCGCCTGATTGAGCTTGGAGCGGCTGTCCTCATAGCCCGATACCGCGGCATAGTACACCTCCGCCGTCGCGTAATCCTCGCGCGCCCAGGCTTCCTCGGCAATCGCATAACGCACGGCGGTCAGCTGGTCGTCGCTGTCCTCATAATCGTCCACATCCTCCAGCAGCTCTTCGGCGCGCAGCAGGTCGCCTTCCTCGCGCGCAGCCAAAGCCAGGCGGTAGCGGCATTGATAGATCAGTTCCATGGCGTCGTTATAGTTGGTGATGGTTTCCAAAAGCGCCAGGGCCGCGGCATCGTCGCCCGCTTGGATATGCGCCTGGGCCTGGCGGTAGAGGCACAGCTGCGCCTGGCCCTCGCTGTCCAGGTAGCCGGCAATGCGCAAAAACAGCTCCGCCGCGCGCTCATAGTCGCCTTCGGAAGCCAAGGACTGGGCCTGCTGATAGAGGCATTCGTTGGCCTTGGCCGGGGCGTCCTCGTAATCGCCGGCCAGGAGGTAGTTTTCGCCCGCCGCTTCGTAATCGCCCGCGGCCAGGGCGTTCTCGGCCAAGGCATAGTACGCCTGGCTGATGAGGCTCATGGCGTCGGCGTACTCGCCCACGGCGTAAAAGCATTCCACCGCCTGGGTATATTCGCCGTTCTCAAGGTACGCCTTGCCCTGGTCGTAGTAGCATTGCTGATAGCGCTCGTGCGCGTCCTGGTAATCGGGAATGGAGGCGAACAGGGCGCGGGCGGCGTCGTAGCTGCCGGCCTCCAAAAAGACCATCGCTTGGCGGTAGGCGGCTTCCTGCACCAGGGTCTCGCTGTCCTCATAATCGCCCAGGGTTTGGAAGCTGTCCGCCGCCAGGTCGTACTCCCCGGTTTCCAAGTACATTTTGCCCAGGGCATACGTGGCCTTCTGCCATTGGGAATGACTGTCCTCGTAGTCTTGAAGGGCTAAAAAGCGCTCCGCCGCGTCCATGAGGGAATCCGCGTCCCCGGCGTTGAGGGCGTCCAGGGCCTCCAGGTAGTCGCAGCGTAAAAGCTGCGCTTGCGCGTCGCCGTAGCTGCCCATTTGGGCGAAAGCGGCCCGCGCCTCGTCGTAGCGCGCCTGGGACAGCAGGCTTTGAGCGTTGTAGTAGCGCAGGGCGGGAATGCCCCACGCCACCGCCGCCACCGCGATCACGGCCACGGCCGCGAGGCTCAGCGTCAGGCGCAGCGTCTGCTTGCGCCGCCGGCGCCGGGCGATGTGCTGTTTTTCCAGTTTCTCCTGCACGAGGTTGTTTTCCTCATGCGCCTTGCGCGCGGTTTGGCTGAGCTTTTGCTCGTGCGCGGCAATCACGTGGGTTACGTTGTCCGGGCTATAGCTGGCGAATACCGCCTCGCGCCGGCGTTCGCAGCGGCAGCAGCGCTGGCTGTCCAGCGCGTTGGCGCGCCCGCACACGCACACCCATACCTCTTCCTGCGTCTGAGGATAACCCACGGCGTCCTGCCCGGCCACAAAGCGCAGCTCGTCCAGCGCGCGGCCCTTGGGCAGGGCGTTGGACTCGTAACGCGTCAGCGGCGCATTGCCCTTGCGCCAGACGCTGGCATCGTCGAACCAGACCTTTTCGATCATCAGGTCCACGCCTTCCACGCCGCGCCATTGACTGGGCAGGAGCATGATGGTAAAGCGCTCGCCCGCATCGGCCTTGAGGCCCTGGATGCGTTCGGTTTGGCGAAACAGCTGCTGGTCCTCGCGGTCATAGCAGGCCAGGGTGACCTGCACGGAGGTCACCACCTTATCGCTGAGGTTGTTCATTACAAAAGTGCATTCCGCGTCATCCTCGGTGGGCATGGCATATTGCCACAGCTCCACCGGACAGGTCAGGTCAATCCTCATGCGCAATCCCTCCCGTTTCCCGGCGTTTTTACCAGGAGTAGATCATGATTTCGCTCAATACGCCCTGCGCAAACGCCAGCCGAAGGGTGACATCCACGCCGTCCACCCGGCAGACATAGCGCGCGGCCCCGGCGTCCGCTCCGCCTTCCAAAAGGCCGTAAGGCGCGTTGACGCCGTCGCCGTAAAGCACGGCGCTGCCGGACAGCACCCGGCCTTCGCCGTCGGCCATGAACAGCTTGAGCGCCTCAGCGCGCGGCATGCCCACCGCAAGCCCGCGCGGGCCCTCAAGCGCGCCGCCCGTGAGGGTGACGGTTTCCAGGCGCGCCCCATTCTCGGCGAAGGTCATGCTCACGCCCGTCCATTCCAGCGTCATGAGCGCCTCGCCGGTGTCGTCGGTAACGGTGTTTTGCGCCGTGGGCTCTCCCAGCAGAGCGCGGGCGTCGGCATCCGTGGCGGTCAAAAAGTTCAGTCCGTCAAAAACCAGATCCGTATCCAAAAAGCCGTTTGCGTCATGCTCGGAATAATACCCCACCACCACCGGCTCGGTTTGCGCCAAGCCGCTGGCCGCCTCCACGCCAAGGACGGCGTTGAGATTGCCCACGACCTCCTCCAGCGTCACAACCGCGCACAGGCCATAGGCGCGGATGCCCGTGACCTTGCCGTCCTCCAGCTCGTAAAGCAGCCCCGCGTCGGTGTAGCAATCCTCGTCGGAACGGACGTGCATGGCCAGGCGCACCGCGGCGACCGCCCCCTGCGCGTCCAGCTGCGCCCAGCCCCAATAGGCCGCGCGGGGCAGATCGTTGATCGCGTACAGGGCGGCCAGGCCGCCGTCGGACAGCAGCCGCGGGTTTTGCCCGCCGTAAGCATCCAAAACGTCTTGCACGTCCGAGCCCAGCGCCACGCCGCGCGGACCCGCATAGCCTTCCCCGGTGACGGAGATGCCCTGGAGACGGCTTTGCGTGTCCAGCTCGGGCTTGTCGTAGTACAGCGTGGCAAAGCTATACAAAAAAGCATAACCGTCCTCGGTGAGCGAAGCCTCGTCCACCGGCGCGTTCAGGGGCGTCTGACCAAGGCTGTCGCTCATGGCCCTGACCAGCCATTCATTCAGCTCCGTTTCGGACAGCGCGCCTGTATCGTCCGCCCGGGCAACGCACAGGGCGCACAGAAGCGCCACCGTTAACAATAGACCGGTCCATCGCCGCAACGCAACCCTCTCCTTCCCTATGACGCAAAAATGTTACGAAATTGCCACCTCCTATTGTACATGAAACGCAAAGAAAAGTATAGCCTTTTCGCAAAGAAAGGCTTTGAGCGTCTCTCTTTTTTTACAAAGGTATGACAAAATCTCCGATTCAGGATATCCACCAACGGGGCGTCAAATCGGCCAGGGAAACGGCGGTTTCCCCATCCACAAGCACCTCCACGGCCGAATAGGTTTGCGGCATCAGCTGCACCATCAGCTCCCGGCAGGCGCCGCAGGGCGGAAGCACCCGGCCTTCCCAGTCCACGGCCACCACCTTGACAAACGCGCTTTCGCCGTTGGCGAGCATGTGAAAAAGGGCGTTGCGCTCCGCGCAGATCCCCAAAGTGGAAGCGGTGTCCACGCAGACGCCCGTATAGATTTTTCCGGAGGCCGACAGCACCGCCGCCCCTACGCCGCCCACCTGCACATAGTCCGATACCGTCCGCGGGCAGCACGCCGCACGCGCGGCTTCGTACAGGCTTTGCCAAACGCCGTCCATACTCTCACCTGCAAAACTTATCCACGTAAGCGTCCAGGCACTTTTGGATGACTTCCTGCGCTTCCTGCGCGCCGCGCAGCTCGTCCACCACGGTTTCCTTGCCTTCCAAACTCTTGTAAACCGTGAAAAAATGGCTGATTTCCGTAAAGGTATGCGCCGGCAGCTCGCTGATGTCCCGATAGGTGTTGTAGGTGGGGTCCTCAAAGGGGATGGCGATGATTTTTTCGTCCAGGCGGCCCTGGTCCAGCATGGTGATCACGCCGATGGGATAGCAGCGGATCAGGCTGAGGGGCTGAATGACCTCGCTGCAAAGCACCAGCACGTCCAGGGGATCATTGTCGTCGGCATAGGTGCGGGGAATGAATCCGTAGTTGGTGGGGTAGTGGGTGGAGGTGTAGAGGATGCGGTCAAGGATGAGATGCCCGGTTTCCTTGTCGAGCTCGTATTTCTTTTTGCTTCCCTTTTCGATTTCAATGACGCTCACGAAGTCGTTGCGGGTGATGCGCGAAGGGGAAATATCATGCCAGATGTTGCTCATACCGCCATCTCCTTGCTATTGGAAGGATCGTTGAGAATATTGTAACAAGCATGACGCAATTTGTAAAGGAGCGGAAGCGTTTTGTGTGGTATACTCAGAGATGGGAGGAATGCCTAATGAAGAAACGCCTATGGTTGATGCTGCTTTGTATCATGGCGGCGGTGATGCTTTCGGCTTGCCATGTGGACAACGATCCTTGGCCCACCAGCGACGGCGCGACGGTGGAAACGTCCGCGCCCAGCGAGGCGCCGCAGATGACCGTGCCGCCCAACGATCCCGACACCCCCAACGTCAACGGTTAAACGCAAACGCTCCGGCCTGCAACGCAAGCCGGGGCGTTTCGTTATCGAAGGCCGGCGCGCCGCAGGCCCTTGGGATAGTGGTTTTTCAGCTGGCCCCCGGAGGCTTTGGCAAAACCCAGCGCCAAACCTTCGTAGGTTGGCGTCACGTATCCGCGCAGGGTTTCCGGGGCCGGAAGCGCCTGGCCGCTTTGGTAGGCCAGGGCTTGCGCGCGATCCAAGGGCACCGGGCGCAGCGGCTGCGCCGCGCCCAGCGCCAGCGCGTGATCCGGCTGACATACCTTGCCGCACATCGCGCCCAGGTGCAGCCCCGCCCGCAAGACGCGCACGCCCTGAAGCGGCGGCAGCGGCGGCGCGCAAACCAGGGTTTGGCCCAGCTGCGCATTGGCCTTCGGCAAAGGCCCCAGGTCTTGTTCCAGCGCGCCATAAGCCCTCAGCAGGGCCGCGTCCGGCCGCGCCAAAGCCGCCGGGGGCGCGTTAAGGGAGACGGGTGGCATGGGCGCGTCCCGGCGCACGAACAGCGCCACGAAATGCCCCTCGCCCCGCACGCGGTGCGGATAGAGGCGCAGCTGGCCTGCCGGCGCGTCCAAGCCGCCGCCCAGCGAAAAGGGAAGCGGCGCAAAGCCTGGCTCCGCGGCCAGAAACGCCTCAACCACGCCCTCGTTTTCCTCCGGGCTGAAGGTGCACGTGCTGTAGGCCAGCCTCCCGCCCGCCCTGAGCATCCGCGCCGCCTGGCGCAGGATGTGCTTTTGCCGGGCGGCGCAGCCCTCAGCCGAGCGTTCGTTCCATTCCAGCGCCGCTTCGGGATGCCGTCGAAACATGCCTTCCCCGCTGCAGGGAGCGTCCACGAGCACCGCGTCAAAGACGCCCGGCCACAGGCGCGCCAGCGCTTCCGGCGCGGCGCTGACGACCAGCGCGCAGGTCACGCCCATGCGCTCGACGTTGCGGCTGAGCACCCGGGCGCGAGCGGGCACGGGTTCGTTGCAGACCAGCAGCCCGTCGCCGCCCAAGGCCGCGGCGATCTGCGTGCTCTTGCCCCCGGGAGCGGCGCACAAATCCAGCACGCGCTCCCCGGGCTTGGGCGACAGCGCCGCCACCGGCGCCATGGCGCTGGGTTCTTGCAAATAGTACGCCCCGGCCTCATGCAAAGGCTCCGCGCCCGCGGCGCTGTCCAGGGGCAAGTAGCGCCCCAAAGCCGGATACCAGGGCACCGGTTCGCCCGCGTCCCTCACCGCGGCCGGCTTGCCGGGGTTGAGGCGCACTCCGCGCTCGTAGGGGCGCGCCATCGCCTGCCAAAAAGCGTCCGCCTCCGCGCCTAGCTGCCGGTTCATGCGGCGCATGAATTCCTCGGGCCAATCGGTCACGGGCAATCCTCCATCCACTCGGGCAGCATGACCGGTTCAAAGGCAAAATACGGCGTGCCGGGCGGCAGGGCGCTTTGCATCCCCTCCAAGCCGCTGGCAAAGGCCACGGGCACGCCCAGCGTCTGCGCGGCCTGACACACAATCGCGTGTCCCTGGGCCAGAACCTCGGGCGTGGTCTGTTGCTGGAGGTTGGTGTTGTTGACCAGCGCGTCCGGGGTCAGCCGCGCGCGGGCCGCCACCAGGCCAAACATCTCCGCAATGACCTCCGGCGTGGCGCTGAAGGGGCGGCAGGCATTGACCACGTAATACACGCGCATTTCGCTGCGCACCGGGCGGATGGCGGGCGCAAAGCCGCCCAGCGCCACCGCGCCCGTGTCGTCGCCGCCCACGTCGATGATCACGCGGTCATAGGGCTGCTGAAACACCTTCATCAGTTCAGCGGGCAACGCGGGAATGTCCACCGTGGACATGGCAAAGGAGGGCATGAACACCTCCACGCCCTCCCCGCTGAGAAGCGCCGAGCGTTCGGCGCTGCGAAAATAGGGATTGACGATATCCAAATCCACCAGCGCCACCCGTCCCCGCGCGGCGCGCGCCAGGGCGATGGCCAGTTCGGTCTTTCCGCTGCCGTAGTTTCCGACCAGCACGGAAAACCGTTCGTCAAAGGTCTTGATGGGGCTCACCTCTCCAGGTCTTTGGGCTGTGGGTATACGGGATCGTGGAACGCCTTGGAGACATCCACCGTAGGATGCAAATCCTCGGGCCGGTGCTCGTCGTCGTCCACGCTGACCAGGCTGCGCGCCTTCCGCGCCAGGCGGCGCAGGACACCGGGCTCCTGGGGCACGGCGGTTTCGCGCGCGGTGAAGGGCTGGAATTCCGCCGCGCCGGGATAAAGTGCTTCCTCGTCCTCGGACTCATTCAGGCCGAAGTTCTGGCGGAAGGTTTCGTCATCCAGGCCCGGATGCACGGGCGCGTAGGCGGGATCCGAGGCTGGCGGCGCATAGAGCTCCTGGGGCGTCATGGGCGGCGCAAAACCGGCTTGGACGTCATACAGGCGCTTGGCAAAGGCCGCGTTGGGCGAGGGCGGCACGGCCTCTTCCTCCTGTTCCCAGGCTTCCCAGTCGTCGCCCAGGTTCAGCTCGTCCCCAGGCTCTTGGGCTGCGGGATGGGCAAAACCGGCGGGCGCGTAGGTTTGCGTGGGCGGTTCCTCGCTGTCTTGCGGGGGAACATAGGCCGGTTCGGGCGGCGCCTGAGCCTCCCGATGGCGCGCGCCCAGCAGACGGCGCAGCTTGCTACCCCACACGTAATAGGGACGCCAGCGGATGAGGTAGATCAGCCGATCCACCACAAAGCCGCCCGCACACAGCACCACCACCACCGTCAGCCAATGCGCGGCCATGAAATTGTAAAACGAGCCGCCGCCGTCGCTGCCTGCAAAGCTCCACAGGTTTCCCACCAGGGAGCGCACCCAGCTGAGCAGCACCGAAAGAAGCGAATTGGTAAAGCCGTTCATGCGCCGATCCTTTCCGGAAAAAAATCGCGTTTAAGGCTCGCCCACGTCAACCGTTACAACGGAAGGCGTCGGGGTATAGGTCACGCCGGTCATGTCCTCGCCTTCCAGGTAAATGAGCACCGGCAGCTCATAGGTGCCCGGTTCCAGGCCGGACACATTGACATAGGCGGCCACACCGGATTCATAGAGGGAGGAAATCAGGTTCTCAGGGCCGGTTAGCACCGCGGATACCGAGCTTGCGCTCAGGCCGACGGACTGGCCGCTTTGCGAGCCGCGCACGCTCAGGCGCATGCTGGAGAAGGTGCGGGAAATCATCGTCGGCTCGATTTCCACCGTAATGGTCACCCGGTCGGGGCTAACGTAGACCAGCTCGGTCGGTTTTTGGATGCGCACCTCCACGGTGGTGCTTTCGCTCAGGCCGGAGATGTCCACCGGATCAACGACAAACAGCGAGTCCACGGCGTCCAGCTCGGTTTGCTCGCCGGCGGCCAGCACCGAGGCGGGCGACACGGAGATGTTGGTGACGCTATAACCGGTAGCGGGTTCGCCCTCGGTGAGCACCAAGTCGCTCAGCGGGATCTGGCGTGTGGGATAGAGCGATTGTTCCACGGTGATGGTTCTGAGCACGACATCCGCGCTGGACACCTCCAGCAGCGAGCCGTCCAGCTCGTTGCCGTCGCTGTCCACAAAGCGCATGGGCAGGGCGGTGCGCACCTCGCCGGCCTGGGCTGGCAGGGAGGAGAGGTCAAAGTCAACGTAGATGCGGGCCACGCTGTCCACCACGCTCTTGGGGCCGCTGACCGCCACCACCGACGGATCCTGCGAAGGCGCCGGCCCGTAGAAGCCCTCCGGGTATTCGCCGCTGATGTTGATGGACACCGGCACGCGGTAGTTGACCACGTATTCGTCCACCACGATGGTCACGCTTTCCGGGGAGATGCCGGTCACGGTGCCGTAGGTGGTGGTGGAGGTGGTCAGCACGCGCAGCTCCTGTTCGCCGGGGCTGGTGACGCGCGTAAGATCCACGCGGGGATTGTAATAGGAAGCATAGACCGAGTTATACTCGCGCTGAGGCACGTCCACGCTCATGCGGGCGGTCAGGGCCTCCTCCTCCAAGCCGCTGACCACGATGAGCTGGCTGTTGCGGCGCAGGCTGTCGGCGCCGGTCACGCTGATGCTTACGTCCGTAAACACGCGCTCGCGGGTAAGGGTGGGATCTTGGCTAATCAGAACGGCCCACAGGCCCAGGGCGAGCAGAAGGGCCAGCAGTTTCCACGGCCAATTGCGGTACAGGGCGCGAAGAACCGCGCGCGGGGTGCGCTTGAGCGCCTGGCGGACGCTGTTGTTGGCATCGTTGTGTTTGGGTTGGGCGTTCATAAAGCGCCTCCTTTCCGGCGCCGGGTCTTTTCCATAAGGGCGGTCCACAGACCGGTTTCCTTCTGATGATAGAGGGAGGTCAGCACGTTTTCCAGCGCGGCGCGATCCAAATGCCGGGTCAGGCGGCCCTCCCGCGCCATGGAGATGATGCCCGTCTCCTCGCTGACGATGAGGGTGACGGCGTCGGTGGTTTCCGTGATGCCCAAGGCGGCGCGGTGGCGGGTGCCCAGCTCGCGGCTGATGCCCTTGCCCTCGCTAAGGGTCAAAATGCAGGCTGCGGCCATAATGCGCCCGCCGCGGATGACCACGGCGCCGTCATGCAAGGGGGTGTTGGGTTCGAAGATGTTTTCCAGCAAAGCGGCGGAAATCTGGGAGTTGAGGGTGGTTCCGGTCTCGATGACGTCCTTGAGGCCGATGCGCTGTTCGATCACGATCAGCGCTCCCACGCGGCGGCGGCTGAGGGTAAGCAGGCAGCTGGTAATTTCTTCTACGATGTGCTCGCTCTGCTCCATGTCTTGAATGCGCGAGCTTTCACGGATGGTGCCGCGGCCAATTTGCTCCAGCGCCTTGCGCAGTTCGGGCTGAAAGAGAATTACCAGCACCACCGCGCCGTTGTTGACAATGTTGAGCAGCACCCAGTTAAGCGCGGTCAAGCCCAAAAGATCGCTGAACCAGCTGGCCAAAACCAGCATGGCCAGGCCCTTGAGCACGGCGCTGGCGCGGGTTTCCTTGGTCAGCATGAGCAGCTCGTACAGCAGGAAGGCGACGATGAGGATGTCCAAAAAATCGGCGATGGTGGGGCGGTTGAATACGTTCCATAACAAGGTGCGTATCTGCTCCCACAGCGTTTCCATTGGCTCCCCTCCCCGCGTTGAGAAATGGCCGCGATATCATCTCCTATTATACAACACATGCGGGATGGATAAAACCCCCCGGCTCTCGTTTTTTTGCACAAATGCGCCCGAAAAGGCGTAAAACGCCGCGCCGAGGCCATCTACAGAAAGGACGGCCCGGCGCGGTTGTTACAAGTGTGCACATGAATTCGAGATCAAAGAGCCTTTTCCAGGAGCATGCGGCCTTGCGCGTCCATGCCCAGGGCCATGAAGCCCATGTTTTCGTACAGCGCCCGGGCGATTTCGTTGTCCGGGGCAATGGCCAGGTGTACCGCGCGGGTGCGCTGATCGCCGCGCAGGGTTTCCACCGCGCGGTCGATGGCGGCGGCGCCCAGGCCCAGGCCCTGGTGGGCGGCGTCGATGAGCAGATTGGCGATCTCCGTGCGGCCCTCGCCTCCGTAGCGGAACATCACAAAGCCCACCACGCCCTCATCGGAGCGAATGGCGTAGGGTTGGCGACCGTCGCCCAGGGCGAACGCCTGCGACATGGAATACAGCGGGCTGTCGGCAAAGCCCTTTTGATCCTTGGACACGCGCAAAGCGGCCACCTCGTTGAAGTTTTGGGCGGTTACAGGCTCGAAGGACACGCGGCGCACGTGTGCGCTGGCGGCGGTGTCGCGGTCGATGCGGCGGATGAGCTTGCGCTGGATCTTTCCGCTGATGGTCTTGGGCAGCTCGTCCACAAACTCCACGATACGGGGGTATTTGTAGGGAGCCGTAACCTGCTTGACGTGGTTTTGCAGCTCCTTTTTCAGCGCGTCGGTAGGCTCGTAGCCGCGGTTTTTGACCAGTACCACCGTGGCCTTGACCACCTGACCGCGATCGGGATGCGGCACGGCGGTCACCGCGCACTCCAGCACAGCGGGATGGGTCATCAGCGCACTTTCCACCTCAAAAGGCCCAATGCGGTAGCCGCTGGATTTGATGACGTCGTCGCTGCGGCCGATGAAATAGTAGTAGCCGTCCACGTCGCGCCAGGCCATGTCGCCGGTGTGGTATACGCCGCCATAAAACACGGCGTCCGTCTGTTCCTGATTGCGGTAGTAGCCCAAAAACAGGCCGGCCGGCCGGCCGCGGTTGAGCCGCACCACGATTTCGCCTTCCACGCCGTCGTCCACATCCTGCCCGTTTTCGTCCACCAGGGCGATGTCGTAGGCCGGCGAGGGGCGGCCTGTGCTGCCGGGTTTGGGATCCATCCACTTGCTGGTCATCAAAAGCGGCGTGGTCTCGCTCTGGCCGAAGCCCTCGTGAATGCGCACCCCGGTCAGGCGCAAAAACTGGTCGTACACCTCGGGGTTGAGCGGCTCGCCGGCGCAGTTGGCCCACCTGAGAGCGCTGAGATCATAGCGGCTCAGATCTTCTTTTATAAGGAAACGATACACCGTGGGCGGCGCGCAAAAGGAAGTCACGCGATGTTTCTCGAGCTGGCGCAGCAGGTCGGCGGCGACGAAGCGGTCAAAATCGTACACAAACAGCGTGGCTCCGCACATCCATTGCCCATACAGCTTGCCCCAGCCGGCCTTGGCCCAGCCGGTATCCGCCACGGCCATGTGTACGTCCTCGTCGCCCACGTTATGCCAGTAGTAGGCGGTCACGGCCTGCGCGATGGGATACGTCCAGCTGTGCGCGGCCATCTTGGGCATGCCCGTGGTGCCGCTGGTAAAATACATGAGCATGATGTCGTCGTTGCGGGGCAGGTCGGCGGGCTTTTTCCACACGGGAGAGGCGGTTTGCATCAGCGCGTCAAAATTGAGAAAGCCTTCCGCGTCGCCCAGGGTAAACAGCGAGCAAAGCCCCGGGCATTCGCGCGCGCTCAAGCGCACCTGTTCCAAAACGCCCGGCTCTTCCACGCACATCAGCGCCCGCGCGCCCGAGGCCTGCACGCGGTAGACGATATCCTTTTTTTGCAGCTGCGCCGTGGCGGGAATGAGCACGCAGCCCACCTTGAGCAGCGCCACCGCCGCCACCCAGTATTGCCAGCGCCGCTTGAGCATGAGCACCACCGGGTCGCCTTTTCGCAGGCCCTGGGCGGCAAAAACATTGGCCGCCTGGTTGCTCATGCGGCTGATGTCGCCAAAGGTAAAGGTGCGTTCCTCGCCCGTCAGCCCTTCCCAAATCAGCGCGCGCTTGTGGGGCTGAAGGCGGGCGTACTCGTCCACGACGTCGTACGCAAAATGAAACGACGGCGGCACGTTGAGGGAAAAATGTTTTTCAAAATCTTCCTGAGAGGTCAAATCGGTTCGAAGATATCGTTCAGCCAGCATTTCCTACCATACTCCTTAATCACTACGCGGCTATGGCGCCCATGGCTTTAGGGGATGACCATCGCCAAAAAATGCACCGGCTCGCCGCCCAGCGCCTGCATCGCGTGGGGCGTGCGAGAATCGTAATACACGCTGTCGCCGGGGTGCAGCACCACGTCGTTTTTGCCAATCACCAGGCGCATCGTCCCCGAAAGAATGTAGTCAAACTCCTGCCCGTCGTGGCTGTTGGGCACGAGGGTGCGGTTGGCCTCGGGGGGCACGGTGACGTACAGCGGTTCGATTTTGCGGTGGGCGAAGTTATACGCCAGGTTTTTGTACACGTATTGGTCGTGACGGTTGATCTCCTGGCCGCGCCCTGCGCGTGTAACGCTGAGCACGTTGAGCCGCGGGGTTTCCCCCGTGAGCAGCTCCGTCATGTCCACATGAAAAACCTCGCCGATTTTCACCAAAAAGCTGATGGGCATGTCGCATTCGCCGCTTTCATAGGTGCGGTACTCCTCGATGGATACGCCCAGCGCGTCGGCCATCTGTTCAACGGTGTAGTCCGAGATTTCGCGCAAATCCAGGATGCGCATGGCAATCTGCTTTACGGCGTCGGACATAACGGGTGCGCCTCCTTTTTGCCCAAGCCGGGCTGATTGTGCGTATTATAGCACAAAGCCGGTTGCCTGGCAACGCCGGGCGCGCGGCGCCGGGATTATGAACAATCGTTGAATTCCCGCCCAAAAAAACGCAAAAGCTCTTGACAAACAGGGGGGCGTGGCATATGATATGAATGCGTTAGCACTCAACCCCATCGAGTGCTAACAAGCCGAAGGAGGAGGTGACAGGCCATGGCGATGGATGCCCGCAAATTTCGCATTTTGCAGGCGATCATCGACGACTACATCCTCACCGCCATCCCCGTCGGAAGCCGGACGATTTCCAAGAAGTACGAAATGGGCCTGAGCTCTGCCACCATCCGCAACGAGATGAGCGACCTGGAAGAGCTTGGGTATCTGGATCAGCCGCACGTCAGCGCCGGGCGCGTGCCCAGCGCCAAGGCCTACCGCCTATACGTGGATCAACTGCTCAAAAGCGGGGCCATCCGCACCGCCGACGCCCAAAGCGTGCGCGCCTACTTCGACAGCCGGGCGCGGCAGATGGAGGACGTGATCGCCCAAGCCGCGCGGGTGCTGTCGGGGTTGACGCAGTACACGGCGCTGGTGATGAGTCCCAAGGGCAAGGCGCTGCACATTCGCCACCTTCAGCTGGTGCCCGTGAACTCGCGCAGCGCCCTCATCGTCATCGTGACGGACGGAGGCATCATGCGCGACACCGTGGTGCCCGTGGGCGCGGACCTGGACGCCGACGCCCTGTACACCATCAGCCGCACGCTCACCGAACGCCTCAGCGGGCACACCTTGGCCGAGGCCATCGCCATCATGCGCGACGCCTACGCAGAGTTGCGCAGCAGCCGCCAGCTGCTCAGCGGCATCGCGGAGTTTCTGGATTCTGTGGAAACCGACGCCTCCAAAGCCAAGCTTGCCTTGGGTGGGTCAAGCAACATCCTCAACTTCCCCGAGTACAGCGACGTGGAAAAGGCCAAAGGTTTCCTAAGCGTGCTGGAGGCCAAGGACAAGCTGATCCGCCTGATGGAGACGCACGGAGAAATGGCTTTTACCGTGCGCATCGGCCCGGAGACGGGCATCCCGGAATTGGAGGACTGCTCGCTGGTGACGGCCACCTACCGCCTGGGCAACGACACCCACGGCACCATCGGCGTCATCGGCCCCACGCGCATGCAGTACGGCAAGGTGCTCAGCATTCTCAGCGCCATGGGCAAGCAGCTCACCGACCTGTTTACACAGGATAAGGAGTGACCACATTGGCCAAAAAACGTCGAGCGCAAATGCGAAAGGGAGACAATATGGACGCACAACACATCCCCCCGGACGAACAAACCCCGGCCATCGACCCGCAGGAAGAGGCGGTAGAGCCCGCGCAAGCGGACGAAGCGCCCGCCGAGCCCCAGGAGGATCCCACCAGCAAGGCTTTGGAGGAGGCGCTGAAAAAGCAGGACGAGTACCTGGAAATGGCGCAGCGCGCCCGCGCGGATTTTGAAAACTACCGCCGCCGCAACCAAAACGTGCGGCGGGAGGCCTTCGACGATGGCGCCCGCAGCTTTGCCGCCGCGCTGCTGCCGGTGCTGGACAACCTGGAGCGCGCGCTTAGCGCCGCTCAGGACAGCCCGGACGAATCCCTCAAAAACGGCATCGAAATGGTGCTTCGCCTCATGTGCGACGCCTTCGACAAGCGCGGTATCAAGCCCATCGACCGCTTGGGCGAACGCTTTGACCCCAACTTGGAAAACGCCGTGCTCCAGGGCGAACCCGACGACGGGCAGCCCGGCACCGTGTGCGCCGTACTCCAAAAGGGCTATCAACTCGACGGCGTCGTCATCCGCCACGCCATGGTCAAAGTTGTGCCCGAAGCCTAACCAACACAGATCATTTCCAAATGGCGCCCAAGCGCCACAAATTTGAGGAGGATATACACCATGTCTAAAATCATCGGCATCGACCTTGGTACCACCAACAGCTGCGTCGCCATCATGGAGGGCGGCGAGCCTACCGTCATCCCCAACGCCGAAGGCGCCCGCACCACCCCTTCGGTGGTGGCGTTTTCCCGCGACGGCGAGCGTTTGGTAGGACAGATTGCCAAGCGCCAGGCCATTACCAACCCGGAGCGTACCGTGATTTCCATCAAGCGCGAAATGGGCACCGCGCACAAGGTGTCCATTGACGGCAAGGAATACACCCCCCAGGAAATCAGCGCCATGATCCTGCAAAAGCTCAAGGCGGACGCTGAAAGCTACCTGGGCGAAACCGTCACCCAGGCCGTCATCACCGTGCCCGCTTACTTCAGCGACAGCCAGCGCCAGGCTACCAAGGATGCCGGCCGCATTGCGGGTCTGGAAGTGCTGCGTATCATCAACGAGCCTACCGCTGCGTCCCTGGCCTATGGCCTGGACAAAGAGGGCGGCCAGAAGATTCTGGTGTACGACCTGGGCGGCGGCACGTTCGATGTCAGCCTCCTGGAGATCGGCGACGGCGTGTTTGAAGTGCTGGCCACCAACGGCGATACCCGCCTGGGCGGCGACGACTTCGACGAGCGCATCATCAGCTATGTGGCCGACACCTTCAAGAAGGAAAACGGCATCGACCTGC
>DVME01000053.1 GCA_018715175.1 Candidatus Limiplasma stercoravium
TCCAGACCAAACTCCGCGGCCACAGCAGGCTGCGTGGCGTTGTCAATGACCAGGAACTGATAGGAACCGTTGTCCTGGGCCTGATTCACGCAGTCGGGGCTCAGGGCATACTCAATCCACAGCTTGGCGGCATTGGGATGCTTGCAGCCTTTGAAAATGGCAGTGGCGCCAATCTCGTAGGAGGTGCCGGAGGAGGGAATAACCAGCTGGATGTTGCCGTATCCGTTATCCACGATCTGGGTGATGCCGTCATGCAGGAAGCCGATGCCGATGACGCACTCGCCGATGCCGACCTTCTTGGAGGGGCCGGAGCCCGACTTGGTGTACTGAGCGATGTTCTTGTCCAGCTCCACGAAATATTCCATGGCCTCATCATGGCCCTTCATCTGCACCATGGTGTTAATCACCAGCTTGGCGGTGCCGGCGGTGTTGGGGTTGGACAACCAAATCAGGCCCTTGTATTCGGGCTTGAGCAGGTCGTCCCAGTCCTTGGGCTCCTCCAGACCCAGGCGCTCCAGCTCCTCGGTGTTGCACATGAAGCCCAGAATGCCCTTGTAAATGCCATACCAGCAGCCATCCTTGTCGCGGTACATGTCGCCCAGGAGGTGTACGGCGTTCTTGGCCTCGTAGGGCTCCAGCAAGCCCTTGGCGACGGACTCGTTGTAGGGATCGGTCGTGCCGCCAAACCACACGTCCGCGCTGGGATTGCCGTTTTCTTCTTCAATCTTGGCGGCCACTTCGCCCGTGGAAAGGCGCTGGCGGTTGACGGTGATGCCATAGAGCTCCTGGAACTTGTCGCAGGCGGCGTTGAGGTAGGCTTCCTCGCAGCTGCCGTACACGGTTAATTCGCCTTCGGCCTTGGCCGCGTCAATGAGCGCTTGGTCGATTTCCTCTGCGCTGCCCAAGCTGCAAAGGCCGAGCGCCATCGCCAGTACGAGAAGGAGCGCCAACAGTTTCTTCATGGAAAGCCACGTCCTTTCAGAAGATTTCGATTATGGAGATTTTTGCGACGATGTCCGTTGTCTTTATCATATCACCGAAAAAGCGGCGTTGTCAAGGCTTTGGTGGCAAACCGCAAAAGAAAACCCGCCGTAGACGGCGGGCGGACTGTTAAATGCCTCAAATCCGGCTGGCCTGTACCAGCGCTTCAAACAGAGCCTTGGCTTTTGCATCCGACAAATACAAACGCTCCGGATGCCATTGCACACCCAGGCACAGCACTCCGTGAGGCGTTTCCACCGCCTCGATGACGCCGTCGGGCGCCCAGGCGCAAGCGCGCAGCGGTCCGGCCAGCGTTTCCGCCGCCTGATGGTGAAAGGAATTCACCTTCATCCCTTCCGCTTTGGTGATTTCATGCAGCCGGGAGCCCGGCGCGACCATCACCGTATGCGGCGCATAGGCCGTCCAATCCTGTCCGCTGTCATGCTCAACCGCGGACGGCTTTTCTGTGGGCAGGTTTTGATACAGCGTTCCGCCCATGGCCACGGTCATCAGCTGCATGCCCCGGCAGATGCCCAACACCGGCTTTCCCAGCACACGGCACGCTTGCAAAGCCGCGATTTCAAAGGCGTCTCTGAGCGGATCGGACGGCCCGCAAACTTCGCGCCGCGCCCTGCCGTAGCTGGAAGGATCCACGTCTTCGCCGCCCGTCAGCAACAATCCGTCCAAACGCGCCATGGCCTCCGGCGCAAAGGTGGGCGGCGTATCGGGGCCCAGCAGCAGCGGCAGGCCGCCTGCGGCGGTCACCGCCTGCAAATAGTTGCGGTACGCATACGTCAGTTCCTTGCCGTCAAGCCGGCGCGCGCCGCAGGTAACGCCGATGAGTGGGGTCATTCTTTCCCCCATTCCTTTCTTACGCTTGTTTCCAAAAGAGGAAATACGGCCGGTGACGGCAGTCCTCCTCGATGACGCTCACATCGGCAAAGGCTTCGTTTCCGACCATACGCACCTTGCCGGCGCGACCGGGCAAATCATAACGGCCGGGACGATACATGGGATCCCATACCCGAACTTCATGTCCATTGGCCCCCGCCAGCACGATGTAATGCCCTGAGCTTGCAAACACGCCAATGTATCCGTCCTCACGGTCTCCCGCAACGTTGGCGATGACGATGCCGCGTCCTTCCTGGAGGAAGCGCAGGGCCTCCTGCACATCCTCAGTATGCCGGGTTTCCAGGCCCATGCGCTTGGCAAAGACGGGCGCGTAGATGTATAAATCGGTGCCAAACCCTTCCCGCGCGCCGCATTCCTTGGCCAAGCGCGCGCTTTGCTCAGGCGGGAAAAAAACACCCACGTAATTCTGGGCCACCATAGAAGCGCAGCAAACGCCACAGCCGTTGTCCGCCACGGTTCCGTCGGGGCTTTGGGGAGAGGGATATGGGATGTGTTCGTAATCCAGTTGACAATAAAAGACCGGTTCGTTACCCATGGGCCGCCTCCTTCGCGGGAAGCGTCAGGCCGTCGATGCCATGCATGTGATCCACGACGAACTGCACGAACACCTTCACGCCCGTGGACAGCGCATCCTCGTCAATGTCCCAGTCACGGGTATGCGCCGGATGACAGGCGCCCTTTTCGGGGTTACGCATGCCAAGGCCAAACAGCAAGCCGGGCTTTTCCCGCTCATAGTATGCAAAATCTTCTCCGCCAGGGGAAGGCAAGAGGCGTTTGACGCGCTCCGGCCCAACCACGCGGCGCGCTGAGGTCAAAAACGCCTGGTACAGCACGGGATCGTTGTACGCGATAGGCAGCGGATCGCCGGACCAGGCGAGTTCCCAACCGACGCCTGACTCTTCGGCCGTCAGGCGCACCAGCCGCTCCAGGCGTTCCCGAGCCCAGGTCATGGTGCCGTCCTTGAGGCAGCGAAGGGATCCTTCCAGCACGCATTCCTCGGCGTTGACAGATACGCTGGTACCTGCGTGCAAGGTACACACGGACATGACACATGTATCAAAGGGATCGACCTCACGGCTGAGCAGTAGTTGAATACCATTGTACACTTTTACGCCAGCCGCCAGCGCGTCCACACCCGCACGCGGAGCCGCCACATGCGCCGAACGTCCGCGCAGGGAAATCTTGAACGCCACGGAAGAAGCGTTGGTCACGCCGGCGCAGCAGGATATCACATGGACGGCGTCGCCGCAGTTGACGTGGCACATGAGGATGCAGTCGATATCCTTCATCACCCCATGGCTGCACATCACGCTTGCGCCGCTGGGCCGTCCTTCCTCGCAGGGTTGAAACAGCAGCTTCACGCGGCAGGCCAGCTGGTCTCGAATTGCATAGAGCGCCTTAGCCGCACCCAGCAACATGGCCGTGTGCGCGTCGTGCCCGCAGGCATGCATCACGCCCTCATGCCGAGAGCGGTACGGCTTGTCAAGGTTATTTTCCTCAATGGGCAGCGCGTCCATGTCGCCCCGCAGCCCTATGGTAAACCCTGCAAGGTGTGGATTGATGGTCGCCACGATGGTGTTGGGCCCGTAGGCGTCCGCCACGTACGGAATGCCGGCGCGCTCCAGCTCCTCTTTGACCAGGGCGGCGGTCATGGGCAAGTCCCACTTGAGTTCCGGGTACATGTGCAACCGGCGGCGGATGCGCACCAGTTCTTCCTGGTCAATGGGGACTTGAATGTTTTCCATGCGGCATTCCTCCAAAGCGGACGATGAAAGAAAGCGGGGAAACCGACCGAAACGAACCGGTTTCCCCGCGGCATATCGGACAGTTTTACTCGGCGTTTTCGGCAAGGTAAGCGTCTAGCTGCGCCTGTGCCTCCTGCAAAACGGCCTCATAGCCGGCAGTAGTCAGTTCAGCCTTGATGGTATCAAGCACTTCGTCGATGTCGGAGGTGCCGGTGTAAAGCTCGGCGACATACTTCTCCATCACGGCGCTGCAAGCGGCGTGTTCGGCTTCCACGGGGGTGCGGTCGAAGCTGAAGGCGCCCAAGGTGCTCACCTGCGCGTTCTCATAGTCCTTAAACACGCGCTCCCATTGGTTGGGATCGGCGCGCTGATCTTCGCTAACGGACTCTACGGAGGCATTGACCACGGAGCCTGTCACAAAGCTGTCGGTAGACCAGTTGGTCTTGCCCTGCTCAGTGCGCAGCACGGTGCCGTCGTCCAGGTAGTTGAAGTGTACGCCCTCAATGCCGTAGCAGAGGATATCGCGGAAGGTGCGGTCGGTGTTGAGCAGCTCCAAGTACTTCAACGCGGCGATGGCGTTTTCCTCCGAGCAGGCGGCGTTGATGGCGTTCATGGCGCCGCGGGTGGTCGCCACGGAGATGAACGGGCCGTCGTAGTTGGACTTGAAGATGGGATAGCCGGCGTAAGTGGTCCAGCCTTCATAGCCATACCAGGCCGCGCCGGAGCGCACAGACGCGCGCACGTCCTTGCCGATGCTTTCGGTGGTGGCGGCGTCGGGGTTGATGTAGCCCAGCTCGTACCACTTATGCAGCAGGCGGAAGCGGTTCATCAGTTCTTCGCACTCCCAGAAGGGAATGATTTTGTTTTCCATTTCGGTTCCGGCCAAGTCGTAGGGCGAGCACAGATAGCTGCCGGCGATCCATTGGCAGAAGTTCGTAAACCCGGTCAAGCCGGCTTTGCCCAGCGGCAGGGGATACACGTCGTCATAGTTTTCTTTGTAGGCGGCCAGATACTCTTCCAAATCGGCGAACTCCATCTTTTCCTTGAGCTCCATGCCGATGGCCTCGTAGCGCTCCTGGTCCAAGCGGAAGAACATCATCGTCGCCATGTCTTTGAGGGTGGGCACGGCGTAGATGCGGTCGTTGATGGAGGCGGCCACATCCCAATACGTTTGGTCGATGGCTTCGTACAGGGCGGGCGTCTCGGTTTGCACCAGGTCGGTGATGTCGTAGAACATCTCGTTGTAGGCGTTGGTGGCAAAAGAGTTGCACCAATCGCATGTGAAAGTGATGTCGTAATACTCGCCCGTGGTCATGCCCAGGTCAAACTGTTCCGCCGTTTTGAAAATCAGGTCGATCGTGACGCCAATCTTCTCGGCGGAGTAGGCGTTGGCGGCTTCGACAACGATGGGGGTGTCGATGAGCGCGTCGCCCGTGGTGTACACCCACCAAATCAGCTTGATGGGTTCCTCCTCGGCGTTTGCCATTCCAGCCACGCCCAGGGAAAGCGTCAGGACAAGCGCCAGGATCAGGGACAGCAGCTTTTTCATGTCGGTTCCTCCTTGCAACTTTTATCCAACCACGGCATCAAGCCGCATGTTGCTTAGCCTTTGACGGCGCCAATGGTTAGGCCGCTGACGAAATACCGCTGAAAAAACGGGTATGAGCACGCAATGGGAACCACCACCACCATCACGATGGCCATGCGCATGGTTTCGCTGGGGATGTTGCTCATAGCTTCGGCGGTCAGATATTGCTCATTGCGGGCCATGAATTGGATGTTTTTTTCGATGCTGATCAGCACATATTGAAGAGGATAGAGATCCCGATGGTTGCTATCCAGGTACAGCATGGCGCCATACCAAGCGTTCCAGTAGTTGAAGGTGAGGAACAGCCCAATGGTTGCGATTACCGGCAGGGAAATTGGCAGCACAAGCTGCGCAAAAATACGCAGCTGCGAAGCGCCGTCAATTTTGCCGGATTCGATGATGCTGTCGGGAACGGTGGTTTGAAAAAAGGTGCGCATAATAATGATGTAAAACGTCGAGCACGCGCCGGGCAGCAAAAGCGCCCAATAGGTGTTTTTCAGCATATAAACCTGGGTGTTGACCATATAGGTTGCCACTAGGCCCCCTGAAAAAATCATGGGGATGAAGATCAACCATGTATAAGTCTTTTTCAAGTAATAGTTGGGCCGTGAAATAGCGTAGCCCATCGTGGAAATCAGCACCAAGCCCAACAGCGTACCGCAGACGGTCAGCCCCACGGAGTTGAGGAACGCCCGGCCGATGTAGGCTTTGGATTGCCAAAGGTACTCATAGGAGCTCAACGACAATTCCGAAGGGAAAAAACTGTAGCCGTTTTGCGCCACGGACGCTTCCGAGGAAAAAGAAATGATCAGCACAAATACGGCTGGTAAAAAGGTAATGAGCGCCAAAAGGATGAACACAAGCGAAAACAAAGCGTTTACGCCGTTGCTAATGGAATTGAAGCGCAGCATGCCGTCCTGATGACGAAGCTTGTTTTTAGCCATGAGTGTCCCTCCTTTTTCTCCAACGTCAGAAAAGCCCGCTCTCGGGATCGATATATTTGACCATCCGGTTGGCAATCAGCAGGATAATACACCCAAATACGCTTTGCATCAGGCCCACCGCAGAGGAATAATTGTAATTGCTGGACTGCATCAAAGCTTTGTATACGTATACATCCAGCGTCTGCGTCACGGTGATGAGGGAATTGGAGTCTCGCGGCACCTGAAAAAACAGGCCGAAGTCCGTGGTGAAAATGTGTCCCACGTTCATAATAAACATGATGGAAATCACGGGCCGCAAAAGCGGAATCGTAATGCTTTTTACCTGCTGCCAGCGGCTGGCGCCGTCGATGACGGCGCTTTCGTACAGCGTTTGATCAATGCCGGTAATGGAGGCCATGTATACTACCATGGAATAGCCCATGGTTTTCCATGTGTTAAAAAACACCAAAAGCACCGGCCAATAGGACGGTTCCTGGTACCACATGATACGCTCTTTTCCAAACGTGGCCAAAATTGAATTGACCAGCCCCTTGTCGGTGGATAAAAACGCATATACAAAGTAGCTCACCACAACCCACGAAAGAAAATGCGGCAAAAACATCGCCGTTTGGCATACCTTGCCCAACCGCTTGGAATGCAGCATGCTCATCATGATGGCCAACGCCACCGGCAGCGTGATGCCAATGAGAATAAACACAAGATTGTAGCCAAGAGTGTTGCGAAAAATGTTGTATAAATCTGGTGAGCGGAACAGGAATTCAAAGTTTTGCAGCCCCACCCACTTGGAGTTGACAAATAGGCTGTATATAAATCCCTTTCCCGGCTTGTAACGGTAGTTTTTGAAAGCGAAAACGATGCCGAAAAACGGAACATAGCAAAAAGCAATGAACCATAAAACCGTCGGCAGCGACAAAAAACTGAGCTCCAAGTCGTCGCGCGTAAAGCGCCTGCGTTTGCGTATAGGCGCTTCGCCCTTGATGGAAAGCGACTCGTAACGCATTGGCTGCCCTCCTTTTTTCGGTTTGCTACACAGTAGTATATCACAGTCGAATTAAAATTACAATGTGTATATCAATACTTTTTATAAAGTGTATGTTCTTTGAAGGAATTCGCCTTTGGCAGTCGAATATCGAAATAAAGCATCCGGCTCAGGCCGGTCACCAAGGAGGGTATGCCCCATGTTCTCGCCCACTCAAATCCAGCAAGTGCGGCAGCGCGTATTTGCGCTGACGGGTTTTCATTATGACGCACCCATCGACGCCTGCGAAGGGCGCGGCCTGGTCGTCCAGGGAGACCGGGGCGGCGCCCGCATCCAAGCCGAAAGCCTTCCCGCGCTGGCACGCGGTTTTTTCCGTCTGGCGCAATGTTTGAGCGCTGGCCAGGATACCATTGACATTCGGGAGGAAAAGCAGTTTGATTCCTGCGGCTGTTTTTTGGATCTTTCACGCAACGGTGTGTTAACGGTTGACGCTTGTAAACGCTATATGGATCTGTGCGCCGCCGTGGGCCTGAACCTCATTGTGCTTTATACCGAGGACACCTTCACCGTACCCGAGTATCCGTATTTGGGTTATTTGCGCGGTCGCTACACGCCTGAAGAACTCAAGGCGCTGGATGCGCACGCGCAGGCTCTTGGCATGGAGCTGGTGCCCTGCATACAGACTCTGGCGCATCTTGGACAGTTTTTGCAATGGGCGCCCAACGAACATATGAAGGATCAGCCAACCTGTCTTCTGATCGACGACGAGGATACCTACGCCTTCATCGAGGCCGAGGTTCGCGCTGTTCGTGCCTGTGTGAGCGGCAGCCGCCTGCACATCGGCATGGACGAGGCCCATGGTGTGGGCCTGGGGCGCTACTTTGCCAAGCATGGCGCGCAGAACCGTTTCGATCTGCTTCGCCGGCATTTGGATCGCGTGGTCGCCATCTGTGAAAAATACGGCTTCCGCTGCATGATGTGGAGCGACATGTTCTTCCGCCTAGGTTCCAAGGACAATGAGTATTATGACCTCCAGGCCGACATTCCCCAAAGCGTCATTGATTCGCTTCCGCCTGTGGATCTGTGTTACTGGGATTACTATCACACCGAGGATCATTGGTACGAACACATGCTCCAGCAGCACGAGCGCATGGGCGATAACACCATTTTTGCTGGTGGCATCTGGACCTGGAGCGGCTTTCTGCCCCAAGTGGAGCTGACCTATGCCACCATGGAGCCGGCGCTGAAAGCCTGCGCCCGTCACAAGGTAAAAACCGTCATGGCGACGATGTGGGGCGACGACGGCTGCGAAACCAACCTATTTTTAGCGCTTAGCCAGGTTCCTTTGTTTTCCGAGTTCTGCTGGCGGCCCGACGAGTGCAGCCGCGAGACAGTACAGGCTACCGCGGAGTTTCTCACCGGCCTTCCCCGGCGGGCATATGAGGCGTTCGGCCTGTTTTACCCCGGGCCCAAGGATCGACGTGTAGGCAAGGCGCTGGTATATTGCGACCTGCTCTATCCGCTCGGGCCCAATGCGCAGGAGCTCAAGGAGGCCATCGTGCGCATGAAAGAGGCGCAGACGCTGCTTTCGGACTGCCTGGAGCATGAGGAATGTCGCTACGCCTATGCGCTCCTGGACGTCTGTTTGCAAAAGGCCGATATTCTCTCTCAGCTGCGCGAGCGCTACCTCAACCACGATACCGTTTATCTCAGGCAGGTGGCCGTGGAATTCATTCCCCGGCTTCTGCAGGCTTACGCAAAGCTGCGCGATTTGCACCGCGAGCAATGGGAAGCTACCATGAAACGCAACGGCTGGGAAGTGCTGGCGCTGCGCTACGGTTCGGTGATGGGCCGTCTGGAGGACGTGCGCAGCGCGCTCATCCGCTATGTCGACGGCGCGTTGGAAACCTTATGCGAGCTGGACGAGGAGCCGCTGCCCAGCGCGCGCAAATACGGCATGCAATTCTACAACGTGTACGTATCCCCTGTCTTTAACCTCTAAAGGCCGCGAGCAAGGAGGAGAGGAATGTGCAGCAGGGCCTGCTCATCGGCGTGGACGGCGGCGGCACGCATTCCGTCGCCGTGGCCGCCTATCCAAACGGCAAAGTGGCCGCCGCCGCGCATGGCGGAGGGCTCAACTATCACAATGTCGGCATCAGCCTGGTGCGCCGGCGACTGGAAAGCCTGGTGTCCCGTCTTTGCCGTCAATGCGGCGAGGAGCGGGTTCTCAAGGTGTGCGTGGGCATGTCCGCGCTGGACCAGCCGGCCGACCGCGGCACCCTTTCGCGTTTCACGGGCGGATCGCTGACGGCGGATCAGCTGGACTTGCAATCCGACGCCTACATCGCGCTCATGGGTCTCACCCAGGGCCGACCGGGAATCATCGTCATCAGCGGCACGGGCTCCATGGTGCTGCTCATGGACGCGCAGGGCCGCCAGCATGCCAGCGGCGGTTGGGGATATTTGCTGGGTGATGCCGGCAGCGGCTACACATTGGCGCGCGAAGGCCTCCTCAGCGTCATCGACGAAGCGGAAGGCCTAGGGGGTTCCACACGCCTCACCGAGCATGCATTGGCATATTTCCATACCGACAACCCACGCGGTCTTATCGACCGCATCTATGACAGGCGCACCGCGCCCGATCAGTTCGCCGGGTTTGCCCGGTGGGTGCTGGAAGAGGCGGGAGGGGGCGACGAAGCCGCGGTCGCGGTGGTGTCGCGCAACATGGAACGCCTGGCCCGGCAAACCGCGGCGCTTGCGCGCCAGGAGCCGCTGGCCTATCGGGTTGGACTTTACGGCGGCGTGTTCCGCCACAGCGCGTTGGCGCGCGGCCTGTTTGAACAGAACCTAATTCGGCTGATGCCGCGCGCGCAGGTCTGCCTTCCCGCCTATCCGCCAGAATTGGGCGCCATCATTCACCTTCTGCAAGGCGAGGGGTCGCTGGCCGAAGACGTTCTGAGCCGCATGAAATCTACCTATGAGGTGCTTTGCCATGACTGCCGTGAATCAATACTTTGACAATCTGCTGCACCTGCTGTCCGAACTGCCCGTTACCCAGGGCGTCGCCATGGAGCGGGCGGCCCAAGCCATGGCCGGGTGCCTTCGTCGGGATGGCGTGATTTATACCTTCGGCACGGGGCACGGGCATCTGCTGGCGCTGGAAATCTTCTACCGTGCCGGAGGCCCGGCGCAGGTCTGCCCCATCTTGGACGAACGCCTCATGCTTCATCTCAGCGCGGCAGGCAGCACACAATGGGAGCGCGAAGCGAAGCTAGTGGATGTGCTGCTGACGCGATACCCCATTGCTGCCGGCGACGTGCTTGTGGCCATTTCCAACTCCGGCCGCAACGCCGTGCCTGTGCGTTTGGCCCAGCGCGCCAAAGAGCGGGGAGCAACGGTGATTGCGCTCACATCGCTGCGCCATTCCAGCGCAGTTACCGTGCGCGAAGGCGCGAGCGCACATCTGTACGAGGTGGCCGACATCGTTTTGGACAACGGTGGCATCCTAGGCGACGCATCGGTGGAAATGGCGGACGGAAGCCTGGTTGGGCCCACGTCCACCGCGGCAGGAGCCGCCCTCTTGCAAGCCGTGGTCTGTCGCGTAAAAGAGCTGTCTTTGCTAGAAGGCTGGACAGCTGATTTCTTCAGTTCTAGTAACGTTGACGGCGGCGATGCCGCAAACGAGCGCCTCATCGAAAAATACCGCCGCCGGATCCCGGGGCTGGCCTGAGCCCGGGCGAGAATAAGGAGAATGCGCGATGCTTGCTGGATATGGTTTGTGTGAACTGACGCCGCCCTTGGGCGTGGAATTGGCCGGATACGGATACTATTTGAAGCGCGAGGCCCGTGAGGTTCTGGATCCCCTGTATGCGCGGGCGGTCATGCTGGAAGCTGACGGAGTGCGGGCGCTGATTCTCAGCTGCGATCTGCTGGGCCTCAGCCGCGAGGTCTGCGGCCCGGTTGTCGAGCATGCCACGAATGCTCTTGGATGCCGGGAGGATGCGGTTATTCTGGTGAGCGTTCACACGCATACGGGGCCGGCCGTCAAGTATCATGAAGGCTGCGGAGAAGTGGATGCGTCCTATGTCAGCCGGCTTGCAGACCTTTTGTGCCAAGCGGCCGACGCTTCCATGCGGGATCTTTCTCCCGTCACCTCCCTGGAAAGCGTTCTAGCGCCTCTGCCGGGCGACTTCTTGTACAACCGCGCCGATCCTGACGGGCCGGTGGATCGCATGCTGCGCGGCTTTTGCATCCGCCGTCAGGCGGCGGCGCCCATCGCCATGCTCAACACCGCCTGCCATGGCGTTTTTCGCAGGCGCATCGCCAAAATATCAGCCGATTTTCCCGGCGCGATTGCCCGCCGCATGTCCGCGCGCGGCTTTTTGCCCATCTACCTCAACGGCCTGTGCGGAGACATTGATCCCTACCGTCCCAGCGATCAACGCATGGAAGCGTTTGCGCAGACGGTTTGCGACGCCTTTGACGACGGCGGCCGCCCGCTTGCCCTTACCCTAAAGTCTGGTACTTTTTTCTTTACCTTGCAGATGCAATCTGTTACAATGGAAGAAATCCAACAGGCGGCAGCCGAGGCCGTGCGCCGCGCCGGAAGCCCGGATGCTCCCGCCGCCCGCGTTGCGTTGAAATGGAAGGACGCCATGCTCAGCGCCCGGCCCAAGCCTCAAGAGGACGTTCGGATTCGGTATTGGCTGCTGGGCGGCGTGCCGGTGCTTGCTCTGCCTTTCGAGGGCTTCACCGAAATCGGCGTGCTTGTGCGCCGCATTGCCGGCCGGCAGGACGCCCTGGTGCTTGGCTGCGCCGAAGAGCTGTTGGGTTATCTGCCGACGCGGGGGGACATTCAGCGCGGCGCATACGCGGCGCTGGAATCCACTTTCCTCTACAAGCGCCTGCCGGTTCTTCCGGGCGAGGCCGAACGTTTGGGCGGCGAGCTGGGCGCCGCGCTTGAAAGGATTCTGACATGAAAACCATCGACCAGTCCACCATCCGAAGGCAAAACATCCGCAAGATACTGGCCTTGCTCAGCCAAGGGAACGCCATGACCCGCCAGGAGCTTTCCGAAGCGGCCGGCCTGAGCTTGATGACGGTAACCAATCTGGTGGATCAGCTCAAGGAACATGAGGCGCTGACCTTTGCGCCCCTCAAGCGCGAAGGTCAGGGAAGCCGTCGCCTCACGGGGCGTAAGGCGGATGTCATCGCCCTCAACGGCGCGGGCCACGCATGGCTGGTGGTGGACATTTCGGGACGTCAGTTTCGCTTCTCGCTGTTGGCTTTTGATCTCTCGCCGCTGGGCGAGGGCGCCGGCTGGCGCAACGATCCGCAAAAGAATTACGTTGAAAACCTGGAATCTTTCCTGGTCAACGTCCGCCAGCAAACCCAAACGCTGCTCCATGGCCGCAAGCTGTTGGGCGTTTCGGTGGTGACCCCCGGCCCATATGAGGTAGACGACGACCGGGTCAGCAACCAGCGCCTGCCCGAGCTCAATAGCGTCAAGCTCAAAAGCCTTCTGGCGCAATACCTAGGCCCGTATGACTACTACGTAGACGAGGATGTGAAGTTCGCGGTTCGGGCGTATGCATCCCTGGCCAGCCAAGCGCAATGCGAGTTGCTTTACTACCTTTACATCGGCGAAGGTGTGGGCGGTGCGGCCGTTCATCAGGGCAACATGCTGCGAGGTCTCAATGCCACCGCCGGCGATCCCGGGCAGCTATGGGACGCGCAGGGGAGGCGCTATGAGAGCTTGCTTTCCTTAAGCGCCTTTGCGCGCTCGCTGTCCTTTCCCTGCGGGGAGGAAGGCGACCAGGAAACGCTTTTGCGCCAGCTCAACGCTCATGCCGCCGCCTGTCCCGATGCATACAAAACGGCGTTGACCCAGGCCGCGCAGCCGACCGCCCAAATGCTTTACAACGTGCTGTGGATGCTGGATCCCAGCCACGTTATCATTGACTGTCTGTATGCGCATCCTTTTGAAGAGGTCTATTTGCGCCAGTTGTTGGATTCGCTCAGCCATTTGACAAGCGGCTCGCGCAACCTGCCTGTCTTTTCCTTCGCCCCGCAGGAGATGAGCAGCGTGCTCCGCGGCGCCATTCAAGTGCTGCAGCGCGAATGGGTGGAGCGGATCATACCGTAACGCGCGCCCGCCGCTTCTCTCTTTAACGGCTTGAGGCGGCAGAAATCCTGCCGCCTCAGTAGGTCAAATAATCTTTAGGAGACTTGGCGGGCTCACAGGGCCGCCGCTTTGCTCCGTCCCACCAACAATAATGCGAATCTAGATACTGTCCGCCGATGGAGGAGTCAAAAGCGGATG
This sequence comes from Candidatus Limiplasma stercoravium, assembly GCA_018715175.1. Lineage (GTDB taxonomy): Bacteria > Bacillota > Clostridia > Christensenellales > Aristaeellaceae > Limiplasma > Limiplasma stercoravium. The sequence goes on from DVME01000053.1 coordinate 13,472, forward strand.
GTGCAAAACTGTCCCAAAAGCTCTCCGCAAGCGGGCTTTTATCATTTGCTAATGTCCGCAAGCGCTTGCGTATGGTCGGTAACAAAGGGTTGCACCTGTTCCCGGTATGCCCAGCGCACCGCCTGTACGATGACTTTTTGCACATTGGGGTCATAGTAGGTGGGATAGGTTTCATGCCCCGGCTGGAAATAAAACACCCTTCCCTGTCCACGGTTCCAGCAGCAGCCGCTGCGAAAGACCTCGCCGCCGGGCGCCCAGCTGACGAACACCAAGTCGTCAGGCTTGGGAATGTCAAAATGCTCGCCGTAGGTTTCCTCCACAGGCAACTCAAAATAATCGCCCAAGCCTTGCGCGATGGGATGCGCGAGATCCATCACCCAATAGCGTTGCATTTTTTCATCCTCACGCCAGCGCAGCTTGTGGGTGTTGGTACCCATGAGCCGGCGAAAGATTTTGGAGGCGTGCGCCGAGTGCAGCACAATCAGCCCCATGCCGTCCAGCACGCGTTGCGCAACGCGCTCCACCACCTCGTCCGACACCTCACGGTGCGCGTGATGGCCCCACCACAACATGACGTCGGTGTCCTTCAAGACCTCCTGCGTCAGCCCATGCTCGGGCATATCCAAGGTGGCGGTGCGCACGCGCAGATCCGCCTCCTTGGACAGAAAGCCGGCGATGGCCGCGTGGATACCCTCGGGATACACCGCGGCGACCTCAGCGCTGTTGCGCTCGTGTACGAATTCGTTCCATACCGTCACGCGGATCATATGTCATCCCTCTTAGGTCTCAGCGGCACAAAGCTTCGCCTTCAGCGATGCCCTTGAGATTGATGTCCAGCATGTGCGCCTTTTTTTCGCCCAGCCATTCCTTGAGCGTTTGAGTGAGGTTTTCCAGAGACACCGCATCCGTAGCCGCGCGAATGGCGCCCAGCATGACCATATTGCTCACGCGGCTGTTTTGCAGACGGTCGGCGATTTCGTTGCAGGGAACCGCGATAACCTTGATATCCTCGCGCAGCGTAACGCCGTCGATCAACGAAGCGTTGTACAGCAGCGTCGCGCCCGCGGGCATGGCGGGCATAAACTTTTCCAGGCTGGGGCGGTTCATGGCAACCAAAACCGTTGGCTCGCTCACCAACGGGCTGCCGATAGGCTCGTCGCTGACCACCACGGCGCAATTGGCCTCGCCGCCGCGCATTTCCGGCCCGTAGCTGGGCATCCAGCTCACCTCATAGCCTTGGCGCATGGCGGCCTTGGCAATCAGCTGCCCGATCAGCAAAACGCCCTGTCCGCCGAAGCCGGCAATCAGGAATTGTTGTTCCATCACTTGGCGCCCCCTTCCGCGGTGATATCCTTGTAAACGCCCAGGGGATAGTTGGGCATCATATCGCTCACAACCCAGTCCAGCGCTTCCTTGGGGGTTTTGCCCCAGTTGGTCGGGCAGGAGGAGAGAATCTCCACCAGGGTAAAGCCCTTGCCTTCCATCTGAAGCTGGAAAGCCTTTTTGATGGCGGCTTTGGCCTTGCGGATATGCGGCACGTCATGCACGCTGACGCGCTCGATATACGCCGGGCCGTTAAGGGTGGACAGCATTTCGCTCACGCGCACGGGATAGCCGCAATGGTTGACGTCGCGCCCGTAGGGGCTGGTCGTTGTCACCTGTCCGGGAAGCGTGGTGGGGGCCATTTGGCCGCCGGTCATGCCGTAGATGGCGTTGTTGACAAACAGCACGGTAATGCGCTCGCCGCGGGTCGCAGCGTGGACGATTTCGGCTGTGCCGATGGAGGCCAGGTCGCCGTCGCCCTGGTAGGTAAACACCGCGCGGTCGGGATGGGCGCGCTTGATGCCCGTGGCCACGGCCGGCGCGCGGCCGTGCGCCGCTTCCATCATATCGCAGTTAAAATAGTCATAGGCAAACACCGCGCAGCCCACGGGCGCCACGCCGATGGCCGTATCGCCGATGCCCAGTTCCTCCATGGCTTCCGCCGCCAGACGGTGGATGATGCCATGCGTGCATCCGGGGCAGTAATGGAAGGGCTTATCGGTCAGCATGCGCGTTTTTTGAAACACCACCGCCATTACTCCTCGCCTCCCTTCGCGTTGTCATCACGATCGAATTCGCTTTTGATGGCCTGCGCCGCCTTGTTCAATCCCTGCGCCAAGAGCGTCGCGCCCTTTGCCAGGCCGTCCGCCGCCGCGTTTGCGGCGTCGGCCGCCTGCTTTTTAAGCCGCTCGGCCTTTTGAACCACCTCAGGATCGTTGAGCTTTGCGTCAATCTTTTTGCCCAGCGCGTCTAGGCGCTCGCCCACGACCCTCACCGCGTCGTCCACCTGAGCGCCGAAGGACTGCTGGCGCGCAAGTTTGAGAATCTCGTCCACCACGTCGTTCACGGTGGGCACCATGCCGCCCGTGCGCCCGTAGAAGCTTACGGGGCGCTCGCCGTTGATGGCCAGGCGGACGTCGTCCACCATCTGGCCGGTGCTCATTTCCACGCAAAGATATGCGCGCGCAGTCGCCAGCGTTTCTCGAAGCGCCGCCGACGGGAAGGGCCACAGGGTGATGGGCCGAATCATTCCCACGCGCACGCCTTTTTCACGGCACTTGCGCATGGCGCTGCGCACCACGCGGCTGGTGGTGCCGTAGGCCACCACGACGATTTCGGCGTCCTGCGTCATTTCGGCTTGCCAGCGGCATTCGGCGGCGGCGATGGCCTTGTACTTTTCCTCCAGCTTCAGGCAATGCTTTTCCAAGACGGTGGGGTCGATGTACAGGCTGTTGATGATGGCGCGGGGGCGCTCGGCCGTGGGCACATGCCCCACGGCGGCCCAAGTTTTTTCGGGCAAATCCGCTGCCGGAGCGCGGTTCGAGGCGCGATCCATGTCCACCGGCTCCATCATCTGTCCGATGAGGCCGTCGCCCAGGATCATCACCGGGTTGCGGTAGCGGTCGGCAATGTCAAAGGCGTCCTGGGTCAGGTCTACTGCCTCCTGCACGGAGCTTGGCGCCAGCACGCACATGCGGTAATCGCCGTGGCCGCCACCGCGCGTGGCCTGGTAATAGTCGCTCTGCGCAGGCTGTATGCCGCCCAAGCCGGGGCCTCCGCGCACCATGTTGACGATGACGCAGGGAAGCTCCGCGCCCACGATATAGCTGATGCCCTCCTGCTTGAGGCTGATACCCGGCGAGGAGGAGCTGGTCATCACGCGCGCGCCCGATCCGGCCGCGCCGTAGACCATGTTGATGGCCGCCACTTCGCTCTCGGCCTGCAAAAAGCAGCCGCCCACCTGCGGCATGCGCTTGGACATGTATTCCGGAATTTGGTTTTGCGGCGTGATTGGATAGCCGAAAAAGAACCGGCATCCCGCCTGAATTGCCGCCTCCGCAATGGCTTCGTTGCCCTTGAGCAGTTTTTTCATGCGCGTATTCCCTCCATCATTTCTCAACCGTGATCGCCACGTCGGGGCACATGGTGGCGCAAAACGCGCAGCCGATGCAGCTTTCCGGAGCGCTGCAATGCGCCGGATGATAACCCTTGCGGTTTAGGTGCGACGTATCAATTTCCATAATCTTTTTGGGGCATGCGCCAATACACAAGCCGCACCCCTTGCAAATGTCCTCGTTGACCGTTACAACCGCCATGCACAGACCTCCTTTGCGTACTTGGCGCTCATATACGAGCGCAAAGCGTATTCATATATTATACGACCCATTTTGTCAAAGTCAACGAAAATGGAAAATCCTGCGAGCGATTTATGCTTGTTCAAAGAGGATTTTCATCAATTCCGTGCCATCCATCAATACGGGCTCACAGGCCATGTCGCTTTCGCAAAACTTCCGTTTGGCCCCTGGGCGGGCGATGCGGCTGTCATAAATGGCGTAAGGCACGGGTGCCCCATCGTGCGTGCGGGTGGTCAGCAAGGTGGGATGATCGCTCAAAAGCAGGAGGCGGAAAGGCTCGCCGCGTCGGGTCATTTCGTCCAGAAGCGGCGCGACCACGCGGCTTTCCACGTTTTGAATGGCCTCCATCTTTCGGCCCAGATCGCCGGCATGCGCCATTTCGTCCGGAGCTTCGATGTGCACGGCCGCAAAATCGTCCCCTGCGGCCAGGGCGTCCAAGGCGCAGCGCACCTTGCCTTCATAGTTGGTATCCAAATCGCCGTTCGCGCCCGGCACATGCGGCGTTTTGAGCCCCGCAAGTCCTGCAATGCCCCACACCAGGGGTACCGCGCTGACAACCGTGCCGCCGTGCCGGTACTTGCCGGCAAAGGAGGGAAGGCGCATGCCCGTCGCCGCGCCCCAGGGCCAGATGAGATTGGCCGGCAGAAGCCCCTCGGCTTCCCGGCGGCGGTTGACGGGATGGTCTTTCAAGACAGCATAGCTCAGGCGCATCAGGCCGTCCACGTCATGGCGAAGGCGGCGCGCCGCATCGTCCTGCGTCTGTCTGGCCAAAGAAGGCATATGCGCTTCCAGCGGTTCGCCCAGCACGTTGTGCGGCTCGGTCAGGCGCACGGCCTTCAGGTCCTGCGCCTGGGTGCGCATGACGCCGATGTGCCGGAAGGTATCCGTCACCGTGATGGCAAGGCCCGTCTCGGCCAGCCGCTGCGAAAAAACAGGATCCGCTACCAGGTCGTTCATCAGGGTTTGGGCGTCCTGGCCGTGGATGCCGCCTCCATTGTGGCTGCGCACAATCAAGCGGCCATCGTCGTCAGGGGTCACGGCGCAAAGGTTCACGCGAAAGCTCACGCATCCCCGCGGCACCTCCACGCCCATGCCCGCGGCCTCCAGCGCGCTGCGCCCGGTATAGCTGGTTGCAGGATCATAGCCAAAAATGCTTAGAATCGCGGTATCGCTTCCCGGCGGCATGCCATGAGGCACCGTAAGCGCGCGCCCGCAAAAACAGGCCGCACAGCGGTCAAACGCCGGAAGCGCCAACACTTCCAAAGGCGTCTTGCCCGCCAGGGCGTCCAGGGGCGCGTCGGCCATGCCGTCGCCAATGACCAACAGGTATTTCATCCCGTTATTTCTCCTTTCCCTCCGTCCACACGATGTCGTCGCGCAAGCGGTAAATCGTCGCTCCATACTTTGGGCGGCAAAAAGCATCCACAAACCAGTCGATCTCGCGGTTGGCGTCAAACTGCACATACCCGTAGCGCACGCCGTCGCGCGATTCGCCCTTCATGTTGCTGTCGCACCAGGTAACGGTATCGGTTTGCGGATCGTAATCCTCGGTAAACACCAGGCTGTGCGCCCCGACGCCGTAGTAGTAGTTCGCGGCCATCTGAAAATAATCCCCGCGCTGCACCTGTTGCAAAAACGCGCGCGCAGCCTCGCGGTTATCCTCCTGGCTCACGTCCGGGTCATAGCGGAAGGTTGCCGCCGCATAGAAGGGGTTGCCATCGCCGGGGGAAACATCCTCCCACTCTACGCCGTATACATAATCCACCATTTCGTCGCGCGGTCGATTGTTGGGAATGACCAGCGGCGTATCCGGGAACTCAGCCATGCGAAAATCGCCTGCATTTTCTTTGAACAGATAGACCGTAAAATTCTTGCACACGTAGATATCCCCGCTGTACGCCGCGCGCTGAGCGCGGCCGCCCGCCTGATCGTAAAGCTCTTTCGCCAGGGCGATGATGCGGTCGATCAACGCGGCGCGCGCGTCCGAAGCGGCCTGCGGCTTTTGGATGGTGGTCACCTCGGTCACATCGCCGGAAGCGTCCTTGACGGTAATCACCACATCGGCCAAAGCAGGAACCACTCCCAAAAGCAGCGCCAACACCCAGGCGCATACCATGCGTCGCTTGAGCATGTCCTCGCCTCCTTCCTGGATGATTGTACACGCTTGCGGCCAAAAAGTAAACCGCCCGTCCGGGATTCTTGCCGGAATCCAGGCGGGCGGTTCAGAGGGCGGGCAAGCCATCAGGTGCCGGCAGCGCGCACCATGGCGTTAATTTCTTGAGGCGTCATTTCTTGCTTAGGCGCGAAGCGCTCGGACGTCAAGTAGCGGTAAATGGCCTTTTGCAGCGCCCGCGCCTCGGGAGCGTCCAGCAGGCGGTGCAGCCCAAAGGTGGACAGCAGCAGCCGGCCGCCGGCACAGCGGCATTCCACCAGCTTAGCCATCGGTCGTAAGAAGGCGTAGCTGTCCATCTCGGTCACGATGGCCTGAAGGCGGCGCGGCAGAATCACCGCGCGCTGTCCGGCCAGGCGCCACCATTGCCAATCGGTATGCGACTGCGTCGGGAAATCTTCAAACAGCGGATGCGCCGCGTCAATCAACTGTCCCATGGCTCCGGACTGTCCCGCGAAGGTGCCCACGGACCAAAAATCCGTGGAAAACTGCGCCTGAACCGAGTTGGGCAGCGCCTCGGCGGTGGAATCGGGCGCAAGGTACACCACGCCGCCGCCCTGAAGCGCGCGCAGGGCTTCGCCGTCAAGCCAGCGGCACTCGTACACGCCTTGGGGCCGCACGGGATCCCCGGCCGGGTAAACCCATACCGGGTAGCGGTTGACGGCATCCTCCATGGAGATTTCCAGCGTCAAACGGTGCAGGCCCTGAGGCAGCGCGATGCTCAGCTCCCCCACCGGACGCAAGCCGCCCATGGGCGCGCAGGCGGCAGGCAGCTCGCCTTGAGACTGGTAGCCGGCGTCCATCAGCCGCCAGCGCACCGGCCCCGAAAGGTCGCGTTTGCCATAATTGGCGACGCGCACCTGCGCGCGCAGCGTTTCGCCTTCGGTGTAGGTGTGCTTAGGCAAAAGCGCCAGCGGCAACACATCCCGAAAAAACGCAGCAAACCGCTCCGGCCTGGCAAAAGCATAAGGCTTGGGATGCAAGAGGCTGTCCAGCATTCCTACCAGCGCCGTACCCTGGCCCGGAAAATCCTGTAGGCCCAGCAGCGCCAATCCGCCCATGCCGTCCGTGCGCAGCGCGGCCTCCACCTCCTCGCGGTAACACAAAAGGCTCAGCTCGCCCGAGGCTTCCACGTATTGCTTCCATACGGGCTGCAAGCCGCTTCGAGCGACGCGCTCCGCGATGAGGCGCAGGTTGTCCGGCCGCGTCACGCCCCGGTAGTCCGAAAGCTGCTCAAAGTCCGGCAGCACTTCAAATTGCCCCACCTCAAACCCCAGCACCGGCCCGCGAAAGGTTTTGCGCACTTCGCAAACGGCCTCGTCATAGGCGTTGCATGCGCCGAGATAGCGCTGGTTCAGGCAGCCGCGCATGTCGCTGAAGGCAGCGCGAAGGTCGTGCTTTCCCAGCCCTTGAGCGGTGTAAAAATCGCTTGCCGAATCGACCGGCGCATTGCCGTAATGAGCGTTGGACGCGCAGGCAAACAAGCGAGTCGAATCCAGCGCATGCGCCGCGTCCAGCAGCTGCGTCATGCGCCGGTGGCCCAGCTCCCCGGCGGCCAGCTCGTTGCCCCAGGTCATCATCACAAAGGAAGGATGGTTGGCAAGCTGGCGCACGGCGGCGTCCATTTCCGTCTGATAGTACCGCCAGCTTGCTTCGTCCTCGAAGGCGGTAGCAGGGTTCCAATGGCTCAGTTCCGGGGCGAGCAGCATGCCCAGCCGATCTGCCGCCACAAACGCCGCCTCGGGCGGTATGTGCGAATGAAAGCGAACCAGGTTTGCTCCATAGCCGCGATAGGTTTGCAAAACGTCCTGCCAGGCGTCTTCTTCCATGGGCGGATGGCCGGTTTGCGGAAACACGCAGCAGTTGGTTTCCCCGCGCAGAAAGATCGCGCGACCGTTAAGCGCAAAGCGGCCATTCCTAACGCCAAACGTGCGTACGCCGAAGGTCACCGTCTTTTGCGATGCGCCGACGTCGGCGCGCAGGCCGTAGAGGTTTCCCTCGTCCTCGTCCCAAAGGCGTACATCTGTTAGGAGCGGCAGGTTGGCAAACGTCAGCTCGTTCATGCCAGGCGCAAGCGTGCGCACGGAACGAACCGGATGCTCCAGCGCGCCGCTCTCCAGGCGTATCTCTTCTTCTCCCGCCGCCTCCGCCGACACGTCCAGCTTGACCGTCAGGCTTGAAGACGCTGGATAGACGCGCACCGCGTGAATAAAGGTTGATTCCTCCTCGCGCAATCGCACGAATCCCAACAAGCCGTTCCAATTGGTCTGCGTTTCGTCGGTCGCGGCCGACGAATACACAATCGCTTCGCGCGGCAGGCCCGGATAGCTGTTGTCGGAAACGACGGCCAGCTCATCGTCGCCCGTCATGAGATTCGTCACTTCAAACACCTGCGGCGCGCTCAGGCTGGGCGGCAGAAAAGGCGGCGCTTCGACGCCGTTGATGCGCACCGTCAGGCACCGGGCGCGCTCTACCTCAAAAAAGACGCGCTTGCCGGGTGTCGGCCGAAAGCGGAAGCGGCGGGTCAGAACGGCGGGGCCCTCATAGGTAAAGCAGCGCGTCAAGCGCGTGGCAATGCACCCCTGCTCGCCGCCCAGGTCGATTTCCGGGTGCCAGGCGTTGGCGTTTTTATCCGCAAAGCCGATGCCGCTTTCGTCCAGCGTGCCCGGAATTTGCAGGGAAGCGGATTGGCCGGGAAGGTCGCAGCGCCAAGCGCCCGCAAGGTCAAATGTTCGCATAAGTACCTCCTTGTTTTTTGTCGAGCAGCCGCCTGTGATAAACCGCGCCCTGTATGAAAGCAGCTTTTGGCGCAATGCGCCAGGCTCTCCAAGAGAACCCGATTGGTCGTTGTCGTACGGCATGCTTCGTAGGTGGGAATGAGCACCGTTTCGCTCCAGACTTCGGCGCCGTGCGGGGTGTGCGTCATTGCGTTTGCCTCCTTGTTTCAGCGGGTTGCTCCCGGCGGCAGCCGGAGGGCGTCATGCCTTGGGTGCGTTTGAAAACGGCGCAGAACATGCTTTCCGACGCATAGCCTACGGCCTGGGCGATCTCAAGAACGCTCATGCCGGTGGTCGCCAGCAGGTAGCGCGCGTGGTTCATGCGGGCGGCGATGATGTACTGCCGGGGCGTAAGGCCCATCATTTGGCGAAACACGCGAATGAAGTGGTATTCGCTCAAGGCAGCTTCCGCCGCCAGTTGGCGCACGGAGGGCTCATGCCCCAGGGAATGGCTGATGCGTGAAAGGGTGACGGAAAGGTCGTACCCTTTGGGCGCGGCAACCGGCTGCGTCAGCGCGGTCAGCGCGGCGGTGAGATGCAGGGCCATTTGAGGTTCGCTCAGCGTTTTCCCGCGGCTGAACATGCCGTAGAGGGCCTCCAGCGCTTGGCGCACAGCCGGCGGCGAAGGTTGGCAGGGAGCCGCCTGGCGAAGAATCAAGCGATAGTAGGCGCCGGCGGAAAGGCCGTCAAAATGCACCCATAGGGCCTTCCAGCCCACCGGCGAGCCGTAGCGGTGGGGCTTGTGGCAGTCCAGAATGACCGCGTCGTCCTTGCGCGCGCAAAAGGTTCCGGCATCGCATTCCACATGCATTTCCCCGTCGGTGACGACGTTGATGAGGTAGCTGTCAAAGGAGTTGCGCCTCAGGTCGTAACCGGGCGCATAGGCGTAGTTGCCCACACAGATGGGATACAGCAGCCCATCCTGCGCCAAGCGGCTGGCGGCGTAGGCATATTGCCGCGACGAGGCCAAAACCCCCGGTTCCAGTTTGCGCACAGCCATCCTCTCCTGCTGTGAATTGTGGTTCTTTTCGTTTGCCACGTTTATTATATCATCCGTTTTATCAGCCTTCAATGTTTTCAATTGCGGAATTGATTGCTCAAAATTGCGTCCTAGTTTCGCGCCGGACGGCCTATGGACAATCCTAGCGTTGTCATGCTATACTGGGCCGTAGAAATGGCGGGGCGCGTCAAGCTTTCTCCCATTGGCCGTTCCTTGCGCAAGGAAACGCCGCCCCAAGCCCGCCGGGGCTGTGCGGCTGTTCGCATGGCGGCCCATGCGCGTTTCGAGGGCCCAGCAAAGGAGGCGTTTGAATGTCGGCAAAGGAAATTTTTTCTGGAACGCTGGCCTTTTGCTGGCTCAATCTGGCCCTGGGGATGGCGGCGGTGCTGATTTCCGCGTTTTTATTTGTGGTGCTGGTTTTGGGATTCGGCGCGCTGCTGGGCGTCGGAAGCGGCGGATGGATGTTGTTTGTCTGGCTTGTCCTGACGGGCGCGGCGCGCTACGCGCTCGTGCGTTACCTGGGGCGCAGGCTCCAGGCGGGATACGTGGGCGTAATCGCCGTGGCGTATCAGACGGGCACGCTGCCCGGCGACCCGGTCGAGGCCGGAAAAAACCTGGTAATGCAGCGCTTTGGCGCTTCCAATGCATACGTGTCCATTGAGCGATTGGCGTTTGGCGCCATTTGGCAGCTCCAGCGCGCGTTGCGCAAGACCGCCAACCTCCTGGATTTCGCACCGCGCAACGAATCCCTCGCCAGAGCGCTGGAGCTGTTTTTGAACGCTTACATCGGCTATGTAAAGAATTGCTGTCTTGGGCTTACCTTTCTCATGGGCTACCAAAGCGCCTACAAAAGCGCGGCCGACGGCGTGGCTATCTACTGGCAAAACGCCAAGCGCCTTTTGAAAAACGCCGTCAAGTCCGCCGCCGCTGCCGTTGGCCTCACGGCGGCGTGCTGTCTGGCGTTTTTCCTGCTGCTTAGGCTGCCGCTGCGCCTGATGGAGCTATCGGGATCTTGGAGCTTTGCAGCCTTTGTGCTGGCGCTCCTGGCGGCCTGGGCGGTCAAGGATGCGTTGATTGACAGTTGGGTGTTGGTGAAAACCATGCCGGTCTATCTGGAATCCGCGAGCAAAACGCCGCTTTCTTACGACCTGTACGGCAAGCTATGCAGCCTTTCCCCCAGGTTTCAAGAGCTTTTGAGGCGCGGCGCCCCTCCGCAGCCAGCCGCTCCCCAACAGGCATATTGGGCCCAACAAGCCTATCAGCCGCAGGCTTATTACCGGCAGCCCTATGCGCAGCAAACGGTTTCGCAAGCCCATGCACAGCCTTCGGCTTTTCCTGTGATATGCCCGGTATGCGGCAACCGCATTGAACCTGGCAAACGCTTTTGTGCAGTTTGCGGCAACCAGCTGTATCCGCCGGGCGCATGACCCAAAAAACCTTCTGGGTGGTTCGGAGGGCCGCAGCCCTCCGAGCTGCCTTCCGAACCCAGCGACATGCGCGGTGGGTTCGGAAGCCTTGCGCAGCAAGGATTCCTTACGTCGTCCGCCGCCCGGCGGAG
>DVME01000054.1 GCA_018715175.1 Candidatus Limiplasma stercoravium
TATTTTGAGCGGCGGCGCAGGCTGATGGGCGCGGCCCTGGCGGAATGCGCGCGCTGGGACGGGACGTACCTGGATGCGGTCACGGACGGCCTGTGGCTGATTTGCGAGGAAAGCGCGTGGGTCATCAGCGCGCACAACCTGAACCCGCACCCCTATCAGCGTCCCGCTTGCGAAAAACCCCTACCGGATGTGGAGCACCCCTATGTCGATCTTTTCAGCGCGCAGACGGCTGCAACCCTGGCGCATGTCTGCAACCTGCTGGGCGACCGCCTGGACGCTGTAACGCCGCTCATCCGCCGGCGCGTGTACCGAGAAATCTGGAAACGGGTGTTGGATCCCTTTCTCAGCCGCGACGATTTTTGGTGGATGGGCGTGGTGCGGCGCGACTTGAACAATTGGACGCCGTGGATTTTATCCAATGTCATGGACTGCCTGCTGCTCCTGCCCTGCGATGAAAACGTGGTTCGGGAAGGAGTGGAACGCGCCATGCGCATGCTGGATCGTTACCTGGAGACGCTGCCTTGCGACGGCGGACTGGATGAGGGCTGTGGATATTGGAACATGGCCGGCGGTTCGCTTTTGGACTGCCTCGAAAGCCTGTACACGGCTTGCGGCGGGACGCTGGATTTTTACGGCGACGCGCTGGTGCGCGCCCTGGGCGAGTTTCCGCTCAAGGCGCACATCGCCGGCGACTGGTTCCTCAACTTTGCCGATTGCGACGCCAAGCCGGTCTTGGACGGCGAGCGCGTCTACCGCTACGGGCAGCGCACCGGCAACGAGGCGCTTTCGGCGCTGGGCGCGTGGATCTTCGCGTCGAGGCCCTGCCTGTGCCCAACGGATACCCCGCAGATGAACCGCGTGCTCAACGCCCTGTTCTTTCCGCCGCCGGCGCCGGCTTTCGAGCCCGCCGCAAAGGGGGCGCGGCTGGAGCGGCTGCAAGTGTTTGCCTTTGAGAACAACGGGCTGTACGCCGCCATCAAGGGCGGACACAACGGCGAAAGCCACAACCACAACGACGTGGGCAGCTTCGTCCTCTATTTGGACGGCGAGCCCGTGGTGCTGGACTTGGGTAACATGACCTACACCGCCAAGACCTTTGGGCCGCAGCGCTATACGCTGATGAACACTCGCTCACGCAACCACAACGTGCCGCTGATTCACGGCGTGGAGCAGGCCGCCGGGCGCGAATATGCCGCCAGGGACGTGCGGGCCGCAACCGGCGAGGCGAACATGGACATCGCCGGCGCCTATCCCGCGCAGGCGGGATTGCTGCGGCTGTCGCGCCGGCTGCGGCTGGAGGGGACGGGCCTGGTTTTGGAGGACGAAGCGACGCTTCGGGAAGCGCTGAGCGTGAGCTGGACCTTCATGCTTCGCGGCCGGCCGCGCCTGGAACGCGGGCAAATCGGGCTGGGCGGGCTGACGCTGGCCTTCGACGCGGCTTTGACCCCTGAAGCGGAGGAAATACCCGTCACGGACGAGCGCATGAGCCGCTGCTTCCCGGGCAGCGTATGGCGCCTTACGCTCACCTCTGCCGCCGCGAAGCGTCATAGGGCGGAATTTCGATTTCAAAGGAGCGGATCCGAATGGGCAACTCCGTAAGCCTCAATCCCCTTCAGACGCGCGAGGATGTGGTGCGCGCCGCCGTGGAATTGCTTGAGCCCCTGATGCCGCTGGCCAGCCCCGGCAAGGCCAGGCTTCGCCTGGGCGACACCGGCGCGGTCTATCCCCCGGACATCGCCGAAATGGAAGCCTTTGCCCGTCCGCTGTGGGCCATCGTGCCCATGCTGTGCGCCCGCTGTCCAAGCGTCGAACCGTTTTGGGCAAGCTGGCGCGAAGGCATCCTTCACGGGGTGGATCCCGCGCATCCCGAATACTGGGGAACGGTGGGCGACTACGACCAGCGCCTGGTGGAAATGGCCGTGTTCGGCCTAGGGCTTTGCCTTGCGCCGGATCGCTTCTACCATGAGCTGCCGCCCCAGGCGCAGGAAGACCTCTACCGCTGGCTGGATCAAATCAATCGCTGCGACATGCCCAAGAACAATTGGACATTCTTTCGCGTGCTGGTCAATCTGGGCTTTATGACGGTGGGACGCCCCTGGCCCCAGGAGCGCATGGCGCAGGATCTGGCCATGATCGAAGAGCATTACGAGGGCGACGGGTGGTATTTTGATTATGTCAATCAGCGCGAGTATTACACCATGTGGGCGTTTCACTACTATGGCTTGGTGTACGCGCATGTGATGCGCCAGCGCGAACCTCAGCGCAGCCGCGCCTTTGTGGATCGTGCCGTGCGCATGGCGCAGGATTTCGACTGCTGGTTTGACCGCACCGGCGAGGCGCTGCCCTATGGCCGAAGCCTGACCTACCGGTTCGCGCAGGGCGCGTTCTACGCGGCGCTGGCCTGGGCCGGGGACGAAAGGGTGGATTATGGGGCGTGCAAGGGCCTACTGCTGGGCAACATGCGCAGGTGGTTCCAAAAGCCCATTTTTACCCGCGACGGCGTGCTCACCATCGGCTACGGCTATCCCAATCTTCTCATGGCCGAAGGCTACAACGCGCCCGGATCGCCCTATTGGGCCATGAAAGCCTTCCTGTGCCTGACCATGCCCGAGGATCATCCCTTCTGGCAGGCGAAGGAACGCCAGCCGGACGTGCCGCTGTGCAGCTTGCAGCCGCATGCGCGCATGCTGGTGGTTCGCAGCGGCGACGGCCGTCACGTTATGGCGTTTCAGGCGGGCAACCATGCCCACGAGCATGCTCATGACGAGGCCAAGTACGAGAAATTCGTGTACTCCACCGTCTTTGGCTTCAGCGTGCCCAAGGCGCAAAAGCTGCTCAAGGACGGCGCGTTTGACAGCATGCTGGCGCTGAGCGAGGACGGCGATACCTTCCATCCGCGCTATGGCTGCGAGGCGTACAGCCTGCAAAAGGATCGTGTGCGATCCGTCTGGCGGCCCTTTGCGGGCGTCAAGGTGGAAACCACCATTATCCCTCATGGCGAATGGCATGTGCGCATCCACCGCATCCACAGCGACCGCCCGCTGTACGCCGCCGAGGGCGGCTATGCCCTGGCGCGGGACGGCCAAGGCGCTGCGAAAACGGCCGTGACCGCCCAAAGCGCCGTGGCGGTGGCCCCGTGGGGCGTGAGCGGCATTCGGGCGCTGCGCGGCTATGAGACGGGCGAGATGGTCACACCGGAGCCTAACACCAACCTCATGGCGCCGCGCACCTACCTGCCGACGCTTCGGGCGCAAATCGCTCCCGGCGTCACCACTTTGGCGTGCGCGGTGATGGGCACAGCCACCGGGGGAGAGGAATGCTGGAACAATATGCCGCAGGAGGTTGAAAGCGATGGACAATTGGATTGAGGAAACGCTGCAAAAGGCGGTGGACAAGTTTCGGCGTTCCGTCGTCCTGGCGCGTAAGCAGGATGTGATTCCCTACAAAAGCGAAGGCGGCCGCTGGGTGGGCGCTCCCTTCGACGGCAACTCCTGGTGGACGGGCGGCTTTTGGCCGGGACTGATGTGGCAGTTGTATCGCTTCAGCGGCGAGGAAGCCTTTCGGGAGGAAGCGCTGCGTGTGGAACGGCTGCTGGTGGCGGAGCTTTTACGTTTTGAATGGCTCAATCACGACGTGGGCTTCATGTACTTGCTTTCCTGCGGCGCGCACCACCGCTTGACCGGCGACGAAGAGGCCCGGCGGCATACCCTGCACGCCGCCAACCTGCTGGCGGGGCGGTTCAATCCCGCGGGCTTCATCCGCGCCTGGAACGGCGACCGGCCCGGCTGGGCCATCATCGACTGCATGATGAACCTCAGCCTCCTTTATTGGGCGAGCGCGCAGACGGGCGATCCGCGCTTTGAGGCGATTGCGCGCCTGCATGCCGATACCGCCCTGCGCGAATTCGTGCGCGAGGATGGAAGCTGCCATCACATCGTCATCTTCGATCCGCGCACCGGTAAGGCGTTGGAAAAACCGGGCGGGCAGGGCTATTGCGCGGGGTCCAGCTGGACGCGTGGACAGGCATGGGGGCTGTACGGCTTTGCCCTGAGCTATGAGGGAACCGGCGACGAGCGCTATCTGGATACTGCCTGCCGCATCGCCGACTATTTTAAGGCCCACATTCGCGCGGACGGGCTGGTGGATTGCGACTTTTGCCAGCCTCAAGAACCGCAGCGCATTGACAACATCGCTTCGGCGTGCGCCGCCAGCGGGATGCTTAAACTGGCGCGCTTGGTTGGCGACGGAAGAGGGGACGCGTACCGCGAAGCGGCCCTGCGCATGCTGCGCGCGCTGGACGCCCTGTGCGCCGACTGGACGAATCAAAGCCCCGGCATCTTGCAAAAATGCACCGCCGCCTATCACGACGACGGCGCAGGCCGGCATGTGAACATTCTTTATGGGGATTACTTTTTCGTGGAAGCCCTGCTCAGGCTTCGGGGCGCGGATGCCCAGCTGTGGCAGGCGTAAGGAGGAAAAAGCATGGCAAGCATCGCGCTTTTGCGGGGTCAGACCGTCCTGGCGCGGGCGGAAGCGCCGGGCGAGGCCCAATTGGTTTACGACGGGGCCTATCAGCCCGGAGACGTGCTGGACATCCGCGCCGACAGCGAACGCGCCGTGGTGTGCGTGGACGCCTGCGTCGCGGCGGCGCGGGTCTATCTGCCGCAAAAGCGCCTGCGTTACCGGCTGCCCCTGGAAAACGATAATCCGGCCGCTTATGCGCCCAACGCCTTTGCCGGAAACCGGCACCTGATTTCCGTGCGGCCGGATCTTTCCAACGAGTACCGCAATCTCGCCCTCAATCCTGCGGATCAGCGCGGCGAGACGGACGCTTATCCGCATGCCACGGCCAATGTGGAAACGCGCAACGAAAGCGTTTTTTGCGCCCGCAACGTTATCGACGGCCTGCTGAGCGCGCGCGGCCACGGGGAGTGGCCGTATCAAAGCTGGGGCATCGGCACGCGCACGGACGCCTGTTTGACGGTGGATTTTGGCCGGCAAGTGTGGGTGGACGCCATGGCGCTGTACCTGCGCGCGGATTTTCCGCACGACGCCTACTGGGTGCAGGGCACGGTGGTGCTCAGCGACGGTTTCACGCTTACGTTTCCGCTCAAGGGCATGGACGGCGCGCAGCGTGTGGAGCTGGGCGGACACCGCGTTTCCTGGGCGCGTCTGGAGCGCCTGATCAAGTGCGACATGCCCTCCGCGTTTCCGGCGCTGCGGCAATGGGAAATCTACGGCCAGGACGAAAAAGAGCCCCGCGTGCCTTGACGCAGGGGCCAAAAGGCCCGGCGGGGAAGCGCTTTCCCGCCGGGCCTGCTTTTATTCTTCTTCGGGTTCCTCGGGCAGCTCGGCGTTGTGCCATACGTTTTGCACGTCGTCGTTGTCCTCGAGCATCTCCAGGAGCTTTTGCACCTTTTGCAAAGTGTCCTCGTCCGCCAACTGCACGGTGTTTTGTGGAATCATCTGCACCTCGGCGCTCAAAAACGTCATGCCCTGGGCTTCCAGGCGCTCGCGCACGGCGGAGAAGTCGTTGGGGTCGGTGGTGACCTCAAAGGCGTCGTCCAGGGTTTCCATGTCTTCGGCGCCGGCGTCCAGCACGGTCATGAGCATTTCGTCCTCGTCGGTGTTGGCGGTGCGCTCGATGGCTAGGACGCCTTTTTTGTCAAACATAAAGCTCACGCTGCCCGTGACGCCCAACGAGCCGCCGTTTTTGGCGAAGCAATGCCGCACGTCGCTGGCGGTGCGGTTGCGGCTGTCGGTGATGGTTTCCACAATGACCGCCACGCCGCCCGGGGCGTAGCCTTCGTAGGTGATTTCCTCGTAGGAAACGCTGTCCAGTTCTCCAGCCGCCTTTTTGATGGAGCGTTGGATGTTGTCGTTGGGCATATTGTTGCTTTTGGCCTTGGCGATGACGTCGCGCAGCTTGGAGTTGCTGTCGGGATTGCTGCCGCCTTCGCGCACGGCAATGGCGATTTCACGGCCGATCTTGGTAAAAATCTTGCCGCGAATGGCATCCGTCTTGCCTTTTTTTACTTTGATGTTTGCCCATTTGCTGTGTCCGGACATCGTATCAGCCTTTCTATACAAGAACTTGGTGGGCGAGGAACCCCGCTTGGGCGCCAAACGCCGTCCCTTCCGTTTTCGATTTTCCATTATACCACAGCTTTTCCCGCCGGTCAAACCGGGACGGCGGCCGGCCGCTTTTTTTGCGTGCCAACGGCCGGCCCTCTTGCCACGTGTCCAGAGGTATGGTAAAATACGAAAGCGAACGTGTTTTCGCATTTTTTGGGAGCGGGAGGTCGTCAGAATGGAAAAGGCAAAGGTGTACTATACCAGTTTTCGAGCACGCGCGGAAATGAACTTGCTGCAAAAACTGCGCCGCCTCATGGAGCGCGCCGGTATGATGGAAATGCCCTTGGAAGGGAAGTTCACCGCGGTCAAGATGCATTTTGGCGAGCCGGGAAACCTGGCGTTCCTGCGCCCCAACTACGCGCGCGTGGTGGTGGACGCTCTCAAGGAAATGGGCGCCAAACCGTTTTTGACGGATTGCAACACGCTTTACACCGGCATGCGGCGCAACGCGCTGGATCATTTGCAGGCGGCGTGGGAAAATGGGTTTGGGCCCTTGCAGGTGGGATGCCCCATTCTCATTGCCGACGGGTTGTTGGGCAACGACCATGTGGCCGTGCCCATTGAAGGCGAATACCTTCACGAAGCGCTCATTGGCCGTGCGGCCGTGGACGCGGACGCCGTCATCAGCCTGACGCACTTCAAGGCGCACGAATGCACGGGCATCGGCGGCGCGCTGAAAAACCTGGGCATGGGTCTGGGCTCCACGGCCGGCAAACGCGCCATGCATTGCGACGGCAAGCCCATGGTTACCCCTTCGCGCTGCATCGGCTGCGGCCTGTGCGCGCGCCAATGCGCGCATGGCGCCATCAGCTTCCAGGGCGAAGGCCGGAAGCGTCATGCTTTTATCGACCACGACCGCTGCGTGGGCTGCGGCCGCTGCGTGGGCGCCTGCCGCGATCAGGGCGCCATTCAAGGGCCGGACAGCAGCAACGACGTGCTTAACTGCAAAATCAGCGAATACGCCTGGGCCGTCATTAAGGACAAGCCGCATTTCCACATTTCCCTGGTCATGGACGTATCGCCCAACTGCGACTGCCACGCCGAAAACGATGCGCCCATCATCGCCGACGTGGGCATGTTTGCCAGCTTCGATCCCGTGGCCTTGGATACTGCCTGCGCCGACGCTTGCAACCGCATGGAACCCCTGCCCGGGACATACCTGACGTCGCTTGGCAACCATACGGGCGATATCTTCAACGACACGCACCCCGAAACCAACTGGCGCTCCGGCGTGGAACATGCCCAAAAGCTGGGCGTCGGCACCATGGCCTACGAGCTTGTCGAAGTGAAATAAAGCCGAAAGGACGGCCGTTGTCCGTGCAGGAACAGCTCATCGTTCGCGGAGCCCGCGAGCATAACCTCAAAAACATCGACCTGGAGATCCCCCGCAACAAGCTGGTGGTCTTCACGGGCTTGAGCGGCTCGGGCAAGACCAGCCTGGCCTTCGACACCATTTACGCCGAAGGCCAGCGCCGCTACGTTGAAAGCCTCAGCTCCTACGCGCGCATGTTTTTGGGCCAGATGGAAAAGCCGGACGTGGATTCCATCGAAGGGCTTTCGCCCGCCATTTCCATAGACCAAAAAACCACCGCGCGCAACCCGCGTTCCACCGTGGGCACCGTCACGGAGATTTACGACTACCTGCGTCTGCTTTACGCGCGCGTGGGCGTGCCCCATTGCCCCAAGTGCGGCCGGGAAATCAAGCAGCAGACCATCGACCAAATGGCCGATCAGGTGATGACCTATCCGGACGGTCAACGGCTGCAACTTTTGGCGCCCGTGGTGCGCGGGCGCAAGGGCGAGCACGCCAAATTGCTGGATCAGGCCCGCAAGCGCGGCTTTGTGCGCGTGCGCATCGACGGCGAATTGTACGACCTGGACGACGCGCCCGATTTGGACAAAAAGCGCAAGCACACCATCGAAATCGTGGTGGATCGCCTGATCGTGCGCCAATCGGACGATTTTCGCCAGCGCCTGGCCGACAGCATGGAAACCGCCGCCGCGGAAAGCGGCGGACTGGTGCTGGTGGATCTGTTCGACCAAGGCGAGCTGCTGTTTTCGCAAAACTACGCCTGCCCGGATTGCGGCGTTTCCATGGAGGAACTCAGTCCGCGCATGTTCAGCTTCAACAGTCCCTATGGGGCTTGCCCGTCCTGCTCGGGCCTGGGCTCCATCATGCGCATGACGCCCCAAACCCTCATTCCTGACCCAAGCCTCAGCCTCAACCAAGGCGCGCTCAAGGCCATGGCCTGGAATGTGGCCGACCATAACTCCATGGCCCGCACGTATTTTCTGGCTCTGTCGGAAAAGTACGGCTTCAGCCTGGATACGCCGGTGCGCGATTTGCCCCAAAACATCATGGACATCCTCATGTACGGCACGAAGGACAAGATCGTCATCGAATACGAAGGCGCCCACGGCAGCGGCCGCTACGAAACCACCTTCGAGGGCGTCATTCATTCTCTGAACCGCCGTTACCGCGAGACCACCAGCGAGGCCATGAAAGCCGCCTATGAGGAATACATGGTGGTGGACGCCTGCGACGCCTGCCATGGCCGCCGCCTCAAGCCCGAGGTGCTGGCGGTCACGGTGGGTGGAATGAACATTAGCCAGCTGTGCGACCTAAGCGTTCACAAAGCCCGGGCGTTTTTGCAGGGACTTTCGCTGAATGATCGGGAACGCCGCATCGCCGCGCAGATTTTGCGCGAGCTCGACGCGCGCCTGGGCTTTTTGGACAGCGTGGGCCTGAGCTATCTCACCCTTTCGCGCGCGGCGGCTACGCTGTCCGGCGGCGAAGCGCAGCGCATTCGCCTGGCCACGCAGATCGGATCCAGCTTGATGGGCGTGCTTTACATTTTGGACGAGCCTTCCATTGGCCTGCACCAGCGCGACAACGGCAAGCTGCTGGCTACGCTTAAACGCCTGCGCGATTTGGGCAATACCCTGATCGTGGTCGAACACGACGAGGACACCATGTACGCCGCCGACTACATCGTGGATGTCGGCCCTGGCGCCGGCGTCCACGGCGGCGAGATCGTCGCGCAGGGCACCATTGACGACATCCTCAGAAGCCCGGCTTCCCTAACCGGGCAGTATCTCAGCGGCAAGCGCTTCATCCCCGTGCCTGCCAAACGCCGCCTCCCCGCAGGGTGGCTGACCGTGCGCGGCGCGCGGGAAAACAACCTCAAAAACATCGACGTCCGACTGCCCCTGGGCGTGTTTTGCTGCGTGACGGGCGTGAGCGGATCGGGCAAGTCCAGCCTCGTCAACGCCATCGTTTACCGCCATCTGGCCCGCGTCCTCAACCGCGCCAAAACGCGCGACGGACACTTTGACGGCATGGAAGGCGTGGAACAGCTGGACAAAATCATCGCCATTGACCAAAGCCCCATCGGGCGAACCCCGCGTTCCAACCCGGCGACCTATACCGGCGTGTTTGACCTGATTCGCCGCATTTTTGCCATGACGCCTGATGCCAAGGCGCGCGGCTACAAGGAAAACCGCTTTTCCTTCAACGTGCGGGGAGGCCGCTGCGAAGCCTGCTCGGGCGATGGCTTGCTCAAGATTGAGATGCATTTCCTGCCGGATATCTACGTGCCCTGCGACGTGTGCAAGGGCGCGCGGTATAACCGCGAAACCCTTGACGTGCGCTACAAGGGCCGCAACATCCATGAGGTTTTGGAAATGACCGTGGAGGAAGCGCTGGGCTTTTTTGAAAACCACGAGCCCATCGTCAAAAAGCTGCAAACCCTTTACGACGTCGGCTTGGACTATGTCAAGCTCGGTCAGCCCAGTACCCGGCTGTCCGGCGGCGAGGCGCAGCGCATCAAGCTGGCCACGGAGCTCAGCCGCCGCGCGACCGGGCGCACGCTTTACCTGCTGGACGAACCCACCACAGGGCTGCACATGGCCGATGTGCAAAAGCTCATCGACGTGCTGCAACGCCTGGTGGACGCGGGCAACAGCGTGCTGGTCATCGAGCATAACCTGGACGTCGTCAAAACCGCGGATTACCTGATTGACCTCGGGCCCGAGGGCGGCGACGGCGGCGGAACCATTGTGTGTCAAGGCACGCCTGAACAGGTGGCGGCCTGCCAGGATAGCTATACCGGTCAATATTTGGCGCCTGTGCTAGCGCGCGCTCACCATTAACGCCGTATCAAAAGCGCGGACGAAGGTCTTGAAAATAAGAACCAAAAGAAGCAAATAAAACCAATAGGAACTTCTTTTATGGTCGTTTCGTTGCTATCATGATGCTTATGGCAACGATGCCATGGAAGGGGCGAACCGGCATGGACTATGTGGATCTAGGCCGCAGGGTGCGAAAGCAAAGAAAAATCCGCGGCTGGACCCAGGAAATGCTTGCGGAAAAAATCGGCGTAAGCACGTCCTTCATCGGCCATGTCGAGCGCGGCACGCGCAAAGCCAGTCTGGAAACGCTGGTGGCGCTGGCCAATACGCTGGAAATCAGCGTGGATTATTTGCTGGCGGCCAGTTTGGAAGGCGAGCCCCTGGTTCCCAAAGATCTGAACATGCGCGACAACCAACGCCTCGCCATGCAGGAAATCATGGCCACCATCCAGACCCACCTGATGAATTGGAACAAGGATGACGAAGATTCAAAGCCCTAGCATTTCTCGCACCACGTCGCGCATGGAGTAGAGCGCCGGCGGCTTGTCCGCTACATAACGGGCCGCGCGCAGAGCGCCGCGGGCAAAGAGAGCGCGGCTTTCGGCCCGATGGGTAATCAGCACTTGCTCGCCAGGGCCGTAAAATCCCACTTCGTGCTCGCCGGTCACGCTTCCGCCGCGAACCGCATGAATGCCGATTTCTCCCGGCACGCGCTTTTGGGTGCGGCCGTACCGCCCGAACACGGGCTGAGCTTCCGGGCCGATGGATCCCCGCGCCGCCTCATAGAGCATGAGCGCCGTACCGCTGGGACTGTCGGCTTTTTGATTGTGATGCTTTTCCACGATTTCGATATCGAAGCCCTCCAGCGTGCGGGCGGCCATGGCCACCAGCTCCTGCATAACGCTCACGCCCAGGCTCATGTTGGCGCTGCGCAGGATGGGCACCTGCGTGGACACGGCCTGGATTTCCCGCAGTTCCTCGTCCGTATAGCCGGTGGCGCACAGCACCGCGGGCAACTTGCGCGCGCGCAAGAGCGCAAGCAACTCGGGCAGCGCGTCCGGGCGTGAAAAATCCACCAGCACGTCCGCGTCGGCCTTCACCTGCTCAAAGCCAGTCACCATGTCGTGCTGCGCCGCCTGGCCCGAGTAGGCGACATCCACGCCGCAAACCACTTCCCAGCCTTCCTCGCGCGCAGCTTTTTCCAACTCCTGACCCATGCGGCCCAATGCGCCGCCAATGATGAGCTTCATGGCCATGTCTCCTTTGGTAAAAATCTCACAGCGCCCCCAGCGCCTCCAGCGCGCCGCGCACGCGGCCCTGGGCGGCTTCGCTCGCGCGCACCAGCGGCAGGCGCAGCTCGTCGGAGCACAGGCCCAACAGTCCCATGGCGTACTTGACCGGGATGGGGTTAACCTCGCAAAACAGCGCGCGCACCAGCGGCAGAAGCCGCAGCTGATCTTCCAGCGCCCCGGCGGTGTCGCCCGCAAAGTAGCGCTCGGTCATGGCGCTCATGGCCTTGGGCAGGACGTTGGCCACCACGGAAATCACGCCTTGCGCGCCCAGCGCCAGCAGGGGATAGACCATGTCGTCATTGCCGCTGTAAAGGGGGAAGCGGCCGTCGATGGCGCTGAGCTTTTCCATGATGCCGGGCACGTCATACGCGCTTTCCTTGAGCCCGGCAAAGCGCCCGGTGGCTGCCAAGCGGCTGAGCACCT
The DNA here is from genome assembly GCA_018715175.1 of Candidatus Limiplasma stercoravium. Taxonomy (GTDB): domain Bacteria; phylum Bacillota; class Clostridia; order Christensenellales; family Aristaeellaceae; genus Limiplasma; species Limiplasma stercoravium. Next base: position 11,982 of record DVME01000054.1, read on the forward strand.
GGGGAGAGATATCCATGGCGGTGCGCCCGGGCACGTTGTAGATGATGATGGGCAGTTCCGTTTGTTCGGCGATGGCCATGAAGTGGGCGTAGAGCCCTTCCTGCGTGGTTTTGTTGTAATAGGGCGTAACCACGAGCTGAGCGGCGCAGCCCAGGCCGCGGTAACGGTTGGCGGTTTGGATGACGCTATGGGTGTCGTTGCTGCCTGTGCCGCAGATCACCGGCACGCGCCCTTGCGCCGCGCGAAGCGTTTCCTCAACGACCATTTCCCGTTCGTCGGGCGTCATGGTGGACGGCTCGCCCGTGGTGCCGCAGGCGATGATGGCCGCCGTGCCGCCCTCCACTTGGGCCTGCACCAGCCGGCGCAGGGCCTTGATATCCACCTGGCCTTGCGAAAAAGGCGTGACCAGCGCCACAGCGCTACCGCGGAAGAGTGGCATATGCATACGTTTCGCCTCCGAGAACTACTTTTGGGGAATATAGCCGAGCTTGCACAGGTATTCCGCGCTGAGCACGCCTCCGCCGGCCGCGCCGCGCAGGGTGTTGTGGCTGAGGCAGACAAACTTGTAATCCAGCACCGCATCCTCGCGCAGCCGGCCGATGGAGATGCCCATGCCGTTTTCCAAGCCGCGATCCAGCCGGGTTTGGGGCCGCGAAGGATCGGTGAAGTAGGTGAGGAAACGCTTGGGCGCGGACGGCAGGCCCAGGCCGTCGGTGGCAGGTCGGGCGTCTTGCCAGCGTTGCAGAATTTCGTCCAGGGCGGGCTTTCGGGCAAAGGACACGCTCACCGCCGCCATGTGGCCGTCGGATGCCGCTACGCGCAGGCATTGGGCGCTGATGAGCGGCGTCTGTGCCTCCACGATGGCGCCGCCGTCGAGATGGCCAAAAATCTTGAGGGGTTCGCGCTCGCTTTTTTCATCCTCGCCGGCGATGTAGGGGATGACGTTGTCCGTCATTTCCGGCCAGGTGGCAAAAGTTTTGCCGGCGCCGCTGATGGCCTGATAGGTGCAAACCATGACCTTTTGCGGCTGAAAGTCCATGAGCGGCCACAGCGCGGGCACATAGCTTTGAATGGAGCAATTGGGCTTGACGGCGATAAAGCCCGTGCGCGTACCCAGGCGCTTGCGCTGCGCGGGAATGATTTGCGCGTGTTCGCCGTTGATTTCTGGAATCAGCATGGGAACGTCCGGGAGCAGACGGTTGGCGCTGTTGTTGCTGACCACCGGAACCTCCGCTTTGGCGTAGCGTTCCTCCAGGGCGCGGGTGTCCTCCTTTTTCATGTCCACGGCGCAGAACACAAAGTCCACCTGAGAGGCCACCGCGTCCACATCGGAGGCGTCCACAACCTTGAGCTGCGCAAAGGAATCGGGAATGGGCGTGGGCGCGAAAGCCCAGCGCTCTCCAACCGCTTCGCAGTAGGGCTTTGCGGCGCTTCGCGGGCTGGCGGCCAAGCACACAACCTCAAACCATGGATGATCCTTCAGCAGCAGCAAAAATCGCTGCCCCACCATGCCCGTCGCCCCGATAATTCCAACCCGGTACTTGCGCATCAATCATAACCTCTTTTCGTTGGGAGTGCTCAAACGCGCGCCGGCATACCCACAGTATGCCCGCCGCCGCGCTTCGTGCACGGGAATGCGTTCTGCCAAAGCATACCATGCCGCCAGGCATATGTCAATTTTCGCACGGCGTTTAATGAATAACCAGGTGCGCCGCTCCGCAAAGCGCCATGACCAGAATGGGATTGAGGCGGAAGCGCCGCAAAAGCACAAAGGCCACCAAAAACAGCGCGCCGCTGGCGTAGTCCACACCGCTCAGCGAGATGGGCTGACCGTTCCACAGCACGAGCATCAAAATGGACAATCCCGCGCTGGCAATGAGCGCCACCACCACGGGCCGCAGGCTTGCCAGCACGTTTTGCAGGGCGGAGACCTGCCGGAAACGGTAGTACACGTACGCCAGTACGGACACGATGAGCATGGAAGGCAGCACGCAGCCCATCGTAGCCACTACCGCGCCCCAAACGCCGGCAATGCGGGTGCCCACGAACGTGGCGGAATTGACGGCAATGGGGCCGGGGGTCATCTCGGCGATGGTAATAAGATCCGTAAACTCGCTCATGCTCAGCCAGCCGTGCAAATCAACCGCTTGGTATTGGATGAGCGGTATGGCGGCGTAGCCGCCGCCAATGCTGAACAGCCCCACCTGCATAAACGAAAACAGAAGCTGAAGGTAAATCATGCCGCACGCTCCTTTCGCCGCGTCCAAAGCTGGCGGCCTATGCCGACGAGAACGGCCGCAAGGATGATGAAAACGACGTTGATGTCAAACACAAACGTAGCGACAAAAGCAGCCGCCATCATTACCCAGCTCAGCACGGATTTTTGTTTGGCAACGCCGGCGCCCAGGCTGCACACCACGTCCAGGATCACCG
>DVME01000055.1 GCA_018715175.1 Candidatus Limiplasma stercoravium
TTTGGCAATCCAAATTCTCCATTCTCAGAGTTAGTCGGAGATAAATATGCAACCTTTTTAGAACCAAGTTTACCAATTATAACCACTCTTTCTCGAATTTGTGGTGCGCCAAAGTTTGCGGCATTATATAATTCAAAAGAAACTGTATATCCCGCTTTCTCAAGGCGATCCATGATAATGCATAGCGCACCTCCCTTTATTGGTTCTTTGATGTCTGCGTAAGGATATGGGGCAGATAATAAACCTCGTACATTTTCAATTACAACATAGGTCGGTTTTATTGCCTCCACTATATCAATATATCTTAGAAAAACATTTCCCCTATCGTCATCAAGCGCTCGTCTAGCACCTGCTGTACTGAAAGCTTGACAAGGTGGTCCACCAAAGATTATATCAACTTTACGATTCCTGGGTATTTTTGCAAACCTCAAAATGTCTTCAGGGGCATATTTATTAATATCCCCAATTAAAGCTATATCGGGATTATTCTTTTCTATTGTCATCCTGCAATATTTATTAAACTCGCAAGCAAGTATGGCACGAACTCCACCATTCATCATGCCTATGTCTAGCCCCATTGCTCCAGAAAAGAAGCTTAGAGCAACAATCTTTGGAAGTTCATTGCCTTTGCGTTCGTGATCGTCTGGTTCAATAAAAACATCATATTCTTCAATATACTTCGTTAAATTCTCTGGTTTTACTACCCACTGGCTACCAATTCGAGATGCCGCTAACTTTTCTTCACTAATAAGCCTACGGACATATTGCGGAGTGACTTTTAGTATGGTTGCAATTTCTGCAACGGTCAGAAGATTGTCTGTTGGATTCATGGGTCTATGCGTCCTTTCTTTTGCGAAACTTTTTATAGACCCATTTTATCACACCATAAATTCATTTTCAATAGTTTTATTTTTAATTGGAAAAGAGCATTCACCTTTAAGAAAGCATGAGAAAATGAGTTGACCGCAAATAACAGATTAAAGATAATTCAGATGATGCTACCTAATACAGCATTCGAAAACAGGAATTACCGAATATAAAGAAAAACCCCCTAGGAATCGGAGGCTTTTCTCACGTCGCACCACAATAATTGTGACGTCATCAGATGGTGCTGAAAGCGGGACTCGAACCCGCACGTCCATAGGACGGGAGATTTTAAGTCTCCGGCGTCTGCCATTCCGCCATTTCAGCATGCTATCATTATCGCCAAAACCGGGCATTCTGTCAAGGCGGACGTTGACAAGCCGGCGGCTAGGTGCTATCCTGCCGGTGCGGGCGCAAAAAACACCGAAAATTTTTTGATTTTGCCTGCATGAAACGGAAGGGATCGATCGTTAGATAAGCGAGCACAGTATGCCCGCCGTGAACGATCGTTCGGGCGAAAACGGAGGCTCGAGCATGATCGACTACGGAGAGCTTTACGAGAAATACGCCACCGACGTATTGCGCGTAAGCTATTTCTATCTCGGGGATCGCCAGCGGGCCGAGGACGTGTGCCAGGATGTTTTCGTGCGGCTGATGACCAACGCGCCGGACTTGCAGGAAGGCCGCGAAAAAGCCTGGCTTCTCAAGGTGGCGCTCAACCGCTGCCGCGACCTATGGCGAGGGGCCTGGGTACGGCGGGTGGTTTTGGGCAGCCCCGCGTTTGAGACCATCCCCGCGCCGGACGCCACCGAGCGGCGCGAGGACGAGGAGGCCATGATGCAGGCCATCCACCTGCTGCCCGCCACGTTCCGCGAAGCCATCCTGCTGTACTACTACCAGGGCTACGGCATCAGCGAAATCGCCGAGATGCTGGAGTTGCCCGAAGGCACCATTTCCAGCCGCCTGTCCCGCGCGCGCAAAAAGCTGGAACAGATCCTGAAAGACGAGGGAGGTCTTGAACAATGAATCGCTTGGAGGACTTGCCGAAAATCGCCGCAAGGCAGTTGGGCGGTCTGGAGGCGGATGCAAACATCCTGGCCCGGGCAAAGCAGGCGGCCCAGGCGCGCCGCGCGCCGCGGACGCTGCGGCTCAGGCCCGTTGTGGCGGTGTGCGCCGCGCTGGTATTGTGCGTCGCAGCGGCGTGGACCTTGGGCGGCGAGGGGTGGCTTAGCGGCGTGACGGCGCAGCCGACGCCTAACATCCTGGACAGCCATTCCGCCGGGAATGACGCCCTTAACGCGCTTGAGCCGCGCCTGTCGGCGGATATCCAGCCGGGCGCCGTGTCCATGGGCGTGGGCAATCAAAGCGGCAGCGGCACCCTGTTTGCCGACGGCAGCGGCAGCAGCTTCCCCCTGCTGACCATCAACGGCGCTACCTATCGCATGCTCATCAGCCCCGACGGGATTTCCTCGTCTCTGCTGGGCGACTCCCTGGGCACGGTCAACGAGTTTAACGTCGAACCCGCGCTGGGCTCCGGCGGCATCGTGAGCAACACCGTGAGCACCGGCGAAACCGTATACGCCGTTTCCGGCATGAGCGGCGCGCTCGTGGCCGCCAACGTCAACGGCTCCACCCGCGTGTTCCAGCGCGTCAGCTACGCGGGCACGGCCATCATCGGCAGCGAAACCCTGGCCGACACCCTGTGCGACGCCTCGGACGTGGCGTGGATCGAGTGGACCGGCATGGGCACGGTTAGCGATGCCAACGCCGCCCAAGCCCTCATGCAGACGCTTTTGGACTACGCCGACTACCAAAACAACGGCATGAGCGGCAGCGGCTCGGTGCGCATCGGCCTTTGCAACGGCCTGACCCTTCAGCTGTTGACAGACGCCGACACCGTCAGCGCCTGCGGCACCTGGAGCTGCCCGGAGTTCTTCGACGCCTTCCGCGCGGCCCTGGGGCTGTAATTTCCCGTATTTCCGCCGGCGCCAAAAGCTCCTGCCCGGGGCTTTTGGCGCCGGATCTTTGCGTTTTTTGCCGAGCCCTTGACGCCCCTTGTTCAACAAAGGTATAATGGTTCATCTACCAAAGAAAGGGTGTTTTTTATGCCGACCGCTCTGCTCCGCCGCATCGCGCTTGCGCTCCTGGCGGCGTTATTCTGTCTCCAGCCCTTGCTGGCTTTGGCCCAGTCCAAGCTTCTGGACGAGGACGTCACCCACTACGCCGTGGCCAGCGTCGCCCTCAAGGTGCGCCGTCAGCCCACGCGCGATTCCGGATCCACCGACAGCATCCCCAAAGGCTCCTACGTGTACATCCTGGAGTACGGCGACGAGTTTTGCAAGGTGCGCACCAGCGTGACCGAGGGCTACGTGCTGACCGAATACCTGGAGGACGTGCGAGAGTATCAGCCCATGGCCGTGGCCGAATCCGCCGAGGATGTGGACCCCGAAGCCGTGGATTACACCTTTGTCAGCACGCCGGAAACCTTTGTGGAAAACTATATTTCCCACGCCGTGAAAAACGCCGGCATCTACGAGCAGCCCAACGCCATGAGCCGCCGCATCGAAACCGTGCCCATTTACGACGAAGTCACCGTCAGCGAAATTCACGGCGAATGGTGCTACCTGCGCTACAAGACCAACGTGTACGGCTACGCCCAGGTGTCCTCCCTGTTCAAGTGGGATCGCATTGACCCCTACGCCGGCGATATCCCCGGCTTGGACATCTGGCCCTACCTGGCCTTCGTTAACCGCACCGTCACCATCCGCAGCCTGGAGGACAACAGCGAGCTGTTTACCATCAACCCCGGCTCCGCCATCTGCGTGGGCGAAATGGACGCCCTGGGACGCTATCCCCTGCCCTATCACCGCACCACCGGCTACGTCACCGCCGACGATATCGAATACCTCCTCCCCGTGGAGGACTACGAAACCGCCCAAAGCGGCGACCTCATCAGCGTCATGACCACGTACTTCGCCGTGGGCAAGTCCACGCTGATGTACCAGGGCCGCAACTGGAACATCCGCCTGGCCTCCACCCTGATCAGCGGCACCGTGCTCGAGCCCGGCGAAACCTACGACCAGTACGAGGTCATCGGCCCTTACCGCAAATCCACCGGCTACCACCTGGCCCCCATCATGAGCCAGACCGCCCTGTCCGGCTACGGCGGCGGCACCTGCCAGGTCAATACCACCTTCTACATCGCCAACATTCAGCTTCCCATCCTGATCACGCACCGCAAGGTGCACGCGGAGGTGGGCATCTACTACTGCAAGCAGGGCTTTGACGCGGCCGTGGGCGGCGGCGACATCAACCTCACGCTCGTCAACACCCTGCCCTACGCCATCCGCTACCAGTACTTCATCAGCGACGGCGTGCTGACCTGCGCCATCTTCCGCGAGTAAATCCGCCGGGCGCACCGCCCGCGAAGCACCGCATACCTTGAAACCAGGCGGAAACGCATTCCGCTGGGTTTCAAGCGTAAGGTGGTGCTTTTTTCATGACCAAAACAACAACCCTCGACGCCCTGCCGGGCGGCGAGACCGCCGAAGTGGTGGACGTGGGCGGCGCGGGCGCCATGCATGCCCGCCTGCGCGACCTGGGCTTTGTCAAACACAGCCGCGTGACCTGCCTGTTCGCCTCGGCCTTCGGCGATCCGCGCGCCTACCGCGTGCGCGACACGGTGGTGGCGCTTCGGGGCTGCGACGCCCGCCAGGTGCGCCTCGAGCTGCCCGGAGGCGAGCGATGAGCGCCCCGCGGGTGGCCCTGTGCGGCAATCCCAACGTGGGCAAGAGCACGGTGTTCAACGCGCTCACGGGCCTGCGCCAGCACACGGGCAACTGGGCCGGCAAAACCGTGGAAAGCGCCTGGGGCAAGGTGCGCGACCGCCGGGGCGACTGGGTGCTGGTGGATCTGCCGGGCGCGTATTCGCTGTTGCGCGGTTCGCCGGAGGAGGACGTAGCCGGAGACGAACTGAATTTTTCCACACCCGACGCGGCGGTGGTGGTATGCGACGCCACCTGTCTGGAGCGCGGGCTGAACCTGGCGTTGCAGGCGGCGCAGGTGTGCGGCCGCACGGTGGTGTGCGTCAACATGATGGACGAGGCCGAGCGCCGCGGCCTGTCGGTGGATCTCAAGCGCCTGGAGGCGCTGCTGGGGCTGCCGGTGGTGGGCGTGTCGGCGCGCAAGGGCCAGGGGTTGGACGCGCTGCGGCGGCGGGTGGACGAGACGCTGCGCTCGCCGGGCCGCGTGCGCGAGGCGCGCCTGCCTCAGCCGCTGGAGGAAGCGCTGCGCTCCCTGGCCGAGTCGCTCCCGCTTGCGCCGCATCAAGCGCGCTTTGCGGCGCTTCGCATGCTGGCCGCCGGGCCCGAGGGCGCGCGCCGGCTGAGCGCGCGCTTGAGCGGCGCGCAGGCCCTTGGCGCGCGGGCGGAGGAAGCGCTTGCATCGCTGAAAGCGCGCGGATGGCCGCCCGAACGCGTGGTGGACGCGGTGATCGCGCAGGGGTACCGGGAAGCGGAGGCGTTGTGCGCCCAAACGGTGCGCCGCCCGGCGCGCCCGGACGCCGAGCGCCGCCAGCTTCGGCTAGACCGGCTTTTGGCCAGCCGGCGCCTGGGCATCCCGGCGATGCTTGCGCTGCTTGCCCTGGTGCTCTACCTCACCCTTTCGGGCGCCAACGTGCCTTCCGAATGGCTCAGCGCCACGCTTTTGGGCTTTGAGCCCACGCTCACCGCCGCGGTGGAGGGCCTGGGCGCTCCCGCGTGGCTGGTGGGGATGCTTTGTCAGGGGGCGTACCGCGTCACGGCGTGGGTGGTGTCGGTGATGCTGCCGCCCATGGCCATCTTCTTTCCGCTGTTTACGCTTTTGGAGGATTTGGGCTTCCTGCCGCGGGTGGCGTTTAACCTGGACCGGTGCTTTCAGCGCTGCCGCGCCTGCGGCAAGCAGGCCCTATGCATGTGGGCAGGGCCAAGGAAGCGCCGTTTCGCGCGCGCGCCGAAGCCGAACCTCCACGCATCCGCCGGAATGCACCCAGATTCGCTCCACATGCGTTTCCAGCAGCGCCCGGCTCAGCTCGCCCTGGGAGGGGAGGCCGGCGGCGGAAGCAATTTGCGCATAGACAAGGGCGCAGAGCCGGTCGTAGCGGATGAAGTGATGGGTGCAGCGGCGGTTGCCGCCCTGCTTGTAGGCCCCGCAGCAGAGGTTGTACACGCCTTCGCGCCAGGCGCGGGTGGGCGAAGCGGACATGGCGCTTTGGCAGTCGGCGCAGAAGGCGTAGCCGGAAAACAGGTTGGAAAACCCGGTGGCGCGCTGCGGCCGGCGGCCGGCGCGAAGCGCTTGAACGGCCTGAAAGGTCTGGCGGGAGACCAGGGGTTCGTGCGCGTTTTCGTTGACGATCCAGGCCTGCGGCGCGTTTTGGCGCACCGCGCGGCTTTTGTAGGACGCTTTGGACTGGCGGTTGTGAACCACGTCGCCCACATAGGCGCGGTTGCGGCTGATTTTGGCCACGCCCGAAGCCGTCCAGCGGCTTTCAGGCGCCGCGCGGCCCAGGCGCAGGGCGCGGTAAGCCAGGGGCGAAGGAACGCCCTGGTCGTTGAGCGCCCGGGCCACCTCGCCGGGCAAAGCGCCGCGGGCGAGCTGGCGGAAAATGCGCCGCACCACCTTGGCGCTGTCCGGGTCAGGCGTCAAGCGGTTTTTGTCCCGGGGATCCTTGGCGTAGCCGTAGGGCGCGAACGCCCCCACAAACTGCCCCGCCTCCATCTTGGCGCGCAGCGCCCCGCGGATTTTGCGGCTGGCGTCGCGGGCGTACTGCTCGTTGGCGACGTTCATCCACGGCGCGGCGGCGGTGGAGAATTCGTTTTCGCTGTCGTAGCCGTCCAGCACCGCCAGGTAGCGCACCCCTCGGGACGGAAAATATTCCTCCTGATAGTAGCCGGCCTGGGCATAGTTGCGCCCCAGGCGCGAGAGATCCTTGGTCATCACGGTGTCGATGCGGCCCCGTTCGATATCGGCGATCATGCGCTCAAACCCGGGGCGGCGAAAGTTGGTGCCGGTAAAGCCGTCGTCCACATACACCTCCTCCACCCGGATTCCGCGCCGCTGCGCCTCCTGCGTCAGCAGCCGCCGCTGGTTGTCGATGGAGCCGGACTGATCCTCCCCGCGATCCTTTTCCGACAGGCGCAGGTACAGCCCGGCTCGCGGCGTTTCCCGTCTTGCGCTCACGCGCCTCACCTCCACCCCACTTTATGCCTTCCCACGCCCAAAGCATTCAACGAGGGATTGACATCCGATAAAAGTTGTACTATCATCTATATTTGTTGACGGATCATCTTTCTCGGCAAAGGAGAAAACGGCATGGACATAACGCAAAGGCGCATTTCGCGCATTGCGCGGGGCGCGGCGCATTTTACGACGCGGGTGATGCGTCAGGCCGGCGTGGGCGCGTCGGAACTGGACATCATTCTGGCGGTGCGCTGCCATCCGGGAATCACGCAAGCGGAAATCTGCCAGCACCTGGAAATCGACAAGGGCGCGGCGGCCCGCCAGCTTTCGCGCCTGGAAGCCAAGGGCTATGTGCGCCGGGAGTCCAACCCCGCCGACAGGCGCAGCCGTTTGCTGTACGCCACGCCCAAGGCGGACGCGCTGAAAAACTCCAAGGCGCGGGTGGAGGAATTGTTTTACGAATGGCTGACGCAGCCGCTGAGCGAAGGGGAGAAGGCGGAGCTTTCGCGGCTGTTGGAGGTACTGGCGCAGCGCTGCCGCCAGGAGCGGCAGGCGGGGTTTGCCAACGTGGAGCGTCTGCTTGCGCATTCGCAGGAGGAAAAATGACGTGAAGCTCATTTGGCGTTACATGAGGACGTACTCGCAGCGAATTGCCGGCTCGATGACGATCAAGCTGCTGGGCGCGGTGACGGAGCTGATGATTCCCTACATTCTGGAGCACCTCATCGACGAGGTGGTGCCCCTGGGCCAGCTGGGGCCGGTGGTTGGGTGGGGGCTGCTGATGATCTTTACCGCACTGCTTACGCGCCAGCTCAACGTATGGGCCAACCGCGTGGCCATTGACAACGCGCACCGCGTATCCTACGACGTGCGCCAGGCTCTCTTTGCCAAGACCGCCAACCTTTCCGGCGCGCAGTTTGACGCCTTTGGGCTGCCCAGCCTGATCAGCCGCATGACCAGCGACAGCTACAACGTGCAGTCCTGTGTGCAGTCCCTGCAAACCATGTGCGTGCGCATGCCCATGATGCTTTTGGGCGGCATTGCGGTCACGCTGGCCATGGACGCGGCGCTGTCGGCCATTCTGTGCGTGATCGTGCCCATCCTCATCGCGGTGATCCTGTGCGTGTCGTACTACGGCATCCCGCTCTACCGCAAGGTGCAGGAGCGCTTGGACGACGTGGTGCGCATCATGCGCGAGGACATTACCGGCATTCGCGTGGTGAAGGCCCTGTCCAAGACCGAATACGAAAAAACGCGCTTTGGCGGCAGCAGCGACGCCATGACCCGCTCCGACATCAAGGCCAGCACCATCATGGCCATTCCCGGGCCGCTGATGCAGATGTGCCTCAACATCGGCCTGACGCTGGTGGTATGGCTCGGCGCGCAGCGCGTGTACAACGGACAAGTCAAGCCCGGCGTCATCCTGGCGTTTTTAACGTACTTCAACATGGTCATGCAGGGCGTGATGGGCATCAACCGCATTTTCATCATGATCAGCAAGGCCTCCGCCTCGGCCAACCGCATCGGCCAGGTGCTCGACACCGAACCCGACCAGCGCGTGCTTTCGCTTCAGGAGGCGCGGCAGCCGTCCGGCGAGGGCTTCATACGCTTTGAACACGTCAACTTCAGCTACAACGCTTCCTCCCACAACGCCATGGCCGGCGAGGAACGCGAGCAATGCCTCTACGACATCAGCTTTACCCTGCGCCGGGGCGAAAGCCTGGGCATTATCGGGCCCACGGGCTGCGGCAAAACCACCATCGTCAACCTGCTCATGCGCTTTTACGACGTTACCGACGGCGGCGTGTTCGTGGACGGGCGCGACGTGCGCACCTACGAAAAAGACGAGCTGCACCGCAAATTCGGCGTGGTGTTCCAAAACGACATGGTGTTTTTCAACACCCTGCGCGAAAACATCCGCTTTGGCCGCAACCTGGACGAAGCCGACCTCATGCGCGCCCTGGAGGACGCCGTGGCCGCCGAGTACGTCGATTCCCTGGAGGAAGGGCTGGACTACCGCGCCGACATCAAGGGCGCCAACCTTTCCGGCGGTCAAAAGCAGCGCCTGCTCATCTCCCGCGCTTTGGCCGCCAACCCCGAGATTCTCATCCTGGACGATTCCTCCTCCGCCCTGGACTATAAAACCGACGCCGCCCTGCGCAAGGCCATCTTTGAGCATCACCGCGACTCCACCACCATCATGGTGGCCCAGCGCGTGAGCTCCATCCAGGCCATGACGCACATCCTGGTCATGGACAACGGCCGCTGCATCGGCTACGGATCGCACGAGGAGCTTATCAAAACCTGCCCGGAGTACCTGGAGATTTACCAGGCGCAAATGGGCGCGCTGGCTTAAGAAGGGAGGCCAAAGGTATGCCGCCGCGTGGGTTGGGCGCCAAAAAGGAGCGCCCCAAAAACGCCAAGGGCACCATACTGCGCATTCTCAAATACCTGACGCGCTACCGTTTCATCGTGCTGATCCTGCTTTTGTTCACCCTGGCCAGCAACGTGGGCAACCTCCTGGGGCCCTCCTTTGCGGGCAAGGCCATCGGCGCGGCCGTGGCCGAAGGCCAGGTGGATTTTGACACCGTGGGCTACTATGCCTCCTGCATGCTGGCCGCCTACCTGCTGAGCAACCTCATGTCCTTTCTGGTCAATCAGGGCATGATGCGCATGGGCCGCCACGTGGCCAACCGCATGCGCAAGGACGTCTTTGCCAAGCTGATGTCCCTGCCCGTGAGCTACTTTGACCGCAACCAGGCCGGGGACATCATCAGCCGCGTTTCCTACGACATCGACGTTGTGACCACCAGCCTTTCGGCTGACCTGGTGCAAATTCTCACCAGCATTGTCACCGTGGCCGGATCGTTTTTCATGATGTGCCTGATTTCCCTGCCCATGGTGACGTGCCTGCTGGTTACGCTGCCTTTGGCCGTCGTTTTCACCCGCTACATGGGCAAGCGCACCCGGCCCCTGTACGCCCGGCGCAGCGCCGCCTACGGCCACATGAACGGCTACGTGGAGGAGATGTTTTCCGGCCAGAAAACCATCCTCGCCTATGCTTATGAAAACGACGTCTGCCGCGATTTTGGCGACATCAACCGCGAAGCCGCCCAAGCCTACCGCGCCGCCGACTCCCTGGGCATGACCACCGGCCCCACCATCAACATGATCAACAACCTGGGCTTGTCCCTCATCGGCATGGTGGGCGCCATCCTCTACCTGCTGGGCGGCGCCGGCATGGAGCAGATTTCCTCCTTTGTGCTCTACTCGCGCAAGTTCTGCGGGCCCATCAACGAAATCGCCAACATCATCAACGAAATCTACTCCGCCCTGGCCGCCGCCGAGCGCGTGTTCGCCCTCTTGGACCAGCCCGAGGAAATCGCCGACCTGCCCGACGCGCAAGTCCTCGCCCAGGCCCAGGGCGACGTGGAGGCCCAGCACGTAAGCTTTGGCTACCTGCCGGGCAAGACCGTGCTGCACGACCTCAACCTCAAGGCCGAACCGGGCAAGACCGTGGCCATCGTGGGGCATACCGGCGCGGGCAAAACCACCATCATCAACCTGCTCATGCGCTTTTACGACGTGGATTCCGGATGCATTCTCGTAGACGGGCACGACGTGCGCCGCCTCACCCGCGCTTCCCTGCGCCGCGCCTATGCCATGGTGCTTCAGGATACATGGGTGTTTCGCGGCACAATCTTTGACAACATCGCCTACGGCAAGGAGGGCGCCACCTTGGAGGAGGTGAAGGCCGCTGCCAAGGCCGCGCGCATTCACAGCTACATCATGCGCCTGCCCCAAGGCTACGACACCGTCATCAGCGAGGACGGCGGCAACATCAGCAAGGGGCAAAAACAGCTGCTCACCATCGCCCGGGCCATGCTTTACGACACCCAGATGCTCATCCTGGACGAAGCCACCAGCAACGTGGACACCAACACCGAACAAAAGGTGCAGCACGCCATGCAGGAGCTCATGCGCGGCAAGACCTCCTTTGTCATCGCCCACCGCCTGTCCACCATACAAAACGCCGACCGCATCCTGGTCATGGAACATGGCGACGTCATGGAGCAGGGCACCCACGAAGAGCTCATGGCCCGCCGGGGCGTCTACTACCGCCTTTACGCCGCGCAGTTTGAATAGCGCAAGCCCCACGCATGTGCATGGGGCTTGGATGCAACGCCGTGGGCGTGATGGGCTGCCGCATTATCCAAAGCCCGCGCGAGCGGCTTCTGGCCATCCTGACCAACGCGCTCATGCCGTGCAACGGGCGGTTTCCGACGCTCATGACGCTGACGGGGGTGTTTTTGTTTTTCGCCGGCGGCGCGTGGAGCGCGGCGGCGGGCGCGGCAATGCTGGCCGGGCTGGTGGCGCTGAGCGTGGGCATGACGCTTTTGTGCTGTTACGGGCTGTCCCGAACCGTGCTCAAGGGAATGCCGTCGGCCTTTGCGCTGGAGCTTCCGCCCTTTCGCCGTCCGCGCGTGGGGCAAATCGTGGTGCGCTCGGTGCTGGATCGCACGCTGTACGTATTGGGCCGCGCCGTTTGCGTGGCCGCGCCCGCGGGCCTGGCGGTATGGGCGCTGGCCAACGTGCCCGTGGGCGGGCTGCCGCTTTTGGGCCGGTGCGCGGATGTCCTGGATCCCGTAGGCCGGGCGCTGGGCATGGACGGCGCCATTCTGCT
>DVME01000056.1 GCA_018715175.1 Candidatus Limiplasma stercoravium
CATCACGGTAAAGAGCAGAACGAAACCGAACAGCAAGCCCAGGCTGCGGCGGGCGATAAGGCCTTTGCCGGCCTTTTCGCCCTCGGATCCGCCCAGCAGGTATACCGCGTACACAGGCAGCATGGGCAGCACGCAGGGCGAAACGAACGCCAGCAGGCCGCCGCCCAACATCGCCCACAGCGACATGGCCTCAGGCGCGGCGTTAAACATCCGTTTCCTCCTGCGGCCGCAGAGGAACTTCCATGGCGTCCAGCACGGCGGTCATCTGCTCCAGGGACAGGTAATAGTTGTAGCCGCCGCGCAGGAGCCCTTCGCTGTCGATGAACATGCTGGCCGGGTAGCCCTGCAAGCCCACGTAGGAGGCAAGGCTGCGATCCTCATCCTCGTAGAACATCAGCTCCTCCAAGCCAAACTCCGCGCGGACGCGATCGGATTCGGTCTCGTCCTCGCCGTCCCAGACATGCACCAGCACGATGGCCAGCTCGTCAGGGTCGTAGGTTTCGTAGAGGGTTTTGATGTCGGGCATTTCCTGCATGCAATAGTAGCACCAACCGGTGAAGAAATTGAGGTAAATGGCCTTGCCTTCATAGGGAGTAAGATCCAGACCGGTATTTTCGGTAATGAGGCTGGCGGCGGCGATGGGCTCTTCCGCCAGGGATGCGGGCGTCAGGGCCAGGAGCGCGAGCGCCAGCAAGCAACAAAGAATCCGTTTGATACGTATCCCTCCTTTGGCGAATGGATGAAGTAAGAATAACATAACTTGAGACAAGTTGCAACCGGTTGAGGCTGGAAGCCCGTTGATTGCAAAATAACATTTAAGAATATTCATTTTGAAAAAATAAGAGCAAATCATTTCGCCTTGCACTTTACGCCAAATCTTAAATATGATATAATGCTGGCTGTATCGTTCCCAAGCTTCTGGGTAACAGCCAGGCAGCCTAAAGTTTGCAAGATTAAACCATCATTCTTTCATCAATGTGATGTGAGAAACAGGGAGGAAACCGCCATGCCACTAGGAATCTCCGCAAAGTGCGCCGCCATCGCCCCTTCTGCCACCCTTGCCATGGACGCACGGGCCAAAGAGCTCAAGCAGGCCGGCGTTAACGTGATCGGCTTTGCCGCCGGCGAACCGGATTTTGAAACGCCAGCGCCTATCCGTCAGGCCATGAAGGACGCCATGGACATGGGCATGACCCGCTATACCCCCGTGGGCGGAACGCTGGAACTGCGCCGCGCCATCGCCGCGCGGCTTAAAGAGGATCACGGCTTGGAATACGGCATGGACGAGATTCTCGTTTCCAACGGCGCCAAGCATTCGCTCTACACCGCTTTTCAAACGATTTTGGATCCCGGCGACGAAGTCATCGTAGACAAGCCCTGCTGGGTCAGCTATCCCGAAATGATCCGCATGGCCGGCGGCGTGCCCGTATTTTTGGACTGCCCCGAAGAGCAGGGATTCCTGCCTTCCATGCGCGACCTGGAGGCCCTGGTGAGCCCCCGGACCAAGGCGTTCATCCTGAACACGCCTTCCAACCCCAACGGCTGCATGTGGAGCGAAGCGCAGCTGCGCGAGCTGGCGGCGCTGGCGGTTCAATACGACTTTTACATCGTAGCGGACGAAATTTACGAAAAGCTGGTTTACAGCGGCGAGCGGCATTTTTCCATCGCCACTTTTGGGCCGGAGGTCAAGGCGCGCACCATCCTCATCAACGGCGTAAGCAAAACCTACGCTATGACGGGTTTCCGCATCGGCTATACCGCCGCCCCGCGAGACATCATTCGCGGCATGAACAACTACCAAAGCCAGTCCACCTCCAGCCCCAACGCCGCCGCCCAACACGCCGCGGCCGTGGCGCTGAGCATGCCGCAGGACTGCGTGGAGGAAATGCGCGCCGCCTTTGAGAAACGGCGCGATCGCCTGGTGGAGCTCATCAACGCCATCCCCGGCCTCAGCTGCCGCAAGCCGCACGGCGCGTTCTACGTGATGATGAACATTCGCGGCATTACCGGCAAGCGCCACAGGGATACCGTGCTGACCGACAGCGTGGTCATCGCCGAAACGCTTCTGGATCGCGCGCACGTGGCCCTCGTGCCGGGCGCGGCCTTCCTGGACGAAGGTTTCTGCCGCCTCAGCTACGCAACCTCCATGGAGAACATCGAGGAAGGCATGCGCCGCATCGCCGATTTTGTAAAGGAGTTGGAGTAATTGCTCGAGTTCAGCCGCAAAACCAATCAGCTCATGCAATCCAAGTATCAGTATGAGCTTCAGGACGTCTCGGAACCCAACCTCTACCGAGAAATCTTCGACTATCAATCCATTCCCAAAATCGCCTTTAACAACCGCCTGGTGCCCATCAACATGCCCGCGGAAATCTGGATGACCGACACCACCTTCCGCGACGGCCAGCAAAGCGTCAGCCCCTTTACCCCCAAGCAAATTGAGCACCTCTTTCAGCTGCAAAGCAGGCTGGGCGGCCCCAAAGGGCTGATCCGCCAGAGCGAGTTTTTCCTCTACACCGACCGCGACCGCGAAGCCCTGGAGCGCTGCCAGGCGCTGAATCTGCGCTATCCGGAAATCACCACCTGGATTCGCGCCAACGAAAAGGACTTCCAGCTCGTCAAGGCCGCGGGCGTGCGCGAAACGGGCATCCTGGTTTCGTGCAGCGACTATCACATCTTCAAGAAGATGCACCTCACCCGCGCGCAGGCCATGGACAAATACCTGGGCATCGTCAAGGCGGCGCTAGCGCAGGGCATCGTGCCCCGCTGCCACTTTGAGGATATCACCCGCGCCGACTTCTACGGCTTCGTGCTGCCTTTTGCCGAGCAGCTCATGCGCCTGTCTGAGGAAAGCGGCCTGCCCATCAAGGTGCGCGCCTGCGACACCATGGGTTACGGAGTGACCTATCCGGGCGCGGCCCTGCCCCGCAGCGTGCCCGGCATCATCTACGGCCTCAACCACTATGCGCGTATCCCCTCCGAGCAGCTGGAATGGCACGGCCACAACGACTTTTACAAGGTCGTCTCCAACGCCGGCACCGCGTGGCTCTACGGCTGCGCCAGCGTCAACTGCTCGCTGCTGGGGATTGGCGAGCGCACGGGCAACTGTCCGCTGGAGGCCATGGCCATCGAGTATCAGGCCCTGCGCGGCACCACCGACGGCATGGATCTGACCGCCGTTACCGAAATCGCCGAGTACATGGAGCGCGAGATCGGGCTGGAGATCAGCCCGCGCCAGCCCTTCGTGGGCCGCCACTTCAACGTCACGCGCGCCGGCATCCATGCCGACGGCATGCTCAAGGACGAGGAAAT
>DVME01000057.1 GCA_018715175.1 Candidatus Limiplasma stercoravium
CGGCGAGCTTTTTCGCCAGATTTGCGCCGTCCGCCTACTCCGCCTTCGGCTCCGCCGGGCGGCGGACGACGTAAGGAATCCTTGCTGCGCAAGGCTTCCGAACCCACCGCGCATGTCGCTGGGTTCGCAAGGCAGCTCGGTGGGCTGCGGCCCTGAGAACCTCCTGGAAGGGTTTTTTGACAGCCTGAAACCCCTGTCCCGTGTGGGACAGGGGTGAAAAGGATGGCGGCTTGCCGGGGACAGGGGTTATTTTGAATCCTGACGCAATACGCATTTGGCGCTGAGGCCGCCGGCGGTACGCGCATGCAGCACGATGTCGCCAGGCGTGAGGCCGGCGCGAACATAGACGATGGCCTTCCCGTACAGCGTAGCGCGGTATGGCGCCGCGTAGGGGGTAAGGTCATCCGGGGCGCCGTTTTCGACGCCCAAAATCGTCGCGTCGCCCACCAACTGATAGGTCACGCGCTCATCCTCGGCCGCGCGGCCCATCACGTCCAGCAGCGAGACTTCCACCTGCGCCACGGCCTGGCCGTCCGCCGGCAGCTGCGTTGCATCCGGCGAAAGCGCAATCGATACAGCCTCCGCGCAGCTGCCCAGCTTATCCTCGCTGCCCGGGATCA
Organism: Candidatus Limiplasma stercoravium; assembly: GCA_018715175.1. Lineage (GTDB taxonomy): Bacteria > Bacillota > Clostridia > Christensenellales > Aristaeellaceae > Limiplasma > Limiplasma stercoravium. The sequence goes on from DVME01000057.1 coordinate 621, forward strand.
CGGCGCGGAGTTCGCCGGGTGCGTAGGGCAATTCCCAGCAGGCGCGGCAGCCGTCCATGGGCGTCAGGCGGCGAACCCCGAGGGAAGCGCCGTTAAAAAACAGCTCCACCTGCTCGGCGTTGGTGTAGCAGCTCACGCGCATCATCCGTCCGGACGGGCCGGCCCAGCGGAAATGCTCGTGGTTGAGATCGGCGGGATCGGTATCGGCAAAGCCCGCGGCGATGCGCACATAGGGCTGCTCAGTCCACAGGGCGCGGCGCTGAGCGTATTGCGGCTTCTCAAAGCCGGCCAGATCCAGCATGCCCGCCTGGGAAATGCGCTTGGGCCAGCCGGGGCATTCGCCCAGGAAGTCCACGCCGGTCCAGAGAAATTGGCCGCAGATATAGTCGTTGTCCCTCACCGCGTACCAGGCTTCCGGATCCTTGCTGTTCTCGCTGCCGTAGATGACCCGGCCAGGATAGCGGGCGTGATCCTCGGCGTAGAACATCTCTTTGTAGTTATACCCGGCGGCGTCCAGCGCGTCGGCGTAGCCGGTGCGGTTGCTCAACTCGGGGAAGGACAGAGCGCTGGTTACCGGCCGCGTCGTATCCAAGGCATGTACGATGCCCGTCAGCTCGCGCGCGATGACGGCCAGGCGTCCAGCGTCAGGCTTGCGGGGGTCGTACACGCGCTCGGCGGCGGGTTTGTTGGCGTCGTTGTTGCCCAGCACCTCGCGGAACAGCGGGGTGACGTAGGGGTCGTTGGGATAGTCAATCTCGTTGCCAATGCTCCACAACACGATGCAAGGATGGTTGCGGTCGCGCCGCACCATGCCCTCCAGGTCAGCCCGATGCCATTGCGGGAAGTCCATGGCGTAGCCGTAGCGCTTGGGCGGATAGACGTTGTGCCCCTGCCACCACTTGTTTTTGGCGCCTTCCCACTCGTCGAAAGCCTCGTCCATCACCAGGAAGCCCAGTTCGTCGCACAAATCCAGCAAATGGGAATCCGGCGGGTTGTGAGCGGTGCGCAGGGCGTTGCAGCCGGCGGCTTTGAGCTTGCGCAGGCGGCGTTCCCACACGGTTTTTGGCACCGCCGCGCCCAAGCAGCCCGCGTCGTGATGAACGCACACGCCCTTGAGCTTCATGTTTACGCCGTTGAGGAAAAAACCTTTGTCCGCGTCGAAGCGGATGGTACGAATGCCGACGTTCAGCCGCAGTTGATCGGCAATGCGCTCGCCCTGCAAAGCCTGAGCGGTGAGGGTATAAAGCGTGGGCTCCTCCGGACTCCACAGCATGGCGCGGGGTACCAGGAGTTCAGCGGCGCCGGTTTTGCCCCAGGCGCTGCCGGAGGCCACCGCGTCGCCGCGGGCGTTGGAGAGGATAAAACGCGCGCCGGTAGCGTTGAGGGTTTCATAAGCCACGCGCAGGCGGGCTGTGCCGTTGGCGTCCACGGCTTCGGTGGTCACAAAGACGCCGTCGGTCTCAAAGCAGCAAAGGTCGCTGATCTCCAGCGTAACGTCGCGGTAGATGCCGCTGCCGGTAAACCAGCGCGAATCCGCCACCTGTTCATGCGCCACGCGCACGGCGATCACGTTTTCGCCGGGGCGGACGAAGGCGGTGACGTCGTGGGTGAAGGTAGCGTAGCCAAAGGCGCGTTCGCCCAGGTAATTGCTGTTGACCCATACGCGGGCATGGTTGTACACGCCGCCAAAGGTCAGCCGCACGCGCTTTCCCGTCAAGTCGTCGGACAAGGTGAAGCGCTTGCGGTACCAGGCGACACCGCCGGGCAGGTATCCGGTGCCGCTGGCGTAGGAGCGATCGAAGGGATGCTCCACCGACCAGTCGTGAGGCAGGCTGATTTCGCGCCAGGCGGCGTCGTCGTGGCCCATGAAGTCCGCGCCCGGCTCGTCTCCCAGGTGAAAACGCCAGTTGAGGTTCAGGTTGGTTTTCTCGCTCATGGCTTCCTCCGTTGGCTCAAATGAAGAGGGGGGACTGTCCCCCTCAGGGAAGGCGTAGACGCTTGCGCTTCCCTGCCGGTCAGTCCCCCGAAGATGCGGTGGGTTGAATTATTCGCCGTACACCGCGTTGATCTGGTTCTGGAGCTCGGTCATCACGGTTTCGATGCCGGCGTTCTGCAGCTGGGTGCGGAACTCAGCCACATAAGCATCCGGATCGTCCATCAGGCCAAAGCAAATGCGCGGCATGTAGGTGTTGTACACGTTGGAGATGTTGTCCAGGTAGACCTGGATGTTGCTCAGGTCAAACACCACGCGGCCGTAGGGATAGGTGATGGCGATCTCGTCATAGCGGGCATAGAGCTCGTCGATGGAGGCCCAGTCACGATCCGCGGTGCGCAGGCCCAGGTCGTCGTTGCGGCCCCACCACCAGTTGAAGGTGCAGCCGTCGGTGGCAGAGTCGAAGTCGGCGGGACGCTCGAGGTAGCCGTCGGCGTCGATGGTGTACATATCGCCCTCGATGCCGTACATCATCAGACGGTAGATTTCCTCGTCGTTGCGCAGGAGGTCATAGACCATCAGGGCACGCTCGGGGTTCTTGCTGGTCTGAGCGATGGCCATGGCGCCATGGGTGATGTTGAGGGACACCAGGTTGTCCTGCTCCTCGCCGAAGAAGAAGAACCGCAGGTCGCTGCCGGGGATGGCCTTTTCCATATCGGTGCGGAAGCCGGTCCAGGTTTCGGTGTGATGCTGGCGGGCGCCGGAGGTGCCTTCCTTCATCAGGGCATCCTGCTGGCCGGAGTAGTTGAGCACGTCGGTACGCCAGTAGCCGGCGTCGGCCCATTGCTTCATGTTCTTGGCGAAGTTCACAAACTCGTCGCCCTCAAGATAGTAGCGGCTCAGCGTGTAGGGATTATCCTTGGACTCGCCGTAGAACAAGCTCACCGGCAGGCCCTCAATGAGGATGTTTCCGGTGTGAGAGGTCTGCCAGCCGCCGGACAGCTGAGAGCTGTAGGAAGAGCCGTTGCCGTCAACGTCCCAGGGATACACGCCTTCTTTGTTATCCTTGATGTACTGGAAGTACACGCCCAGATCTTCCCAAGAATGCACGCCGTTCTCCAGGCCGGCTTCCGTAGCCCAGTCGCCGCGATACATGAAGCCGTGGTTGGTCCATTGCGCATAGTTGTCTTCGGGGATCAGGTAGATCTCGCCGTTGTACTTGCACAGCTCCCAGTTCTCAGCGGGCACGGTTTCCCAGGTGATGGGGGCATAGGTCTGGAGCATTTCTTCGCTCAGCGGCAGGAAAGCGCCCTTCTGGATATTGGGCCAAGCATCCAGCCAGTCGGTGGCGGTGCCGATCATGTCGATATCGCCCGCGGCGGTCGCCAGAGCCAGGTTGTAGTTGGTCTGCCAGTTGGTCCACTCAATCCAGCGGATTTCCAGCTCGGCGTTGACCTTTTCGGTGAGAAGGCCGTTGATGATTTCCAACACCTCATCGGTCCGGTCGGTGGGGCGGTCACCGGTGACCAAGTAGGTAAGAACCACATGCTCGGAGGTGTCGATGGTGCTTTCGGCCATCGCCGGAAGCATGGCAACGAGCATGAGGACTGCCACAAGTAGAGCAATCAGCTTCTTCATAGGATAAGTGCCTCCTTTTTTTATTTCCAGCGGCCCCGCCGCTGAGGAACGGTTTGGAGCGGCTCAGCCCTTGACGGCGCCGACGGTCAAGCCGGCCACAAAGTACTTCTGCACGAAGGGGTAGAGCAAAATGATGGGGCCCGTCGCAATGACGGCGGTGGCCATTTTGAGGGTTTCGCTAGGCAGGTCGGTGGGAAGCACCACGTTGGAACCGGCCACGGAGTTTTTCAGGCTGGCCACCTTGTTGATGACGTTGTAAAGGTGGAACTGCAAGGGGCGGTATTCCACCTGGGAGCTGAGGAACAGGGAGGAGTAGTACCACTCGTTCCAATAACCCAGCGCAAGGAACAGGCCGATGGTCGCCAGCGCGGGCTTGAGGGAAGGCAGGATGAGCGCGTAGAAGATGCGGAAGTCGCCTGCGCCGTCAATCTTGCCGGACTCGGTGATTTCGTGCGGGATGGCCTTGACGAAGTTCTTCATTAGCACGATGAGCCAGGGGTTCATCAGCAGGGGCAGGAGGATGGCCCAGTAGGTGTCGTCCAGGTGCAGGGTCTGCTTGATGAGCAGGTAGAACGGCACCAAGCCGGCGGAGAACAGCGAGGTGAAGTAGATGTAGAACATGATACCGTTGCGGAAAGGAAAGTCCTTACGCTGCAAGGCGTAGCCCGTCATGGAAATGATGAACAGGCCCACCGCCGTGCCTACGACCGCCAGGCCGATGGTGACCACGTAGGCGCCGATCATCTGGTCGGGAGAGCGCAGCAGCAGTTCGTAGGAGTAGGTGGACACTTCGGACGGCCAAAGGGTGAAACCGCTCAGGCGGATGGCCGACTCCGAGGAGAACGAGGAGGCCACGATCATCCAGAAGGGCAGGACGCACATCAGGCTGAAAAGGGTGACCAGCACGTAGGTAAACCCACGGATGATCTTGTCGGACGTATCCAGGCGCACATGGCTGGGATGTTTGAAATCAGGCGCCGGCGTAGAGGCTGCTTTATTCATGGTTTCTCAAAGCTCCCTTCTCAGCGAAAAATCAGAACAGCGCATAGTCGGGATCCAGATGCTTGACAAAAGCATTGGCGCCGATGACGATGAAGAAGCCGACCACGCTTTGGAACAGGCCAACCGCGCTGGATTGCGAGAAGTTGAAGCTGTTCATCATGGAGCGGTACACGTAGGTTTCGATGATGTCCGTGGTGCTAAAGAGCATGGAGTTGTTGCCCACCAAGTTGTAGAACAGGCCGAAGTTGCCCTTGAGGATGCCGCCGATGGCGAAGAGGAACAGGATGATAACCGTGGGCTTGAGCGTGGGCAGCGTGATGTAGCGAATGCGCTGGAAGCCGTTGGCGCCGTCAATTTGCGCGGCTTCCATCATGGACGAATCCATGCCCGTGATGGCGGCAAAGTACACCACCGTGCCGTAGCCGGTGCCTTTCCACAGGTTGACCAGCACAATGATGAACGGCCACGCGCCGGCCATCTGGTACACCTTGGCCATTTCGCCGCCCGTGGAACGTACCAGGTTGGAAATGAAGCCGTAGTCGTAGTTGAGCAGGTTGTACACCAGCAGGCTGACCAACACGTCCGAGATGAAGTACGGCAGGAACATCATGGACTGGGTGGTTTTCTTGAACTGCTTGCATTGCACTTCGTTGAGCAGGATGGCGAAAAGCAGCTGCAGGAAATTGCCCAGCACGATAAAGGCAATGTTGTACAGCACCGTGTTGCGCAGCAATAGCGTCAGCTGTCCGGAGGTAAAGAGGAACTTAAAGTTCTGCAACCCCACAAACGGGCTGGCCCAGATGCCCTTGTTGTACTGAAAGCTCGTAAAGGCGATGTACGCCCCGGGCATGGGCATGTAGGAGAACACGAAGAAGAACACAACCGCTGGCAGACACATCAGCAACAGCGCCTTGTTCTGCCCCACAAGCTTGAAGAAACCTGGCTTGTGGTACTGCACCAGACTGGGTGCCGTTACGTTTTTCTGACCGACCAAGATCCCCGCCACCTTTCGCACTGATTCACTAACATGATTCATGCTCCCTTACGAGAGTCGTGAAACCGCTTACATCCTTACCCCGAAAAAAACGATCCTTTGGGATCATCGGAGAATCGGATGAGGACGCCATCGCACACAAAAAAGAGAGGGCGATTTGGCAGACGGTGGCATAACAAAGGCAAGTACCATAGTTGAGCCTTTATTTTCCGACTAGAGTGATTATATGTGAATTCCACAGAAAAGTCAAGGGAAAGCTATAAATAATTATCCACAATTTCCGAGCGCTTGCAGCTGAATATCCGCAAAATGGCCGGAAAGCTGCGCTATATGGCTTTTTGGCGCCGAATGTGTTATAATACACAATCGACACGCCGTGAAAGGAGCGTGAAAGGGATGCTGCGTAAGGGTACCGTCCTGGGACGCCTCCGGGGAGTGCTGCTGGCCATAAGCGTGTTTGCGCTAACAATTGGAACGGCGCCGCTGTACGCGGTGGCGCTCTATTGCCATCCGTATTACGACGACTATGGTTTCTCCGCCGCGGTTCGTCAAACCTGGACGCAAACGGGCAGCGTGGCCCAAGCGCTGCAAGCTGCGCTGCAAAGCGCCGCCCAAACGCGCCAGACCTGGCAGGGCACCTATACGGGCACGCTTTTGAGCAACGTACAGCCCGGCGTGTTTTCCGAAGGGCTTTATTTTCTGGGCTGCTGGCTGATCCTTACGGCGTTCATCGGCGGTTGGCTGTTTTTCCTGCTGACGGTTTTGGCCCGCCTGGGCCTGCGCCGCGGCGAACGGTGGACGCTTTCGTGCCTGGCCGTTACGGTGATGGTTCAGTTTATGCCCGACGTGCGCGAGGCGTTTTTCTGGTTCAACGGCGGCATCGGCAACGTGTTCATCTACGCGCTTTTGGCAATTGCCTTCGCCCTTACGCTGCGCCTTTTGGAACAAAAACGCCCCTGGGCGATGCTGGGGCTCGTGCCGCTGATGGTGGCGCTGGGCGGAGGCAGCTATGGCGGCGGGCTGTTCGGCCTGTGCGTGTATGCGGTGGGCTTGGCCTGGCTGATCTGGCGGCGCCATCCCAGGCGCTGGCATGTGGCGGCGCTGTTTTTGCTGTTCCTGGGTTGTTTCCTTTATAGTGTTTCCGCGCCTGGCAACGCCGTGCGCTCAACCTACCTGGGCCCGCCGGCGTCGCCGGTGGTGGCCGTGGGTAAGGCGCTGTATTACGGCGTGGCGCAGATGGGCACCTTCCTGCGGCTGCCGGTGATCGGCATCACGCTGCCCCTTTTGCCCGCGCTTTGGCGCGCGGCCGGTGAGAGCCGGTTTTCCTTCGCTCATCCTTGGCTGTGCGTGGGCTTGCTGGGCGGGCTGTACTGCGCCCAGCTCGTGCCGCCGCTGTATGCGGGCGTGGGCGTGGGCGCCGGGCGCATCGTCAATACGTACTTCATCAGCTTCGTCGCGCTGTGGTTTCTCGCGGTCTATTACCTGCTGGGCTTCCTGTACCGCCGGGGACTGCGGCCCAACGCGCGCAGCTTGGGCGCGCTGACGCTGGCGGGCGTGTGCGCCCTGGGCCTGGGCGCGCTGGCCGTCAAGCCCGACGGCGAAGACCTTTACGGCGCGCAGCACCTTAGCGGCCCCAGCGCCGCCCTCTCCCTCGTAACGGGCCGGGCCGCGCGCTATGACCGCGAAATGCGCCAGCGCGAGGCGCTGCTGAACGACCCGGCCCAGGATGAGGTAACGCTTGCGCCGCTGACCTCCGTGCCCGCGGTGTTCATGCCCGACCTGCTCACGGACGAGACTTCCAACGTGCGCGACATGCTGTGCCGCTACTACAACAAGCGGGCTATCTACATTGCCGGGGAGGAGGAAACGCCGTGAACAAGCGCACCGTTTCGTTCCGCCTCATCGCGTCTGTGATGGCGTTGGCCCTGGCTTTGAGCCTTGTGCCCCTGTATGTGCTGAGCTTTTCCAACCATGCCTGCTACGACGACTTTGGCTTTTCCATCCTCACCCATGCCGCCTGGCGCGACGGCGAGGGCGTGCTGGGCGTGCTGGCCGCGGCGGTGCGCAATACCGTGGGCATCCGCGATACCTGGGAGGGCACGTACGCCACCTCCTTCATCAGCGCTTTGCAGCCGGCGGTGTTTGGCGAGGAATGCTATTGGCTGACCACCTTCGTTTTATTGACGGCCTTCTTGCTGGGCCTGTGGTTTTTGCTGCGCCAGGCGGCCAAAACCCTGGGCGCGGACGCCTGGACGCTGACGGCGGTTTTTGCGGGGCTGGCGGCGCTGTGCGTGCATACCCTGCCGGATCCCGGCGAAGCCTTCTTCTGGTTTAACGGCGGCGTGGCCTATACGCTCCTGTGGAGCCTGGCGGCGCTGCGCTACGGCGTGTGGCTGGCCTTTTCGCGGGCGCGGGGCGCCAAAGCCGCCGCGCTGTACGTCCTGCTGCTGGCTTTGAGCGTGGTGGTGGGAGGCGGGAAGTATTCCTTGCTGCTGCCGGTATGCCTCTTGGACGGGCTGGTGGCGCTCATCAGCGTGGCCAGGCGCTGGCGGCGGCGCTGGGCGCAGGCGGCGCCCGTGCTCATCAGCGTGGCGTGCCTGCTGTTCAGCGCCAGCGCGCCGGGCAACGCGGTGCGGGGCGCCACGCTGTCGGGCGGGCTGAGCGCGCCCATGGCCGTGCTGCAATCCCTCTACTTTGGCGGGGCATTGGCGGGACGCTGGTTTTCCCTGCCGCTGGCCGTGATGTGGGCGCTGGCCGCCTGGCGTTTGTGGGATCGCCTGCGCGACGCCCCGCTGCGCTTTGAGCATCCGCTGCTGGTGAGCCTGCTGGCCTTCGGGCTGTTCTGCGCCCAGCTTACGCCCACGCTGTACACCGGCAACTACCTGGGCGACGGCCGCGCGCAAAACACCTACTACTTTACCTATGTGGTCATGACCACCGCCCTGGCGGTCTACTGGGCCGGATACTTCGCCCGTGGCAACGGCGCAAAGCTTACGGCGTCCCCGCTGCGCGTCGGGACGCTGCTGGCGGCCGTGGCGGTGCTGCTGGTGGGCGTGATCGGCTACCAGCCCGAGGGCGCGGCCAGCTGGGGCCCGCAAAACACAACGGCGGGTAAAGCGGTGCGGGCCTTAATCAACGGCCAGGCAGCGGCTTACGACGCGGCCATGGGCGCGCGCGACGCGGCGATGAACGATCCGGCACAGCCCGACGTAACCGTGTATCCCGTGACCGACGTGCCCGCGGTCTTTATGGGCGACGCGCTCACGGGCGACAACGTTTCCTACGTGCTGAGCCTGTATGAAGAATACTACCAAAAGAACAGCGTGACCATGGGAGGGGATACGCCGTGATGCTGGCGGGAAAAAACGCGCTTATCACCGGCGCGGCGCGGGGAATCGGCGCGGCCATGACGGAGGGATTCGCGCGCGAGGGCGCCAACGTGTGGGCTTTTGCCCGCACGCCCAACGCGGACTGGGAGCGCAGCCTGGAGGCGCTGGCCGTAAAATACGGCGTATGGGTGCGGCCCGTCTACGCGGAGCTGACCGACCCGGCCCAGCGCAAGCGCGCGTTTGCGCAGGTCATGGCCGATCGCCAGCCGCTGCACATCCTCGTCAATAACGCCGGCGCGATGGGGGAGGATCGCATGTTCCAAATGACCTCCGAGGAGGACATGCGCCGCATTTTCGACGTCAATTTCTTCGCCATGGTCGAGGTCAGCCGCCTGGCGACCCGCCTGATGGCCCGCAACCGCGCGGGCGCGGTGGTCAACGTGGCCAGCATCGCCGGCTTGGACGGCGACAGCCGGCTGGATTATTCCGCGTCCAAGGCCGCGGTGATCGCCGCCACCAAGAAAATGGCGAGGGAGCTCGTCAGCGTGGGCATCCGCGTCAACGCCCTCGCCCCGGGCCTGACCGATACGGATTTGGTCAGGGATCTGAGCGACAAGGTTAAACAGGCCCAGCTGGATCGCATTTTGCTGCACCGCATGGCCCGCCCGGAGGAAATCGCAAACGTGGCCGCCTTTCTCGCCAGCGACCTGGCCAGCTACGTCACCGGCCAGGTCTGGCGGGTGGACGGAGGAATGCTTTGACTACTAAAGGAGGAATGCCCCATGACCAACCTGGAAAAATACGTGAACGCCTTTTCGCAAGCCCTGGAAATCCCCGCTGAGGAAGCGCCCCATATGGTGTATGGAAAAAGCGAACGTTGGGACAGCGTGGGCCATATGACGCTCATTGCCGCGCTGGAGGACGCCTTTGACATCATGGTGGACATGGACGACATCATCGACCTGAGCTCGTTTGAAAAGGGGAAGGAGATCCTTCGCAAATATGATGTGGACATTTGAACGCTTCGGGCAGCGCATCGCGCTTTTGGACGAGAAAGGCCAGGCGTTGAGCTATGCGCGCCTGGCGGAGGAAGGCGCGGCCCTCATGCGAGCGGTGGGCGGACGCAGGCTGGTGTTTGGCCTGTGCCGCAACGAGCTGGGCAGCGTGGCGGGCTATGCGGGAATGGTCAACGCGGGCGCGGTGCCCTTGCTTTTGCCCGACGGCATCGACGCGCAGCTGCTTTCCACGTTGTATCAAACCTATCGCCCCGCCTTCCTATGGGCGCCGGAGGACTTTGCCTGGGAAGGCTGCCAGGAGGCGCACCGGGCCTTGGGCTACCGGCTTTTGCGCACGCCCTTTGGCGACGAAACCGCGCTTCACGACGACCTGGCGCTGCTTCTGACCACCAGCGGCTCCACCGGAAGCCCCAAATTGGTTCGGCAAAGCTACCGCAACATCGAGGCCAATACCCGCAGCATTGTGCAATATCTGCGCCTGGACGAAAACGAGCGTCCCATTACCACCCTGCCCATGAACTATACCTACTGCTTGAGCATCCTCAATTCCCACCTTTGGGTGGGGGCGACGATTTTGGTGGCGCATTCGGGCATCGCTCAGCGGTCGTTCTGGGATTTTTTCCGCCGCGAGGGAGCCACCAGCTTCGGCGGGGTGCCCTATACCTATGAAATGCTGGATCGCATGCGCTTTACCCGCATGGACTTGCCCTCCCTGCGCACCATGACCCAGGCCGGCGGACGCCTTGCGCCTGAATTGCACGCGCGCTTTGTGGACTGGTGCGAGCGCACAGGGCGGCAGTTCATCGTGATGTACGGCCAATGCGAGGCCACCGCGCGCATGGCGTACCTGCCCTGGGAGATGAGCGCCAAGAAGATCGGCTCCATGGGCGTAGCCATTCCCGGCGGACGGCTGGAGCTTGTGGGGGTGGACGGACAACCCGTGCAAGAGGCGGGCGTGGTGGGGGAGCTGCGCTATTACGGGGACAATGTCACCCTGGGCTACGCCCAATGCGCCGCGGACTTGGCCCTGGGCGACGAGCGTCACGGCGTGCTGGACACCGGCGATATGGCCATGCGCGACGAGGACGGCTATTACACCATCGTGGGCCGCAAGAAGCGCTTTTTGAAGCTCTTTGGCAACCGCGTCAACCTGGACGAAGCCGAACGCCTCATCAAGGCGGCTTTCCCAGACTGCGACGTGGCCGTGGGCGGCCGCGACGACCACTTGACGCTCTACGCCGTCCAGGGCGGCGAGCTTCCCGCCATGCGCGAGTACCTCAGCCAAAAGACCGGCCTGCCGGTGAGCGGCTTTTTTACCCAAGAGGTGGCCGCGATTCCCAAAAACGAAGCGGGCAAAACCCTGTACCGCGAGCTGGAGGAAATCCATGACGGACGTTGACACCCTGGCCGCTTTGCCGGCCTACGAATGGGATCGGGCCCGAAAACGCGCCTTTTTATTGGACGAGCTGGGCGCGCTTACCCGCCGCCACCGCCGGGACTGCCCGGAGTACGGCCGAATCCTGGACGCCCTGGGCTTTGAGGAGGCCGCGTCCCTGGAGGAATTGCCCTTCATTCCGGTGCGGCTGTTCAAGGAATACGCCCTCAAAAGCGTCCCGGAGGACGCGCTGCACCGCACCATGACCTCCTCGGGTACCACGGGCCAGCAAGTCAGCCGCATTTTCCTGGATCGAGAAACCAGCACCCTGCAAAGCAAGGTGCTCAGCCGCATCGTGGGCGAGTTCATCGGTAAGCACCGTCTGCCCATGCTGGTGCTGGATACCAGCGCGGTCGTCAAAAACCGCGCGATGTTCTCCGCGCGGGGCGCGGGCATCCTGGGCTTTTCCATGTTTGGCCGGGACGTGTTTTATGCCTTGGACGAGGAGATGCGCCTGGATGTGGACGGGCTGACGGCTTTCCTGGAGCGCCACCGCGGAGAAGAGCTATTGCTGTTTGGCTTTACCTTTATGATTTGGCAGCATGTGCTGGGCCAACTTCGGCAAACGGGCTTTCGCCCGGACCTCAGCCGCGGGACGCTCATTCATGGCGGCGGGTGGAAAAAGCTGGCGGATCAGCACATCAGCTCCGAGCGCTTCCGCAGCGAATGCCGCGAGCTGTGCCATCTGGAGCGCGTACACAACTACTATGGCATGGTGGAGCAGACCGGCGCCATCTACATGGAATGCGAATGCGGCCACCTGCACGCGCCGGTGTGGGCGGATGTCATCATCCGCCGCGCAGAGGACTTTGGCGTGGCCCCGGCAGGGGAAAGCGGCTTGGTGGAGGCGGTCAGCGTATTGGCGCGGAGCTATCCGGGCCATGTGCTGCTGACCGAGGACGAGGGCCGCATTCTCGGCGAGGACGATTGTCCCTGCGGCCGGCGCGGGAAGTACTTCGAGATTTTGGGGCGCGTCAAGCGCGCCGAGGTGCGGGGGTGCAGCGATACCTATGAAGCCAAATGAAGCGTACGAGCGCCTCTGCGGGGGCGACTGGAGCGCGGCGCGCGCGCTGAAGCCCTTCAGCGGCGAGGCCTGCGCCTTTTTGTCCGACCTCAGCCGCGTCCTCATGGAAACGCCCGAGGCCAGAGCGTATGCGGATGTGGTCACCTTTGCGTTCTTCTGCCGCCGCAGCGAGCTGGAACGCGCCCGCGCGCGCTATGGCGAGGAAACGCAGCGGCGCTTGGGACGTGGAATGGCGTTTCATATTGCGCCGGGCAACGTGGCGGTGAATTTCGCCTATTCGCTGGCGGCGTCGCTGTTGGCGGGCAATGTCAGCGTGGTCAAGGCGCCCAGCCGCGACTTTGCGCAGACGCGGCTTTTGTGCGCCGCCATGGACGCCCTGCTGGACGGAGCGCATGGGGCGCTGAAAAACCACGTCAACGTCATCCGCTACCCCCGGGAACGCCAGGAGGTCACCCAAGCGCTCAGCCAGGCCTGCGACGTGCGCGTCGTCTGGGGCGGGGACGCGACCGTGGACGCGGTGCGCCGCGCGGCGCTTCGGCCGCAGGCGTTTGACGTGACGTTCCCGGACCGATACAGCCTTCTGGTGGCCCGGGCCCAAGCCGTTCTGGAAATGGACGAAAATCAGGTTGCCAAGCTGACGCAAGCCTTTTATAATGATACTTATCTCACCGACCAAAACGCCTGCTCGTCGCCGCGGCTGGTGTACTGGCTGGGTGAGGGCGAAGCGCTGCATGCCGCGCGAGCGCGGTTTTGGGAAGCGGTGCGGGGCTACGCCAAGGCCCGCTATCCCCTGGAGGCGGTCACGGCGGTGGACAAGCATACCGCAGCCTGCCGCGCCGCCATCGAGCTGGGCGCGGCGCTGGAGCCCATGCCCGATAACGTGGTCACCCGCGTTCTGGCGCCGCGCCTGACCCTGGAGGCGCAGGCGCACCGATGCCCGGGCGGATTCTTTGTGGAGTATGCGGACACGTCCTTGGACGCCCTGGCCGCGGTATGCGACCGGCGCTGCCAGACGCTGACCTACCTGGGCCTGGACGCGCAGACGCTGAGCGACTGGGTTGTGAAAAACGGGCTCGGGGGCGTGGATCGCATCGTGCCGGTGGGCCATGCGCTGGACTTTTCCCTCACCTGGGACGGCTATGACCTCATCCGCACCCTGAGCCGGGAAATCGTCCGATTTTGAATGAATCGAGGATGCCTATGCCCTTACTCTCCTTCGTCATTCCCTGCTACCGCAGCGCTCAGACCATCGGCGCGGTGGTGGACGCGCTGGAAAGCACGCTGGCTCGGCGTGCCGGAGAATACAGCCATGAAATCATCCTGGTCAACGACGGCAGCCCTGACGATACCGCCCAGGTTCTGCGCGAGCTTTGCCGGCAAAACCCGCATGTGGTCTTTGTCAATCTCTCGCGCAACTTCGGCCAGCACAGCGCAATCATGGCCGGTTTCCATCAGGTTCGGGGCGATATTGTCATTTGTTTGGACGACGACGGCCAGACGCCGCCGGAGGAATGCTTTAAGCTCATCGACAAGGTCGAGGAAGGCTACGACATCGTTTTTGCCGAATACCCCAAGCGCCGCCAGAGCCTCCTGCGCAGGTTGGGCAGCCGCTTCAACGCCGCCTGCAACCATTTCTTCTTCTCCCAGCCCAAGGAACTCAGCGTAAACAGCTACTATGCCTGCCGCCGCTTCGTGGTGGACAGCGCCCTGCGCTACCCCAACCCCTTCCCTTATGTGACGGGACTGCTGTTTCAAAGCGTGAGCCGCTACGCCAACGTGCCGGTCAACCACCGTCCCAGAAGCGTTGGGGAAAGCGGCTATAGCCTCAAAAAGCTGATCGCGCTGTGGGCCAACGGCGTGACGGCTTTCTCCATCAAGCCGCTGCGCCTGGCCAGCTACCTGGGCTGGTTGACCGCCTTGGTCGGGTTTGTGTGCGCAATGGTTACCATCATTCAAAAACTCCTCAATCCCAGCATGCCCGCAGGCTGGGCCAGCACCATTTCGGTTCTGCTGGTGCTGGGCGGGGCCATCATCGCCCTCATCGGCATCGTGGGCGAATACATCGGCCGCATTTATCTGAGCATCAACCGCTATCCGCAGTTTGTGGTGCGCGACGTGGTGCGGGGAGACGGAGAGCCGCTTCCCCTTTCGGCAAAGGAGGCGCAGGGCGTTGAAAACGACGCACGCAGTCTGGGAGCGTGAAAACCTGGGCGTTGACGCCTATGAAATCGCCTTGGATCCCGAGGACACGCCCGAGGCGCTCGCGGCCGAGGACCAGCGCCTGGCCGCCGGGGGCGCGCAGTACCTGGTGGTGAAAACCCCGGTCAACTGCCCCAGACTGCTCTTTGGCCTGGGAACGCTGGGCTATACCTTTGTGGAAACCGTGTATCATGTGATGATCCGCCGCGACGAATACCGCATGCCCGCCTCCGTCGCGCGCTTTGACCGCGGGCTGGAGGTGACGCTGCGCACCGAGGCGGACGATGTGGAGCGCATCTGCGCGCTGGTCAGCCAAGGCGTGTTCGTCAGCGACCGCGTGAGCCTTGATCCGGCTTTTGGCGTGAAAATGGGCGGCCGGCGCTACGCCAACTGGCTGCGCTCCATGGCGCGTTCGGGCGCGTGGCTCTACGAGGTGCTCCGCGGCGGCAGTCCCATGGGCTTTTTTATCATCCAGCGAAAGGACGCGGCCACCGTCGATCCCGTGCTCATGGGGCTGTACGACGAGCAGGGCGATCGCGGCATGGGCGTGCTATTGCACAAAAAAACGCTGGACACGTGCTTTGAGCATCCCTGCGAACGCTTGACGTCCACCATCGTCAGCAACAACGCCAAGGTTTTGCGCGTGTACCTCAACGCAGGGGCAACCATTGCGGATACGTTGTATACCTATGTGAAGCATCTAAGAGGATAAGGATGCGGAGGGGTTTGGAAAGATGAGCCTATTGATAATGGCGGCAAGCCTTTTTGCTCTGGCGGGAATGGGAGCCTCCCTGCTGCGCAGAAGGTTGGAAGAGACGATGCCGTTAGCGGTGACGCTTATGGTGGGCGTTGCGTATGTCTTTGGGCTTTTTGGCAATCTAAACGCCGGTTTCTATTTCGTGCTGTCGCTTTCAGCGCTTGCTTTTGCAGGACTGGTGGTACGGCTGCTTCGCGATGAAAAGAAGGATCTTCGCAGCTGTTTGCTCACGCCGGGCGCCGCCGCTATGCTTTTGGCATTTGTATGGGTATGGCTTTCTTTTCGCCATCATATGCTTTATGAATATGACGAGTTTTCCCATTGGGGTACTGTTTTGCGCAATATGATGTACTTTGACGCTATCCCTGCGGGAATCAAGAAAGCCAACATCAGCTACACAGACTATCCTCCTGCCGTTACGCTATTTCAATATGTTTGGACAAGACTTTCCGGCAGCTTCAACGAAGGCGATCCGCAACGCGCCATGAATATCATGATTCTTGCCTTTCTCATGCCCGCCATGCGTGCGCAGCGCTGGAAGTACTGGGGAAGCGCGCTGTGCATGGCGATCGCTTTGTTCGTCCTTCCCACGCTATTTAATCATGGAGCATATTGTACTATCTATACAGATGTGATTTTGGGATGTGTGTTTTTTCACGCTTTGTATGCCTGGTTTTTCGGCCCGCGTGATCGGGGAAGAATGGTGTTGACTGGGAGCTCGCTGTTTCTGCTTCCGCTGGTGAAGGAGGCCGGCTTGGGTTTGGGCCTGATCGCCTTGGTCATCATTGCAGTCGATCAGGCCAAAGAACGCAACATAGTACCTTCGCGCCGCCTGGGAAACATTTGCGGAATGGTGGCGTCGGCGTTGGCAGGCTGGCTATCCTGGAAAGCTTTTTTGACCGTGCATCATACCAAGCCAGTTTGGGAGCTTTCATCTGGGTTGCCTAGAATTTGGGAGATTCTGAAAAATGGAATATCTGGGCGCACACAGCGTACCATGGAAAATTTCCTCCTTGCTCTCACGGATGCAAACCTATTTGAGCAAAATGGCGCGATCCATCTGAGCCTGCTGTTATGGATGGTTTTGCTTGGGGCTTGCGTCGCTTTGGCGTTGAGCAAGGCCGATATCCAGCAGCGTACGCGCTGGCGGCGCATGGCGATTCTCCTTTCAATAGGCCTGGGCGCCTATCTGCTTTCGTTGCTTTATGTGTTTCTGTTCTTGTTTCGCAACTATGAGGGAGAAAGTCTGTTTTCGTTCGCACGGTATCTTTCCAGCTACATGTTGCCCATTGCGGGGCTGAGCCTAGCACTTGCATCGGAAACGCTGGGACGGTTCATGCGGGAGAGAAAGCAGAGTGTGGAGCTGGTGCTGATGGCCTTGGTGCTGCTTACAGCGAGTCCAACGCTGCTGCTGGAGCGGGCGGTTCTGACGCGCGAGCGGGATGAGGAAGTTTATGAGAGCCGTATGAACAACTCCGCCGCCCCTTGGATTTCACAGGTGCTCAATCCGCAGACGGATTTGGTGTATTTTGTGTCTCAAAACAATGCAGATGGCCTTCGCTACTATCTGCGCTTGTTTGAATGGGTTCCGCAGCGCTTTCAGCCCTATAAGGAGGGCTGGTGGCTGATGCCCACTACGCAGGCGGTGGAGGATACGAACGACTGGTATACCGAAACATTCTCGACCGTAAAAGCGCCGCAGGATTGGGAAAGGCAGTTAGTCGAGGACGGCTATACCCATGTGTATTTGGATCAAGTCGACGAAGCTTTTGCTTCGGCGTACGGCGAGCTTTTTCAGAATCTTGAACAAATCGGGGAGGACAGGCTCTATGACGTGATCCCAAAGGAGGGCGGAGTCATGCTGGTTCTTATAGAGGGAGCGTAGGTTCGCGCAAAGCTGTGGGACTGCGTGCCATAGCAGGCATACGTTTATACCGCCATGAACGATTTGGTCAGATGCCGCTCCATATGCTTCATCGGGAGGGAGGATCGCGATGCTTACCTACATCACCAACGAATGCATGCCGCTGGAGAAGATGCTGGCGCGGGTGCAAAAGCACCATCCCGGCGATAGCTACCTGCTGGTGAAAAAGGCGTACGAATTCGCCGAAAACGCGCACCGAGGCCAGGTGCGCAAAAGCGGCGAGCCGTACTTTATCCACCCGGTTTCCGTGGCCAGCATCCTCACCGACCTGATGATCGACGCGCCCACCATCGCCGCCGGGTTTCTGCACGATACTGTGGAGGATTGTCCCAATATCACCCTGGAGAACATCCGCGAGGAATTTGGCGACGAAGTGGTGCAATTGGTAGATGGAGTTACCAAATTAGATAAGATTGATTTTACCAACCGCGAGGAACAAAAGGCCGAGAGCCTGCGCAAGATGATCCTGGCCATGAGCAAGGACATCCGCGTGGTCATCATTAAGCTGGCCGACCGCCTGCACAACATGCGCACCCTGCGCTATCAGCCCGAGGATCGCCAACGCGCCATCGCCCACGAAACCCTGGACATCTACGCGCCCCTGGCGCATCGCCTGGGCATGAATTCCATCAAGCAGGAGCTGGAGGATCTGAGCTTTAAGTACATCGATCCCGCGGCTTTTCATGACATTGCCCAAAGGGTCGGCCTGCGGCGCACCGAGCGGGAGGAAAACATCCGCATGGTGATTTCGGAACTTGGCGAGAAGCTCGACGCCCAACACATTCATTACGAGATGGACGGACGTCCCAAGCATCTCTACTCCATCTACAAAAAGATGAAGGGACAGGGCAAAACCTTCGACCAGATTTACGACCTCATCGCCGTGCGCGTGCTGGTGGACACCGTGCAGGATTGCTACACGGTGCTGGGCATCGTTCATACCCTGTGGAACCAGATCCCCGGCCGGTTCAAGGATTACATCAGCGTGCCCAAGGGCAACATGTATCAAAGCCTGCACACCACCGTCATCGGCGGGCGCAAGATGCCCTTCCCGTTTGAAATTCAAATCCGCACCTGGGAGATGCACCGCGTGGCGGAATTTGGCGTGGCCGCGCATTGGCGATACAAAGAGGGCGCCGGCGCCGGCGGCGATTTGGACAACAAGCTTTATTGGCTGCGCCAGATCCTGGACTGGCAAAGCGATACGCGCGATAGCCAGGAGTTTATCGACTCGCTTAAAACCGACCTGTTCAGCGAAGAAGTGCTCCTTTTTACGCCCAAGGGCGATATTGTCAGCATGCAGCGCGGCGCGACGCCCATCGACTTCGCCTACCGCATTCACTCCGGCGTGGGCAATCATTGCGTGGGCGCAAAAATCAACGGCCGCATCGTCCCTTTGGAAACCGAGCTGCAAACCGGCGACCGCGTGGAAATCATCACCTCGACCGCCTCCAAGGGCCCCAGCATGGATTGGCTGAAGGTGGCCAAAACCCAGCAGGCCAAAGCCAAAATTCGCCAGTTCCTCAAACGTGAGCTCCGCGGCGAAAACGTCGTCAAGGGCCGGGATATGCTGGAGCGGGAAGCCAAGCGCCGCGGCGTGGCGCTGCCCGCGCTGACCAAGCCCGAGTACTACGACGGCATCCTTAAGCGCTACGCCTTTAGCGACCTTGAGGATATTTACGGCGCCGTGGGCTACGGCGGCATCTCCAGCGCCTATGTCGTCAGCCGCCTGCTCGAAGAACAGCGCAAAGCCGAAACCCCCGCGCTGCCCAAGATCCAGGAGGTTTCCCACAAAGAGCTTCAAAACCAGCTGGGCAAACCCACGCACGGCATTTATGTCAAGGGCGAAAGCGGCATGCTGGTGCGCTTTGCCCGGTGCTGCAACCCCGTGCCCGGCGACGAGATCATCGGCTACATCACCCGCGGACGCGGCGTGACCGTTCACAAGTCCGATTGCTCCAACCTTTCGGGCGCGGAGGATCAGGAGCGCATGGTGGAGGTCAGCTGGGCGGGCAACGACGAGCTGGCGGATTTCAACGCCTCCATCAACATCATCGCCTACGACCATGTCAATATCCTGGGCGAATTGGCGCTTTGCATTGGCAATATGAATGTTCCCGTCGTGTCGATATCGGCCAAGCGCGACGAGCACAAGAAAATTTCCCGCATCACCATGATCATTCAGGTCAAGAGCCGCGAGCAGCTAGACCGGGTGTTTACGCAGCTGCACAAGCGCAGCGACATCATCGAGGTATACCGCGGCTCCACCTGAGCCGTCAACGGAAAGGAAGCGAAAACCATGCGCGCGGTGGTGCAAAGGGTTACACAGGCTCAGGTGACGGTAGCGGGTCAAACGGTTGGCGCGATTGGGCCGGGCCTGATGGTGCTCGTGGGCGTGGAGGAAGGCGACGGCGACGCGGACGTGCGTTACCTGGCCGATAAAGTACCCAATTTGCGTATTTTTGAAGACGCGGCGGGCAAGATGAACCGCTCGCTGCTGGATGTGGGCGGGGCGATTTTGGCGGTGAGCCAGTTTACCCTGCTGGGAGACGCGCGCGGCGGACGGCGGCCCAGCTTTATCCGCGCGGCGCGGCCGGAGGCGGCCGATCCCTTGTACGAACGCCTGGCGGCGTGCTGGCGGGACGCGGGCGTGAAGGTGGAAACGGGCGTCTTTGGCGCGGAAATGGCCGTGTCGCTCGTCAATGACGGCCCGGTGACGATTTTGCTGGATTCCAAAAAAGGGTTTTGAGGTATCGAGATGGCCATCAAGGTGGAATGTCTGGCTGTAGGCGAACTTGCGGCCAATTGCTATGTGGTGGAAAACGAAGAAACCGGCGAATGCGTCGTGGTGGATCCCGGCGCGCAGGCGCAGCGGATTGTGGAGCGCGTCGGCGGGCGCAAGGTGGCGGCGGTGCTGCTGACGCACGGGCATTGCGATCACATCGGCGCGGCGGACGAGGTGTGCGCCCATTTTGACGCGCCGCTGTACATTCATGAGGCAGACGCGCCCAAGCTGACGGATCCCGACGCCAACGTGTCCCGGCTGTTTGGGTTTTTGCTGCGCGTGCATACCAAGCCGCGCACCCTCGCAGGCGGCGACACGCTGCATCTGGCGGGCATGGACATCGGCGTGATGCACACGCCCGGGCACAGCATGGGCAGCGTGTGCTTCCTGCTGCCTAAGGGCGCGGGCGTTTTAACGGGCGATACGTTGTTTGCCCACGGCTACGGCCGCACCGATTTTGCCGACGGCGACTTCGGGCTCCTGCGCGCTTCTCTGCGCGCCCTGCTTCGCATGACGCCCCGGCAAATTGCCTATCCCGGCCACGGGGAGCCTGGGATCGCGGGACGGGCGGAGGCGTAGCATGGAGCATGTGACCGTCGTTTTGTCCACGCCCCTGGAGGGATTTGCCAACGAGTTTTGCGACGTGCTGCGGCTGTTTTTCGCTGTGGACGGCTTTTCGCTGGATGGCGCGCAGGTCGGAGAACCTCTGACGCATACCTTTGCGCAGGAGGGCCGCCGCGTCACGTGCGCGTTTTCGTTTCGCGGGCGTCGGGAATGCCGCGAGGCCGAGCTGCCTGCGCCAGACGCCGCGAGGCCCTTGGCGCAGAAGCGCGCCGTCAAGCGGCTTTGTAAAATCACACTGTATGAGTTGCTCAAGGCGCTCACGGGCGTGAAGCCGCCTTGGGGTTCGCTCACGGGCATTCGTCCCACGCGATTGGTGTACGAGGGCCTCGACGCGGGGCTAAGCCTGGAGCAGGCCGTGGCTTGCGTGCAGGAAACCTTTGATGTGGATCCCGACAAAGCCGAGCTTTTGGGGCGCATCGTACACCAGCAGCAGGCCCTGCCTTATCCGGCCGGGAACGAGGCGGACGTGTATGTGTCCGTCCCCTTCTGCCGCACGCGCTGCGCCTATTGCTCCTTTCCCGGCGAAGCGCTGGGCAAGGGCAAGCTCGTCGGCCCTTACCTGGACGCCTTGGAATGGGAGATGGAACGCGGCGCGGAATTGATGGCCGCGGCTGGGCTTAAGGTAAGGGCGCTGTACGTGGGCGGCGGAACGCCCACTTCGCTCAATGAAGCGGATTTTGAGCGCCTGATGCGCCAGGTCATGCGCTTGTTTCCCGCGGCCCGGGAGCATACGGTGGAGGCGGGAAGGCCGGATACCATCACCCGTGCCAAGCTGGAAACCCTGCGCGCTTTGGGGGTGGAGCGCATCAGCGTCAATCCCCAGACCATGAACGACTTTACGCTTCGCCTCATCGGGCGCGACCATACCGCCGCGCAGACGGTGGAAGCTTTCAATCTGGCGCGCAGCCTGGGCTTTGCGGATATCAACATGGATGTCATCGCCGGGCTGCCGGGGGAAAGCGTGGCGGATTTTCAAGCCACCATGGACGCCGTGCGCGCGTTGGGGCCCGACAGCCTAACCGTACACACCCTGGCCATCAAGCGCTCCAGCCGCCTTAACCTGGAGCGTGCGCCTTTGCCGGAGCCGGCTGTGGCCGCGGACATGGTGCGCCTGGGCGAGAATACCGCCCAGCGCTTGGGCCTGACGCCCTACTACCTCTACCGGCAGAAGTACATGGCCGGACAGCAGCAAAACGTGGGCTATGCCCGCCCGGGCGCAGCCTGTCTATACAATGTGGATATCATGGAGGAAAACGCTTCCGTTGTGGCGCTGGGCGCGGGGGCTATCAGCAAGCGCGTGTTCGAGGACAGGGAACGCCGCATCGAACGCGCGCCCAACGTGAGCAACGTAAGCGTGTATATCGACCGCGTGGGGGAGATGGCGCGGCGAAAAATCCAACTTTTTGCATAATAGGAGGGATTGCATGAGCATCTTGGTCGCCCTGGATCAGGGAACCACCAGCAGCCGCGCCATCGTATTCACAACCGACGGGCGCATTTTGGCGTCGCACGCCATCGAGTTTCGGCAGCACTACCCCAAGCCTGGCTGGGTGGAGCATGACCCGGAGGACATCCTGACCACCCAGGTGGAGGCGCTGCGCCGCGCTGTGGAGATGAGCGGCGTGGACGTGCGGCAAATTACGGCCATCGGCATCACCAACCAGCGCGAAACCACCCTTTTGTGGGACAAAAGCACCGGCCGTTGCGTACACAACGCCATTGTCTGGCAATGCCGCCGCACCGCGCCTTATGTGGAACGCCTGGTGGCCCAAGGCATGAGCGACACCATCCGCCAAAAGACCGGCCTGGTGCCGGACGCTTATTTCAGCGGCACAAAGCTGGCCTACCTGCTGGACACGCTGGGCCTGCGCCCGCGCGCCCGAAGCGGGAAGCTTTGCTTTGGCACGGTGGATAGCTTCCTGGCCTGGAACTTGGTGGAGGGCCGCCCGCACGTGACCGACGCCACCAATGCTGCCCGAACCATGCTGTTTAACCTGCATACCCAGCAATGGGACGACGAGCTGCTGTCCATGCTCGACATCCCGCGCGAGGTGCTGCCGGAGGTGGTGGACACCGCACAGATCATCGGCAACCTGCGTACCGAAATTTTGGGCCGCCCCATTCCCGTGGCGGCCATGGCGGGCGATCAGCATGCGTCGCTGTTCGGGCAGGCGTGCTTTGAACCCGGCATGGTCAAAAACACCTACGGCACGGGCTGCTTTATGCTCATGAACACCGGCGAGGTGCCGGTGGAAAGCAACAGCGGCTTGATTACCACCATGGCTTGGCGGCTGGACGGCACGCCCACGTATGCCCTGGAAGGCAGCGTGTTTATGGGCGGCGCGACGGTGCAATGGCTGCGCGACGAGTTGGGGCTCATCTCCAGCGCGGCGGAAAGCGAGACCTTGGCCCAGGCCGTTCCGGATACGGCGGGCGTGTTTTTGGTGCCGGCGTTTACCGGCTTGGGCGCTCCGTATTGGGATATGTACAGCCGGGGCACCATTGTGGGCATGACGCGGGGCACGGGCCGGGCGCACATCGTTCGCGCCGCGCTGGAGGCTATCTGCTACCAGAGCGCGGATCTGTTCAGCGCTATGGTTGCCGATCGGGGCAATCGCGTGCCGGCGCGCCTTTGCGTGGACGGCGGCGCGAGCGCTAACGGATTCATGATGCAGTTCCAGGCCGACATTCTCAACGTGCCGGTGATGCGCCCGGTGATTATGGAAACCACGGCCCTGGGCGCGGCGCTTTTGGCAGGCCTGGGCGCGGGCGTGTATGCCTCCAAGGAGGAGGCGGCCGCTGCGGTTCGGGCGGATCTGACCTTTCATCCCGCCATGGCGCAATGCGACCGCCAGGCAGCCCTGGAGGGCTGGCACCGGGCGGTGGAGCGCAGCCGCGGCTGGGCTAAGCCGGAAGGCTCGCCCCTTCAGAGCGCTAAAGCCGTTCCATAAGCCGTTTGAGGCCGCCGCGATCATCGCGGCGGCCTCTTTGGGTTTGGATGGGTTATTGCACGGCCTTGAAGAAGTAGCGGCTGACATAGCCGGTTACGCCGTCGATTTCCGCCTTGCACCAAACGTCGCCCATTTCCTTCACCGTGATTTCGGTGCCCACGGGATACGCCTTGATGATGGGGCTGGACAGCCCGGGCGCCGTGCGGAAGTTGACGATGCTGTTGCCGTTGGGGTTGACAAGCTTGGCCGTAAAGGGCGTGGCGGTCGAAGAAGAGGAAGAAGAAAGGCTAATGTATTTCTTCATCATATAGCCGCTCTTTCCGCCGACGTTGACCTTATAGAAGCTGCCGCTTTCGCCCAAGAGCTCCACCACGGTGCCGTTGCGGTAGTAGCCCAGCACGCGAGCGTCGGTGCTGGGGGTTTCACGCAGCAGGAGCACCTGGTTGGCGCCGGGGTTGGACACGTAGCCGGTCTTGGGATAGCCGGTCGTGCTGCCGGAGCCGGAGGAGGAGGAAGCGGTAAGGTACTGGCTGGACATGTAGCCGGTCTGACCGCCCACTTCCACCTGGTACCAACCGGTGCCGCGCACCAGCACCTTGACCGCCGTGCCGGGCTTGTAGCTGCCCAGGATGTTGCCCGTCAAGGAAGGCTGATCGCGCAGGTTCAGTCCGCGGCCGGTGTTGGTGCGCACGTAAAGCGTGTTGTCCGCGGAGGTGTCGCTGAGGTAACGGCTCATCACATAGCCGTTCTTACCGCCCACGCTCACCTTGCTCCAATCGCCGACTTCCTCTTTGACGGTCATCCAGGTTCCGGTGGGGTACTGCGCCAGCACCGTGGCCTCCAGGGAAGGTTCGGCGCGCAGGTTCAGCCGGCCTCCTACGACGACTTTGTAGGTGTCGGCAAGCGCTCCCAGAGGCAGCGCAAGCGCCAACACAAACGCCATCGCCTGGAGGCATCTTTTGTACAGAGGGGTCTTTTGCATCATCGGGATACCTCCTTTTCTTCTTGGGCAGGGGTTGGCCCCTGCCTTCCATGCATCTGACGATTGGGCAAGGCGCATTCCTCCCGTAAAAGCAGGAAAATTCTACTAATAGTGGTAGCGTGCATCGAGGATCTTCCGCATATTTCCTAATAGCGCGCCCGCTTGTGCGGCCATTCTAGGGTTTGAAGAGCTTGCGCCATGGACGATATTTCCATTCGAGCAAGCGGTGCGCCCGGTATTGCGCGAAGGGCTGGCATAACTGGCAAGCATTGTTTGGGGCGGCCGGGCGCGAGCTGGGCAAACTGGCATTGCGTCCATGAAAGGAGCGTGCCAAAATGCTCACCAGCCTCAATCGCATGATGGGCCTGCCGGTGGTATGGCAGGACCAGCAGGTCGGCTTTGTGGAACGGGCCGTGGCGGATGTGAGCGCCGGGCGCGTGGCTGGCGTGGTTATGCGCAAGGGCATCGGGGCGGCGCGATGGATGCCCGCCGATGGCATTCTCACGGTGGGGAAGCGCTGCTTGCTGCTGAACCGCCCGCCCAAGCGCATGCCGCGCGGCGAGCCTGGCAGACTCACGCGCGCGTTTCTGACCACCGGCGAATGCGTGGGCGAAGTTACCGACACCCTGGTGGATGGCGCTACCCTTCGCCTTTTGGCCTTGGAGGTCAGCCCGGGCCCTGTGTACCGGCTTGCGGGCATCCGCGCCTATGCCGACCGGTATCGCGTCAGCCAAACCGGTCAGTCGGGCGACGTGGTGCTGGCGCGTTTGCTCACGTGGGCGCAGCTGCTCAACACACTTGGAGAGGAGGACGGCGGATGAACGCGATGAAAACGGCGCTGGTGGGCGCCATCGGGTTTGCCATGGGCGCGGGCGCGATGCTCATGCCCGGCAACCAGAGGATGAAACGTCAAGTGCAAAAGCAGGTGGACAAGCTGGCCAAGGCTGCCAAGATGTGGTAACGGGCGTGCCCGGCCGGAGGGGGATACTCTCCCCTCCGGCGCTTGCCGGGCCAAAGGAGGCGCAAGCAATGCGGGAGCGAACCAAGCGGTGGTGGATCGCGGCGCTGGCGCTGGTAGGAGCGCTTGTGCTGGCCTGGGCGTGGGAGCTGGTGTGGCAGGCGGTCACGCAGCTCTTTTTTGGGTTGCTGGTCGCCTTGGCTGCGCTGCCGCTGGCGCGGCGGCTGGAGACGCGCCTCAAACCAGGCTTGGCGGCATCGCTGGCGGTTACCAGCCTCAGCGCTTCGGCGGTGCTGTCGCTAGCGCTGCTGGCGCCGCTGCTGATCAGCCAGATCAGGCAATTGACGGCGTTGTTGCCGGGGCTGTACGCGACCGCCGAGGGATTGGTGCGCCAGGGCGAACGGTGGCTGGCGGACAATGGCGTGGTTATGGACGAAGGACTAAAGCAAAACCTGTTGCACAGGGGACAGGAGCTGCTGGGCGCGGCCGCGCCCACGGTGCTGGCCTGGTTTGGCGGCGCGGCCGGGAACCTTGGCAAGTGGCTGCTGGCGCCGATGTTCGCCTTTTACTTTGTGCGCGACCGCAAGCTGATCGGCGATTGGCTCTTGACGCTGGTTCCGCTGGGCAAGCGCGGGCTGACGGTGCGCATTCTCAAGGAAATGCGTCGGGAAACGGCGGGCTACCTGCGCGGGCAGCTGATGGTCTCGGCCGCGGTAGGCGGGTTGACGGCGCTGGGATTGCTGCTGTGCGGCGTTCCGGCCTGGCTGGTCCTGGGGCTAACCATGGGCGTATTGGAGCTGATTCCCTACCTGGGGCCGTTTCTGGGCGGCGTGTTGGTGGCGATTTTCTCTCTCACCAGCGGCGTTGGGCGCACGCTTTGGGCGCTTGGGGTGGTGGTGGTGGTGCAGCAGCTGGAGGGCGGCCTGCTTTCGCCCCAGCTGATGAGCGACGCCACCCGCCTGCATCCGGTCATCGTGGTGCTCAGCGTCATGCTGGGCGGCATGGCCGGCGGGGTGGGCGGAATCCTGCTGTCGGTGCCGTTGGTGCTGTGCGTGCGGGCGGTGCTGCGCGTGGTGGGGGCCTATCGCGCGGATCGTTGGCCGGCCTAAGAAGGGCTTTGCAAACCGGCGCAATTGGTGTATAATAAACCCTGTATCACCTCAAGGGCGAGGAGGATGGAACCATGGCGGATATGAACGGGACGACGAAGTTTTCACCCGTTGTGGAGGGCGGCAGCGAGGCCAGCACCATCCTGGAGCACGTTTATCGGGCGCTTCAGGCCAAAGGCTACGACCCGGTCACCCAGCTGGTGGGCTACCTGATTTCCGGAGATCCTACCTACATCACCAGCTATGCGCAGGCGCGCAGCATGATTTGCCGCCTGGAGCGCGATGAGATCATGGAGGAGCTTGTGCGGGTGTACCTGCAAGGGCTGGATCAATAGCATGCGCGTCATCGCTTTGGACGTGGGGGATAAGCGCATCGGCGTGGCGGTCAGCGACCCGGGGGGCGTGATTGCGCAGCCGCTGGAGGTCTATCACCGCGTGGGCTTTGGGCCGGACTGCCGCTATGTGCAGGCGCTGTGCAAACGCTACGACGCCGCGCTGGTGGTGCTGGGCCTTCCGCTCAACATGGACGCCTCCCGCGGGTTTCAGGCGCAAAAGGTGCAGGCGTTCGGCGACGTGCTCGCCCAGGCCGGCCTCAAGGTATGCTATCAGGACGAGCGCCTCAGCACCCGCGCGGCCCAGCAGGTGCTCATCAGCGGCGACGTTCGCCGGGAAGACCGCAAGCGCTATGTGGATCAACTCGCCGCCGCGGTGATTTTGGAACAATGGCTGGCTAAGGAAAGCCGGCAGAAAGAGGCATTGTGATGCAAGAAAACGAAAACGTGGTGCAGCTTCAGGACGAAAACGGCAACGACGTCAACTTCATCCACATTATGACGGTGGAAAACGAGGGCAACTACTACGTGGTGCTTGAAGCCACCGAGGATACCGACGACTGCAAGGAAGGCGAAGCGATCATCCTCAAAATCGTGCGCGACGAAGAAAGCGACGAGGATGTGTACGCCACCATCGACGACGAGGACGAGTTCA
>DVME01000058.1 GCA_018715175.1 Candidatus Limiplasma stercoravium
CAAAAAACCTTCTGGGAGGTTCGGAGGGCCGCAGCCCTCCGAAGGGTATTCCGAATCCAGCGACATGTGCGGTGGATTCGGAAGCCTTGCGCAGCAAGGTTTCCTTGCACGTTTCCCCGGCCGCGCCGAAGGCGCAGGGAAAACGTGTTTTGGCGGAAAAGGCCGCCGCAGGCGGACTTTTTCGACAAGCTGAGGCGGCAGGATTCCTGCCGCCTTTTGATGGAGCCTAAATGCTTCAATCGTGGTAGCCGTTGGGATTCTGGCTTTGCCAGCGCCAGGAATCGCGGCACATGTCCTCCAGGTTCTTTTCAGCCTGCCAATGCAGCATTTCCTTGGCTTTGCTGGCGTTGGCGTAGCAGCGGGCCACGTCGCCGGGGCGACGCGGTGTGATTTGGTAGGGAATGGTAATGCCGCTGACACGCTCAAAGGTCTTGACCAAATCCAGCACGCTGTAACCGATGCCCGTGCCCAGGTTAAAGACCTCGCAGCCTGTGGCGCTCATCAGGTAATCGCATGCCGCCACATGACCGCGCGCCAAATCCACCACGTGGATGTAGTCGCGCACGCCGGTGCCATCCGGGGTCGGATAGTCGTTGCCAAACACGCTCAGCTTTTCGCGTTTGCCCACCGCCACCTGCGTGATGTAGGGCATGAGGTTATTGGGAATGCCCACCGGCTCCTCGCCGATGAGTCCGCTGTGGTGCGCGCCGATGGGATTGAAGTAGCGCAGCAGCGCCACAGACCAATCCGGGAAGGCGTGGGCGGTATCGCGCAGGATTTGCTCGATCATGTACTTGGTCCAGCCGTAGGGATTGGTGCAGCCGCCGGTATGCATGCTTTCCACCAGGGGCATCTCGTCGCTGGTTCCGTAAACCGTTGCGGAAGAGCTGAACACCAGGCGCTTGACACCGTGCTTTTGCATGATTTCGCACAGGGTCAGCGTGGTGTCGATGTTGTTGCGGTAATAGGCCAGCGGCTTGGCGACGCTTTCGCCCACGGCCTTATACCCGGCGAAGTGAATGACCGCGTCAAAATCGTGCTGAGCAAACACCTCGTCCAGCGCCGCGGCGTCGCTGACATCCGCTTTATGGCAGCATACCGGGCGGCCGGTGATGGTTTCCAGGCGCTTGAGCACCTCGTCGCAGGCGTTGTAGAAATTGTCGACAATAACGGCTTCATGGCCGGCGTTGGTCAGCTCCACATAGGTATGCGAGCCGATGTACCCCGCGCCGCCCGTCAAAAGGATTTTCATGCGGTGCCCTCCCTTGCGGATCAAAACAGCGTTTCAGGATACACGCCTTCGTCGTGCATCTTTTGGAGTTCGGCCTGTACGTAGGGCTTGTCCTCGTGGTAGGTCACGCCAAACCACACGGCGTTGGTGCTGAGGACGTCCACCTTCAGGCCTTCCTCGTGCATGAGCTGATCGACCAGCACGGGCAGGACATATTCGGCCTTGAGCTCTGTGGGCGAGAGGGATTTGAGGAACTTCACCAAACGCTCTTGGGCGCGCTCGAACAGCCAGGGCGTGAAGCCAAAGAAGTTCATGCTTACCAGGCTCTCGGGATCGAGAATAACGCCGTTGGGATCCTTTTCCGTATCGCGAATGGTGCCGTCTGGGAAAGGCTGAATTTTATAGGTTTCCGTCACGGAAGTCAGGTGGCCGTTGGCATCCACGCCGCAGACGCCGCGGGTAACGTGGCCGTGTTCGCTGATGGTGTTCTTGAGGTAGTAGCCCACCATGCAGGCATGCTTTTGGGCCTGGAGCTTCTCCAGATGGCCGGACATGGTGACGAAGGCGTCGGGGCCGTAGTAGTCGTCGGCGTTGAGCACGGCGAAAGGCTCATGGATGAGATCCTTGGCGGCCAACACCGCCTGCACGGTGCCCAGGGGCTTGGTGCGTTCCTTGGGGATGGTGCAGCCTTCGGGAAGGTCGCTGAGCTCCTGGAACGCATAATCGACCTTGATTTTGTCCTTGACCACGTCGCCCACCAGCTGGCGGAAGCGGTCTTCAAAGTCGTGCTTGATGATAAAGACGACCTTGGTGAAGCCGGCTTTGATCGCATCGTAAATGGAGTAGAGCATCAGCACCTCGTTGTGGGGCCCCATGCCGTCGATCTGCTTGTTTCCACCATAGCGCGATCCCATTCCGGCAGCCATGATCAACAGGGTCTTGTCCATCCCAATCATCCTTTCGGTTTATTCCTATCGTACTCCGCCAAGCGGTTTGGATAGCCATCTCAAAGCGCCGCGCGCATGGGCGGCTGGGCGCCGTCGCCGGTTTCCGCGCCGGGAACATGGCGCGCGCTCGCCGTAACGCGCATGCGCGGACATTCTGAACGCTTTTCCGAGAATCCTTCCGTGCTGTCGCGTCGGAAAAAGACCGTGAGCGTGCGCAAAAGCAGCTTGATGTCGTAGGCGAGAGAGAAGCTTTCGATGTAGAATAAATCCAGAATTGCCTTGTCTTTGGGGCTGGTATTGTACTTGCCTTCAATTTGCGCCAGGCCCGTCAGCCCGGCCTTCATTTGCTGGCGGTAGCGGAACTCCGGCACCTCGCGGGTATAGCGATCCACGTTTTCCAGCATTTCCGGCCGCGGCCCAACCAGGCTCATATCGCCGCGAAGGACGTTAAACAGCTGCGGCAGCTCGTCCAGCCGGTATTTGCGCAAAAAACGGCCCACGGGCGTGATACGCTCGTCATCCTTGCGGGCGGATAGGCTGTTTTCGAAGGCGCGGTTTTCAGGGTACATGGTACGAAACTTCAGAATTTCAAAGACGCGGCCGTTGAGGGTCGCGCGCTCCTGGCGGAAAAGGACGCTGCCGTTGTGAGAGCATTTGAGCACCAAGGCGATGATGAGCATGACAGGGCTGGTGATCACGATGCCCAGGACGCTAAAGGCGATGTCCGCGGCGCGCTTGATGAAAAGCTGCACCACGGTGGGTTCAGCATGGCCGATGTAGAGGAAAGGGGTGTCGTCCAGCACGGATTGCTGTGCGGTGGAGATGATAACGTCCTCCATTTCGGCCAGGAGATAAATGGATTTGTTATGCTTATAGCAGTAAGTTTCCAACAGCGCTTCCTCCGTATCGGGGATTCCGGCCAAGAAGACCACGCTGTGCTCCAGGATGGTTTTTTTCACGTCCGGGCACTCGTAGTGCACCACTTCGGAGAGCTTGTAAAGCTGGCGGAAAGCGGCCAGCTTTTCGGCCACGTGTTCTGCCAGCTCCTGGGAAGATGTGACGATAAGGCAATCCTGGGGCGGGTTGATGCGGTAGTACAGCGCGTATCCCGCGTTGACCAACAGCACGATGACCAACAGCTGAAGCGCCAAAGCGCATCCCAACAACGCCAAATCCTCGCCGCCCAGCACCAATCTGGCGTTGGCCTCGGGGTTTTGGGGGTTGACGTTCATGATTTGCAGCTGAACATACGTGATGACATCCGTAAACAACACGGTCAGCGAAAGGCCGGACAGAACGGTGCGCTTTTTTTTGACGCCGATGTCGTAACCGCTAAAAATGGCGGTAAGGATCACCATGACCACGACGAAGGTGGCAATGGTGGTGGCGGCGGTACGGCTGAGGGAGAGCATGGCCGGATTGGAAATGGAAAGCAAGCCGAAAAACGACGCGAACAAAAGAAGATAGAGCAGAGCCTGAAAGCATAGCTTCATCAGCTGCGTCGTATAGAACCGTTTGTAGCGCATAACTGCCTCCCGTAGGTAGGACTATCGCCGCGCAACGGCGGTCGGACTCCATCAATTAAGGATATCACGGCATCCTAAATGTGTCAAGCTCTGCAATGACAGGCAGAGCAAAGCAGCCGCTCGCCATGGAAGCGGGCGGCTGGTCAATCCTTCCAAGAATAAGCATGCGCTGAAGAAGGAGCAAGACGGCCTGCGGCGGCCAAAGGGCGCGGAACCTTCATTCCTGGGGGTCTGCCGAGGCTGGCGTTACGCTCCTTTCGCCGTGTCAGAGCGCAAAGGGCGTTACATTCTTGACCGCGTCGGCCGGACGGAGTCGTGCGTCGCCGTGATCCACATCCAGCAGCTGATAGCGGTCGTTGCCCATGCCCAGCTCCTTCATATAGCTCAGCTGGCGCAGCCCGTGACGGCTTTCCATTCGCTCCACGAGGTCGGCATGCTGGTGCGGCTGCATGGCGTATACCAGATCCACCGAAGCCTGATCCACAGCCAGAAGATCCGTGGAGGCAACGAGGCCCACATTGGGCGTAACCACCGGTTCGGCGGCGCATCCCTCACAGTCGCAGGAAACGGACATGTTGCGCAGCACGTTGATGTAGACAATCTGCTTGCCAAAGTGATCCGCCACAGCCTTGGCCGATTCGGTCATGCGCTCCATGAATTCTTCGTCGCTGATGTCCCACATGTCCTCGGAGCCGGGTGTGGTGTGGATCATGGCTTTCCCAATGCGGCCGTCCGCGCAGCCAATGCCGATGTTTTTGTTGGAACCGCCAAAGCCGCCCTTGGTGTGGCCCTTGAAATGCGTCAACACCAGCAGGGAATCATAGCAAAGCAAATGCTGGCCCATGGACATCTCGGAAAACCACTTGCCGCCATGTACGGGCAGCCTGGCGACGCCGTTCTCATCCAAAATATCGACCGGACAAAACGTCCAGCCGTTCTGGGCGATGGTTTGGCGGTGCTGTGGCGTGGTATAGCGGTCGCCCTCGTAATAGGTGTTGGTTTCGACGATGGCGGCGTCCCGCAGCCGTTCGTCGATCAGCTTTTTCACCCACGGGCGGGGAATGATGTTGGGGCCGTCTTTTTCGCCCGTGTGAAGCTTCACGCCCACCTTCCCCTTCAGGCGCGCCCCGACGCGGTCAAAGAGGCGCAGCAAACCATCGGCCGATAAATCGTTTGTAAAGTACACCACGGATTCCTCTCCGTCGCGGTTTTCATAGGGAACATATTTGTCGCCGTTCGTCCCCGGCAGGATGGGCGGATGGGTCATGTTGGTCATTCCTCCTTGTGATCGGTTTCGCAAAAGGGACAGGTGTCATCCCGATACGGCGGTTGACAACCGCGCTTTACTGGGCTATTGTCTATGATAACACCTAAACCCGACTTTAGGTCAATATCCATCTTTGGAGGGAGCGCGCGTGTACACAATCGGCCAGGTCGCCCAACGTTTCCAACTGCCTATATCGACGATACGCTATTACGATCGGGAAGGATTGTTCCCCAACCTGGAGCGCAAGGCGGGCATCCGCCAGTTTTCAGAGGCGGATCTGGAAACCTTGCGCGTGATTGAATGCCTGAAGAAGGCCGGCCTCGAGATGAAGGACATCCGGCAGTTCATGCAATGGTGCGTGCAAGGCGCGTCGACGTACCCACAACGCTACGAGCTCTTTATTCGGCAGCGCGCCAACGTAGAGGCGCAAATGAAGCGCATGCAGCGCGTTTTGGACATGATTCGATACAAATGCTGGTATTATGAAACGGCTATACGGGAAGGAACCGAGGAAGGATTGAAAAATCTTTCGCCCGCGCAAATGCCGCGGGAAATCCGACAGGCGTATGAAAGCGCTCATCAGGAGGAGTAAATGCCAGTCAAGAGCGGCTTTCAAAAGGTTTGGCGTTTGGGGTTTATTTTGGTCGTTCGGGGCTTGACAGCCATGGAAAACTATGATATGATACCGTTCGTGGTTTGAACAACCTCGGATGTGTCAAGGGGTCTGGTAACCGATG
Organism: Candidatus Limiplasma stercoravium; assembly: GCA_018715175.1. GTDB lineage: Bacteria > Bacillota > Clostridia > Christensenellales > Aristaeellaceae > Limiplasma > Limiplasma stercoravium. The sequence goes on from DVME01000058.1 coordinate 5,709, forward strand.
ATGGCGGTGGCACCCCGGGTGTGACCCATTAGCTCAGTTGGCAGAGCACTTGACTTTTAATCAAGGTGTCCGGAGTTCGAGCCTCCGATGGGTCACCATTCCTTCTCCTTTCGGGAAGGCACGTCCGGGCGGGCGTGGCGGAATGGCAGACGCGCCAGACTTAGGATCTGGTGCCAAACGGCGTATGGGTTCAAGTCCCTTCGCCCGCACCACGTGGACATGCGGTAGTAGCTCAGTGGTAGAGTGCCACCTTGCCAAGGTGGATGTCGCGAGTTCGAATCTCGTCTACCGCTCCACTTTCCCCACGACGGACGAGGAGCAAACCACCTTGGGCGGGTGTAGCTCAATGGTAGAGCCCCAGCCTTCCAAGCTGGTTACGTGGGTTCGATTCCCATCACCCGCTCCACCGAAGAGTACCATCGTCAGAAGCCGCGGCGCTTCTGAGATGGTTCTTTTTTTGTGCCCCAAACGGGTTGCGGCGTTTGTCAAAGCAAACGCCGCTCTTGTACCGCGCCGCTGGCGGGATACCGCTTGGGACGAAAGACGCAAACCGGCGTGCCATTGCTCTAAATACGGCACGCCGGTTTTTGGCGTCTTAGACGCAAGACGCGATGGGGGTTCATCGCTAAAGCCGAATCGCCTTTAGACAGGTGTGGGCCGTCACTCTGCCGCCGCCACCTCGAACACGGGCGCGAAACCGGCTTCCACAATCAGGTCGTACACCTTCTGGGTGTAGATGACCTGCTCCAGCGCTTTGACCCAATCAGCCTCGGCGTTTTCGGGCTTGACAACAACCACGTTCACATACGCTTCCGCAGCGGCGCTGCCGGGCTGCTCGGCGTACAGGCCGTCCACGTAGGGCACCAGGTCTACCAGGGTGGCGTTGTTGCCGTTGATGACCGCATAGGCCACGTCAGCGCGCGCGCCGGGAATCAGCTCGGCGTTGAGCTCGTAGATCTCAAGATTGTAGGGATTGTCTATGATGTCTTCAGGCGTGCAGGTGCTCTCCAGCGTGGTGCCCTCCGGCAGCGTGATCAGCCCGGCATCCTGCAGCAGCAAAAGCGCACGGTTCTCGTTGACCGGGTCGTTGGGCACGGCAATGGCGTCGCCCTCGGCGATGTCATCCAGGCTGGTCTTGGTGCCCGCGTAAATGCCCATGGGCTCAAAGTGCGTGTAAATCACCGGCACCAGCTGCTCCTCCATGCTGACCTCGGCGTTGTAGCCGGCCAGGTAGGGGAGATGCTGAAAAAAGTTAGCCATCACATCGCCCGCAGAGGTGGCGGGGTTTTCCACCACGTAGTCGGTCACGACCGTGAGATCCAGTTCGTAGCCCAGGGCTTCCAAATCCTCGCGCACCAGCTCCAGCACTTCGGCGTGCGGGTTTTCGGTGGCGATCACGGAGAGGGTCTCCGCGGCAAAGGCGGAGGTCAGGCTCAGCGAGAGGACGAGGGCCAGCGCGATGGCAAAGGTCTTTTTCATGTTCGTTGGTCTCCTTTCTCAATTTAGCGCCTTTTATGGTCCAGGCCGCGCGTAAAGCGCGTGCCAAAGACGGTGATGATTTGCACCAGCATGACCAGAAGAATGCTGGCGGAGTACATAACGTCATACTTGCGTACGTTCAGCCCCTTGACGATGGCCAGGGCGCCCAGGCCGCCGCCGCCGGCAGCGCTGGCCATGGCCGTGTAGCCCAGGATGGTGGTAATGCTGATGGCCGCGCCGTTGACCAGCGAAGGCACGGCCTCGGGCAGAAGCACTTTGAAGATGATCTGCGCGTTGGTCGAGCCCATGGACTGCGCGGCTTCGATGATGCCGTGATCCACCTCCTCCAGCGAGCTTTCCACCATGCGGGCGATGTAGGGGAAAGCGCTGACGATGAGCGGGAAGACGATGGCGTCGGTGCCGATGGCCGTGCCGACCACCGCGCGCGTAACCGGGAAAAGCAGCGCCAGCATAATGATAAAAGGAATGGAGCGCAGGAAATTGATGACGACGCCAAGCACGGCGTTGAACGTGGGGGCGGGCATGATGCCTTGCCGACGGGTGACCACCAGCATCACGCCCAGCGGCAAACCCAGCGCATAGGCGATCAGGCTGCTCCAAAAGGTCATATACAGCGTTTCCACCGTGCTTTCCCACAACAGGGGCAAAAGCTTTTCCCAGGTCACGGCGTGTGCACCTCCTCGACCGTCAGCTGCAACTTGGCCAGATAGTCCATCACCCGGCGCACCTCGCCGGGGTCGTCCGGCCGGGCCATGAGCAGCTGCCCATAGGTCTTGTCGTTGAGCTGGCGAATGTCCGCGGACAGGATGTTGACATCCATGTCCAAATCGCGCGCCAGGCGGCTGATGACGGGTTGACCGATGGCCGCGCCGTCAAAGACGATGCGGATGGCGGGATGCCGGGGCGTCTCCTCATGATCGGGCAGAATGCCAAAGAGCCTGCGGCCAGCGGCGGACTTGGTGTGCAAAAACACGTCGTCAACCGAGCCCTGTTCCACCAGCTCTCCGCCGTCCAGGATGGCGACCTTGTTGCAAATCTGGCGGATCACGGCCATTTCATGGGTAATGAGCACTACTGTAATGCCCAGCTCGCGGTTGATTTTCTGCAAAAGGGCCAAAATGCTTTGCGTGGTCATGGGATCCAGCGCGCTGGTGGCCTCGTCGCACAACAGCATTTCCGGGTCGGAGGCCAGCGCGCGGGCGATGGCGACGCGCTGCTTTTGGCCGCCGCTGAGCTGGCTGGGATAGGCGCGGGCTTTGTCCTCCAGGCCTACGATGCGCAGCAGCTCCAACACGCGCTCGTTGGCCTGCTTCTTGGGCACGCCCGCGATTTCCAAAGGATAACGCACATTGCGTGCCACGCTCTTTTGCATGAGCAGGTTGAACTGCTGGAAAATCATGCCCATGCGCCGCCGGGTTTCGCGCAGCTGCTTGATGTTCATGGACAGGATGTTCTCCCCGTCGATGAAAACCTGCCCGTCGGTGGGGGAATCCAGGCGATTCAAACAGCGTATCAGCGTGATTTTGCCGGCGCCGCTCATGCCGATAATGCCATAGATATCGCCTTTTTCAATGGTGAGGCTGATGTTGTTCAGCGCTACCACCTCGCCGCCGGGAATGGGATACACCTTGCTCAACCCGCGCAGCTCAATCTGAGGTCGATCCATCTTTCCACCTCGCTTTGGTTTGCCGGCGATAGAAAAGCCCACTTCGCGCATTTGCGAAGCGGGCGTTACGGGCCGGAACCCTTCAAACGGCGCACCACAAATAGCACGGGCAGATACAGCACGCGCACATCATGGTCATTCGCATGGCACATAGACTCCTCACGCGCGTTACCTCCCTTGCTTTGGGCTCAACACCCTTGAATGGTAGGTATGGTATCATGCTTTTTGCCGCATGTCAACCGTTTGACGGCAAAATGTCGAATTTGAAACAAAGAAAACGCATTCCCACCGATCATAATCGCGCGCGCAAAAGGGCATAAGCGGTTGTGCGTCCGTGTCAACCTGTTGTATAATGAGAAAAATGGCGCTAGAAAGGAGCCCCAATATTATGAAGGAGACTCAGAAAACGCCGCTTGTGTCCGGGCGCGCGCTGGATAAGCTTTGCAAGGATTTGGCCGCCGCCGGCGTCGAGCTGCAATGCATGGAAATGCATCATCACGGCGCATGCGTGCTGCGCCATGCCGTGGCCCCCTACCGCCTGACGGACAAACGAGAAATGTACTCCATCTCCAAAAGCTTTCTTTCAACGGCGGCCGGCGTCGCCTTTGATCACGGCCGCCTGTCGCCGGAGGATCGGCTGCTGCGTTTTTTCCCCGAATATGAAGACCGATGCCTTGACGAGCGATGGCACCGGCTGCGCCTTAAGCATCTGCTGTCCATGAATACTGGTCACGCTGATTGCGTCATGGCGTCCATGATGGCCGCGCCGGACAGCGTGGAGGCTTTTTTTAAGCAGCCGCTGGCCTATGAACCGGGCACACATTTTACCTATAATACCGGCGCCAGTTGCCTTATGGCTGAGGTTGTGCGCCGGGCGATGGGCATGAGCGTGCCGCAGGTGCTGGCGCGGTACGTGTTCCCTGCGCTGGACATCGGGGATTTTTCCTGGGAGACTTGCCGCGATGGGCGTTGCCAGGGCGGTACGGGCCTGCACGTGAGCGCGTCCGACTTGGCCAAGCTGGGCTGCCTGTATCTCCAACGCGGTCTGTGGCAAGGACGTCGCGTGCTCAGCGAAGAATGGGTCAACCTGGCTTCCTCCGCGCATTCGGACAACTCCAGCGGCGGATCGCCTGATTGGAAGGCCGGTTATGGCTTCCAGTTTTGGCGCAACAGCCGCCGCGGTTACCGCGGCGACGGCGCATACGGACAGCTGTGCATCATCGTACCCGAATGGGAGTTGACGCTGGCCATCACCGCCGAATGCTCCGACATGAATGCCGAGATGAACGCGGTTTGGACTTTCCTGGATGCCTACCTCCAGGGTGCGCAGGAGGACGGGCCCGGGCTTTTGCAGGCGTACCAGCCGAAAGGAAAACTGGATGGCACGCTCAGGGACACCGGCTGGCAATCGCTTAAATCCAACTCCTTAAATGCCGGCGCCGTGCGCGTCCAAACCGACGCACGGCAGGCGCGCGTCTCTTTCTTGGGAGAGGAAGGCGTGCAAAGCATTGTCGCGCCTTGCGATGCCTGGCAGGAAGGCTATCTGTTCGGGCCTGATCTTCTCGTGTCGATGATGTGGGGCCATCCATTGTTTGAACGGCGCAAGCCGCTGCACTATGCCGCGTCATCTCGGTGGGAGGAAAACGCGTTGTATGTGGAATGCCGCATGCTCGATTCGCCACATACCTTCGAGCTGCGCGTGACCCTTGATGACGGCGTAAAAGTGACGCTGTTCTCGCCTCGCGGCGTGTTTGACGCGAGCTTAACGCTGATGACATAAGCGCGGCGGTCTTCCACAACGCTGAAAAAAGGGGCGGGTTTTTCACCCGCCCCGCAGACTGTCGCTGTCATGGCTGATCCTGAAAGCAACCGCTTAGGCTTCGGCGCCTTCGAGGTAGCGCTGCTGGCTAGGCGTGAGCGTATCAATGCTCACGCCGGCGCTGGCAAGCTTGCGGCAGGCAACGCCGCGGTCGATGTCCTCCGGAACGGCATAGAGCGCGGGCTTGAGCTGCGTGCCAGACTGCGCCATGCGCAGCGCGCACAAAGCTTGCAGGGCAAAGCTCATGTCCATGATTTCCGCCGGATGCCCGTCCCCGGCCGCCAGATTGACCAGCCGGCCTTCGGCCAGCAGGTACAGGGTGCGGCCGTTGTCGAGGCGGTAGGCTTCGATGTTGGCGCGGGCCTGCGTGCGCTTAACGGCGATGCCGCGCAGCCCTGCCACATCCACTTCTACGTCAAAGTGTCCGGCGTTGCACAGAATAGCGCCGTCTTTCATCAGGCGCATGTGCTCGGTCGTAATCACCTGTTCGCATCCGGTCACGGTGACGAAAAAGTCGCCCAAAGGCGCGGCCTCGCGCATGGGCAGTACGGTAAAACCGTCCATAACGGCTTCGATGGCGCGCACGGGATGAACCTCCGTGACCACCACGCGCGCTCCCAGACCTTTGGCGCGCATGCTTACGCCCTTTCCGCACCAGCCGTAGCCCGCCACCACCACCGTGGTTCCGGCCACGGTCACATTGGTGGTGCGCATGATGCCGTCCCAAACGCTTTGCCCTGTGCCATAGCGGTTGTCAAAGAGGTGCTTGCAGTCGGCGTCGTTGATGTTGAACATGGGGAACCGCAGCGTGCCGGCGTTCTGACGCCCGCGCAGGCGGATGATGCCGGTAGTGGTTTCCTCGCAGCCGCCGCGCAGGTTGGCCATCCATTCCGGGTGTTCCTCATGCAGAATATGCACCAAGTCGCCGCCGTCGTCAATGATGACGTGGGGCATCTCGCTGAGCGCGCGGCATTGATGGTCGTGATACTCCGCTGCGGTGCAGCCGTGCGTGGCATAGACCGTCACGCCGCTTTCGCTCAGGGCGGCACAGACGTCGTCCTGGGTGGAAAGGGGATTGCTGCCGGTGACAAACACATTCGCGCCGGCCTGACGAAGCACCTGCGCAAGATAGGCGGTCTTGGCTTCCAGATGGATGGAAACGACAACGGTCAAACCCTTGAGCGGCTTTTCACGTTCAAGGTCGCGCGCGATGCCGCTGAGCACGGGCATGTGCAAGCGGGCCCATTCGATTTTCTGAGCGCCTTGGGGAGCCAGGGAAGCATCTTTAATGATGGAAGGCATTCGCTCACCCCACAATCAGTCGGTAGATGGGAAAATAGAGAAAGGGAACCAGGATGGCGGGCAGGAGATTGGCAACCTTGATGTCTTTGTCCAGCACCATGTTTAGCCCGATGGCCGCGATGAGCAGCCCGCCCACGGCGCTCATTTCGGTGATGACGCTGTCGCTGAGCAGCGGGGCGACCACCGTGCCTAGAAGAGCAATGAGCCCTTGATATACCAATACGGGTACGGCCGAAAGCATTACGCCCACGCCCATGGAGCTGGCAAAGACCGCGGCTGCGACGCCGTCCAAGGCGGATTTGGCGATGAGGGTGGAATGATCGCCGCGGATGCCGCTGTCCAGCGCGCCCACCACCGCCATTGCGCCCACGCAAAACACCAGGCTGGCCGTGACAAAACCCTGCGCAAAGGTGTTGTCCGCTCCTTCGCCGCCGCGCGACAGCCGGCGTTGCGCCCATTGACCCAGGCGATCCATACGGGCCTGAATGTCCAGCAATGACCCCGCCACGCCGCCCAGCACCATCGAGAGAATCACCAGGAGCGTGTTTTCGGTTTCCAGCGCTCCGGACAGGCCGATGAGCACCACGCTCAGCCCCACGCCCTGCATGACCGTCTGCGACACGCGCGGCTTCATGCCGCGGCGCAGCACCAGGCCCAGCGCCACCCCCACGAGGATGGCTGCCACGTTGATCAGCGTGCCAATCATGCATTTCACGCCTTTCGCTTTTGCATCGGCAACAAAAGGAAGGCTGCGCCAGCAGCCTTCCTTCGATGCCGTACCTTACTGCGCCGACGCCGTTTCCACGGGATAGACGCTAACCTGCTTCTTGTCGCGGCCCTTGCGCTCAAAACGCACGATGCCGTCCACCTTGGCGTACAGGGTATCATCGCTGCCGATGCCCACGTTCAGGCCGGGATGGATGTGCGTACCGCGCTGGCGCACCAAAATATTGCCCGCCAGGGAGAACTGGCCGTCCGCGCGCTTGGGCCCAAGGCGCTTGCTTTCGCTATCGCGGCCGTTACGGGTGGAACCGACGCCTTTTTTGTGGGCGAAAAACTGAAGATCAAGCTTCAACATGAGGGCTTCCTCCTATTCAAAGAATGCGTAGATGGTCGGGATACGCGGCTGCGATGTCCTCGTATCCCCGAAGCACCGTGCGTAACACGATGCGCGCGTCATGCTCCCGATCCAGCGCCAGGCTTTGAGGAAGCGAAACGCGAATGCGGGCGGTATCAGCGCTTTGTTCAACGAGGGGGCGGATGCCCGCAACACTTTCCAAAGCGTTGACGCAGGTGGTAATGAGCACGCTTGCGGCGGCGCATACGATGTCGTGTCCCTTTGCGGCGTAACCCGCGTGCCCCGACACGCTTAGCCCGCGTACTCCCTGCGCGTCCCGCTCAACCCAGACGGTGGTCATCAGCCGATGGAGGTGATTTCCACCTTCGTGTAGGCTTGGCGATGACCCGCCTTGCGGTGATAGTTCTTCTTGCTCTTGTACTTGTAGATGATGATCTTCTCGCCCTTGACCTGTGCAAGAACCTTGCCTTCGACCTTGGCGCCCGCGAGCGTCGGCGTGCCAACTTCCACGCCTTCTTCGGAACCGAGCATCAGCACGTCAAAGTTGACCTTGCTGTCCACATCCTGGTCGAGCTTCTCCACATAGATGACGTCCCCCTGGGACACGCGGTATTGCTTGCCACCTGTAGCGATCACGGCATACATGGCAAAGCACCTCCTGAATCCTATACTCGCCAAGCGCAAGGCGGCGCTTTTGCGCACTTCAAAACCCCGCTTGAGCGGCTTACCGACATACGATAGCATAAAAACGCGCTGATGTCAAGGAAAATCGCGGACTTCATTTGACGTTTAACCGAAACAAAACGCGCGCTATTTATAATGAAGGGGCGTCAGGGAAGCGTGCAGGCCACCACCGCGTAACCTGCGTTGTCCAGGCTGGCATCCCAGATAGCGCCAGCAGGCAAATCAAAGGCGACGTGATCGCCCTGCATCGCCCGGCAGAGGATGACGTAAGCGGGCTTTCCATCCGCCTCGACGGTGAGCGTGCCCTTGAGATGAAGCCATTCCACATATTCCTCCAGGCTGACGTCCAGGTAGGTCATGGCTGTGGCATGCGCCTGCCCGACATAGCGAAACCGGTAGGCCAGCGCGCCTTCGCCATCGGGATAGCGGCGGATAAATCCGTGTCGCCAGGCGGCGCGTAACAATGCCTGTCCTTCCGGGCTGGCCTCCAGGGGTACGTCGGAGGGAAGCGAGGTGCCGCTTTGGGCGCAGCGAAGCTCCACGGTATAGGCCAGGCGGGTTTCGCCTTCGCCGGGCGTGTCGGTTTGGCTCACAGCCAGCGTTGCCGCCTCCTGTAGCGACAGGCGCGCGGCTGCGGTACGCATGCAGGACAGACGCGCCTGGCGCTGCTGGGCCGGACTCATGGTGGCGCTCCATACGGAAAAGCCCGTGGCTCCCTGCTCCTTGAGCTGCGCAAACAGGGACGCCAAGGCGTCGATGGTCTCGGTAGCGCTTTGCAGGCGAAGGCTATGGATGGGCACCATGCCCCGGCCGTACACGGCGATGCCCTGCGTGTTGGGCGCGGGTAGGTCGTCCGGCAGGGGATGGCTTTCGTCAACCAAAAGCAACTTGCCGCCCAAAAGCTGCTCTCGTGTAAAGGCATGCCAGACAAGGTCAAGGCCCTCCGGCATCGTATAGGTAATTTCCGGGACGCTTCTCGGCTGTGCCGCGGTTTCCGCGGCGGCCAATGCCGGAAGCGCGGTGGTTTCTACAGGCGCTTTGGGCGAGGAAAAGACCGGCAATAGCAGCGCGACGGTGAGGGCAAGAAAGAGCAAAAAGGCATGAAACGCACGGTCGCGCACCAGCGGATGCGCGCGGCTGAACACGCATTGCGCGCCGCAGCAAGCCGGCCTGCGCCTTCTCGCCCGGATTCGGTTTTTGCGCCATTCGCGTTCCGTAATCATGGCCTCGCCTCCCGCCTGGTTTGTGCCTTATTCTGCCACGCCCCGGGAAAGGCTATGTATGAATCAAAGCATAAAAAAGGCGGTTCGGGCAGCGAAAAGCCGCCGCGAACCGCTTGGGGGCAATCGGGTTATTTGGCGCTCTTGATTTCCGTCCACATGGCGTTATAAATCTTGATAACGTCCTCCATATCGTGGAAATACTCGCAGCGGTCGCGGGTTTCCTGGTCGGGGTTGATGACATGGTTGGAGGTGTATTCCTCGCCCAGCAGCTCAATGGTGGCGGTGTTGGGCGTGGAGTACCAAATCTCGTTGAAGTTCATTTCCGCCACGTCCGGACGGCACATAAAGTTGATGAACGCCTCGGCGTTTTCTTTATTCTTGGCGCCCTTGGGGATGACCATGGTATCAATCCAGATGTTGCTGCCCTCCTGAGGCACCGAGAAATCCAAATCGTCGTTAAGGGAAATGGCATACATGGCGTCGCCGTTCCACATCAGGGCCAGGGCCGCTTCGCCGGCGACCATCTTGTCCTTGGTTTCGTCCACCTGGTATGCCTTGACGATGCCGCGGTTCTTTTGATCCAGCAAAAGCTCCTTGGCGGCGTTCATTTCCAGGGGATCGCGGGTGTTCATGCTGTAGCCCAGGTACTTGAGCGCGATGCCCATGGAGTCGCGGATGGAATCAAGCATGAACACGTTGTCGGCGTATTTGTCGTCAAACAGCAGGCTCCAGCTGTCCACCGGTTCGTCCACCATGGTTTTGTTGTAGCATATGCCCACGGTGCCCCACATGTACGGAACAGTATACTTTTCGTCGGGGTCATAGTACTGGCCCTTAAACTGGTCGTCGATGTTGGCATAGTTGGGCACGTTGTCAAAGTTGATTTCCTCCAGCAGCCCTTCGGCGGCCAGGCGTTCCACACAGTAGTCAGAGGGAATCACCACGTCGAAGGAGGACGGGGAATTGCGCACCTGCACCATCATGTCCTCGTTGGTGGTGAAATACGTCATGTTTACGGTAATGCCCGTCTCCTGTTCAAAGAGCTTGATGGCGTCATGACTGATGTACTCTTCCCAGTTGTACACCGTCACCATGCCGCCTTCGGCGGACGCGGCCGGGAGGAGCGCAACGAGCAGCGCGCAGCACAGAAGCAAGCACAGACTTTTTTTCATTTCCCATACCTCCGTTTGTGATCTATAGGATCCAGGCGCAAAGCGCCGAGTTCCACGAGGGGATCAGGCTTTTTGGGCGTTGCTGGCGCGGCGGTTGACGATGAGCAGCAATACCAGCAGGGCCAGGAACATCAGCGCGCTCAAAGCGTTGAGCGTGGGCTCGATGCCGATGCGAGCCTTGGAATAAATCAAAGTGGAGAGATTTTGCACCATGGGGCTGGTGGTGAAGTAGCTGATCACGAAATCGTCCAGCGATAGGGTAAAGGCCAGCAGCGCGCCGGTGACCACGCCTTCGCGCACCTCGGGCAACAGGACATGGCGCAGCGCATAGCCCGGCGTGGCGCCCAGATCCAGGGCGGCCTCGTAGGTGTGTTTGTTCATCTGCTTGAGCTTGGGCATGACGCTGAGGATCACGTAAGGGGTGTTGAAGGTAATGTGCGCAAAGAGCATGGTCATAAACCCGCGTTCGATACGCGTAAAGGTGAACAGGATCATCAACGAAATACCGGTCACGATGTCGGGCATGGTCATGGGCAGGTTGGTAATGGTCATCATCAGGGCCTGCGGGCGTTTGCGCATGGCGTGAATGCCGATGGCCGCCAGGGTGCCCAGCACCGTCGCAATGATGGCGGCCAGCACCGCGATGGCCACGGTGATGTACAGCGCCTTCATGATGGCCTCGTCGTGAAACAGCTCCGCGTACCAGCGAAGGCTGAAACCTTCCCATTTGGCGCGGCTTTTGCCCGCGTTGAAGGACTGCACCACCAGCACCGTGATGGGCAGGTACAAAAACAGCAGCACCAGCGCCAGATAGCTTTTTTTGAGCCACTTCATCATGCGATGCCCCCTCCTTCGCCCTCGGGATCCGCCTTGCGCAGCACGCCAAGGCTCAGCAGGATCAACAGCATCATCACCAGCGACAGCGCGCTGCCAACGCCCCAGTCGTTGGCGGTAAGGAACATGCTCTCGATGAGGTCGCCAAACATCATGGTGTGTCCGCCGCCCAGGATGCGCGGGATAAAGAACGTGGTTACCGAGGGCATGAACACCATCGTAATGCCGGATATGATCCCGGGCAGGCTCAGCGGCAGCGTGACGCGCACAAAGGTGCGCGGGCCGTTGGCGCCCAGATCCTGGGCAGCCTCCAGAAGCTTGACATCCATTTTGTTCAGCGACGTATAAATGGGAAACACCATAAAGGGCAGAAAGTTGTATACCATGCCCAGCAGCACCGCGCCGTCGTTGTACATCAGCTTCACGCCGCCAATGCCCAACGCGCGCAGGAAGGAATTGATCAGCCCTTGATCCTCCAAAAGCGACATCCACGCGATGGTGCGCAGCAGAAAGTTCATCCACATGGGGATGATAAACAGCACCACCAGCGTCGCGCCCAGGCGCATTTCCCGGTCAGCCATGAACAGCGCGGCAGGATAGCCCAAAAACAGGCAAATCAGCGTGCACAGCAGGGCCATCCAAAGCGAGTAGATCAGGATATCGATGTTGACCGTGCCGCGGGTAATGAGCACCTCATACTCCGGCCCCATTTCGGCATACATCTGGTTGACGGTGTGATTGCTGTCCCAAAAGTTGATGAAATTGTCCAGCGTAAAGGCACCCGTGCCTCCGTTGGTAAAGGCGTAGTAGGCGATGAGCACGCAGGGCACCAAGGTAAACAGAATCATCCACAGCGTGTAGGGCATGGCGAAATAGGAGCGCTTGACGCCGCCGTTGCGCTTGATGCTGACCAGGCACAGCGCGATGAAGGCGGCGGCCGCCACCGCAATGGCCCATACCGCCCAGGCGGGCAGCGTAAGGGTTTGATACACTTAGCACCCCTCCTCGTCTCCGCGCAGGGCCGCATCGTCCATGGGCTTCATGATGTGGATGTTGTAAGGCACGATGGTCAGTCCCACGCGCGAACCCTGGGGCTGCATGACGGTGGAATGCACTTTGAAAACCGTATGCCCGGCGTCGATCATCATTTCATAATGGACGCCCTTGAACAGCACGCTTTGCACCACGCCGCTGATTTGGCCGATGTCTTCGCCCACGAGCATGATATCCTCCGGACGCACCACTACGTCCACAGGTACGTTTTCGCCAAAACCGGCGTCTACGCAGGGAAACTCGTTGCCTGCAAAGCGCACCAACTCGTCTCGAACCATGGTGCCGCGCAGAATGTTGCTCTCGCCGATGAAATCCGCGACAAAGGCGTTGACCGGCTCGTCGTAAATGCGCTTGGGATCGCCGATTTGCAAGATGTGTCCGTCGCGCATGACCACCACGGTGTCGCTCATGGTCAGGGCTTCTTCCTGGTCATGGGTCACATAGATGAAAGTGATACCCAGGCGCTTTTGCATGCTTTTCAGCTCAAGCTGCATTTCCTTGCGCAGCTTCAGATCCAGCGCGCCCAAAGGTTCGTCCAACAGCAAAACCTCCGGCTCGTTGACCAGCGCCCGGGCGATGGCCACGCGCTGCTGCTGGCCGCCGGAAAGCGCGTCCACGCTGCGCTTGCCATAGCCTTTGAGGTTGACCAATTCCAGCATGCGATCCACGCGGCGGCGGATTTCATCGCGGGGGATCTTGGCGATTTTCAGGCCAAAGGCGATGTTGTCCTGAACGTTGAGGTGGGGGAAGAGCGCGTATTTTTGAAACACCGTGTTAACCCGCCGCTTGTAGGGCGGAACCTCGGTGATGTCCTTGCCTTCAAAATACACGGTGCCCGTCGTGGGATATTCAAACCCGCCGATGATGCGAAGCGTGGTGGTCTTGCCGCAGCCGCTGGGCCCCAGCAGGGTCACAAATTCCTTCTTGCGCACGTAGAGGTCGATGGTTCCCAAAACGCGCGTGCCGTCGTACTCCTTGGAAATGCCCTTAAGATCGATGAGGTGCTCGTTGGCAATCATGCTGCGCACTTCCTTTCAAGTGAGGCTAAAAGCTGGGCGGCGTGGACACCCACAGCACACAGGCCGGGCTTGCGCCCGTGTTTTCAATGTAGTGCGTGGCGGTGGGATGCAGGCAAAAGCTCGCGCCTTTTTTGAGCTTATGGCGGGATTTGCCCGTAACCAACGTCACCTGTCCGCGAAGAACGTAGCCGAATTCCTCGCCTTCCAGCGGCGGCAGGGTGTAGCTGCGGCATCCGGGGCCCAGCTCCAGCAAAATCGGCTCCATGCTGTTTTTCTGCGCGTCGGGCACCAGCCAGGTAATGCGCAGGTTTCCATCCTGTTTTTCGAACATGTCCTGCGGCTGAAAAACCACTTTTTCGCCGCTGTCGTCGCTGAAAAAATCCTTGAGCGTCACGCCCAGGCATTCCAGCATGTCTTTGAGCGTCGCAATCGATGGAGAGGCCAGCTCGCGCTCCACCTGCGAGATAAAGCCCTTGCTAAGCTCGCAGCGATCCGCCAGATCCTCTTGCGTCAATCCGCGCTGAATGCGCAATTCCCGCAGCTTTTCCCCGATTTCCAAGCCAAGTCCCTCCCCGGCGGCACTTCACTCAAAGTTTAGAATTAGTAAACTTCAAAGCAGGTGCTATTAAACCACAAACCGGAAGGGTTGTCAATATGTTTTTTCGACAAAATGGGATATCTTGTCGCGGCCGGTTGACCTTTCTAGATCAAAAGGCTATAATAGGCAAAAAGCAGCCGCGGAGGTGAGGCAAATGCGCAAAAAATGGTTGTGTCTACTGGCAGCGCTGGCGATGCTGGCGCCATCCTGGGCAAGCGCGGGACGCGGCGCCACGTTTTATAGCAACGGAGACCGTGAAACGCCGCGCGTGGCCATCACCATAGACGATTGGTACGAGCCGGGCCTTTTGCCAGATTTTATGGCCGTTGCGCAGACATACGACGTAAAGCTTACCCTCTACCCCTGCGGCATCAACCTGCACGAGGAGGATCGAGAGCTTTGGCAGGCCGCCTTGGACGCTGGGCACGAAATCGGCAGCCATGGTTATCGGCACGTGGGCTACACAACGCTCAATAACCGCCAGATCATCCGCGAATATGAGCGCTTTCAGGAGGCGCTGGATACCACCCTGGGCTACACCTATATGTTTTTGACCGTGCGGCTGCCCTTTGGCGACGGCCGCAAGCAGGGCGAAAACGGCCCCATCAGCCGCGCCATCAAAGCGGCCGGCTTTGGACACGTGGTGTTTTGGGACTGGGATAACACCGACGACGTGGAGGCTGCCGTAAAGCACGTACAAAACGGCAGCATCATTTTGATACACGCCAACCGCAAAGACCTTCGTTTTTTTGAAGCCTTGATGGAAGGGCTGAGCGGTCATGCGTACGAATACGTCACCGTCTCCGAGCTGCTGGGCATCCAAACCCGGCTGGACCCCGAACCAGAGGCGGAGTAACGGGGCCTTCCCTGGGCGGCGCGTTTTTTTCAATTTCATATGCGCAAACCGCGGCCGGCTGCATAAGGGGGCACAAAGCTTCTCTCGCCCGTCATAGGAGTTTCCTTTCAAACGCTTGCTTTTTTCTATCCATTCCTGTAAAATAGTGTCCGTGAAATGACGAAAACCGGGCGCGTTGGCGCTCCGGTTTTGACGTGCTTTTTTTCAGGGGGAGGCTTGACAGGCCGTGCTTGTTTCGCGTAAACTAGACAGACAGACAGACAGACAGACA
>DVME01000059.1 GCA_018715175.1 Candidatus Limiplasma stercoravium
CCGCGGCGCTGGCTCAATGGGTGGAAGAGGCCAACGTCAAGACCTATGAAGACCGCCTGAACTAACCGCATCGGTTTCCCAGCGGGCGCCCCGAAGGTGGGCGCCCGCTTTTGCGCGCCGGAAAACTCCGGCTGCGGCATCCTTTTCCAGCACGCGAAAGCGCCGCTTCTGCCTCTGCCGCTGCGGGCGCAAAAAATAGGCGTGCTGTGCGCAGCCGCGTACAGCACGCCGGGGATGGAACCTTTGTGACATTGGGGCTTCCAAACCGCCTCACAATGGGTTTTACGGCAGCGTTTTTATCCCAAGTTGCGGATGCGCTGGAGGGCTTGGGCGGTGCGGTCGTGGTCGCCAAAGGCGGTCAGGCGGAAATAGCCTTCTCCACAGGGCCCAAAGCCGGCGCCCGGGGTGCCCACCACATGGGCCTGGGTGAGCAGCCGGTCAAAGAAGGCCCAGCTGTCCACCGGGGTTTTGAGCCATACATAGGGCGCGTCCACGCCGCCGTAAACCTCGTAACCCATGTCGCTTAACGCCGAGCGGATGAGGGCGGCGTTTTGGAGGTAGTAGCGGATGTTCTGCGCGCATTGGGCCGCGCCTTGAGGCGTATGCACCGCGGCGGCGGCGCGCTGCACGGGATAGCTCACGCCGTTGAACTTGGAGCCCATGCGCCTCTTCCACATGGCGTTGAGAGAGACGGGTTGGCCGCCGTCGCCCTGGCCGCAGACCTCGCGGGGGATAACCATGTAACCGCAGCGCGTGCCGGTGAAGCCGGCGGTTTTGGAATAGCTGCAACATTCCACAGCCACCTCGCGCGCGCCGGGCACCTCGTAAATGCTGTGGGGCGCGTCGGAGGTGATGAAAGCCTTGTATGCGGCGTCGTAGACGATGAGGCAGCCGTGCTCGCGGGCATAGTCTACAAACGTCTGAAGCTGGGCGCGGCTGAGGGTGGTGCCGGTGGGGTTGTTGGGATAGCACAGGTAAATCACGTCCACCGGACGGTCCGGCAAGGGCGGCACAAAGCCGTTTTCGGCATTGCAGGGCAGGTAGCATAGCCGCGACCAGCGGCCGTTGTCGTAAACGCCGGCGCGTCCGGCCATGGCGTTGGAATCCACGTACACCGGGTAGACCGGATCGGTCACGGCAATCACGGCGTCGTCGCTGAACAGCTCCTGGATGTTGCTTACATCGCACTTGGCGCCGTCGGAAACAAAAATCTCGTCAAGCGCCACCTCTACCCCCAGGGGCGCGTAATCGCCGTCGCGGATGGCTTGACGCAGAAAATCATACCCAAAGTCCGGGCCGTAGCCGTGAAAGGTTTTGGCGTCGCCCATTTCGCGCACGCCCTGCTCGAAAGCGCTTACCACCGCGGGCGGCAGGGGAAGGGTCACGTCGCCGATGCCCAGGCTGATGATGTCCGCCTCGGGATGGGTGGCGGCGTGTTGACGCACACGGCGGGCGATTTCGGCAAAGAGGTAGTTTCCAGGCAGCTTGGCATAGTGAGGGTTGACCTTAAACAAGGGGGAGCACCGTCCTCTCCGATGGAATCATCAATCCGCGAGCCACTCGCCGTCGTACACAAAGGTTGCTGGGCCGGACATGAAGACGCTGGTTTGACCGCCGGCCCAGGCCACCTGCAAATCTCCGCCCGGGAGCGAGACGACCGCCTCATGCTCGCACAGGCCGTTGAGCACGCCCGCCACCAGCGCCGCGCACGCGCCGGTGCCGCAAGCCAGGGTTTCGCCGGTGCCGCGTTCCCATACGCGCATGCGCAGATGCCCACGATCCACCACCCGCACGAATTCCACGTTGGCGCGGCTGGGAAAGAGCGCGTGGTTTTCCAGCAGCGGGCCATGGGTGGTCACGGGCGCGGCGTCGGGGTCGGGCACGAAGGTCACGGCATGGGGATTTCCCATGTTCACCAGCGTGAGCGCG
This sequence comes from Candidatus Limiplasma stercoravium, assembly GCA_018715175.1. GTDB lineage: Bacteria > Bacillota > Clostridia > Christensenellales > Aristaeellaceae > Limiplasma > Limiplasma stercoravium. The sequence goes on from DVME01000059.1 coordinate 1,930, forward strand.
TAGGTTGCGCCGTCCACCGTTACCGGATGCCCCAGCACGGGCGTTTGGGAAAGCGTGGAGGGAATGCCCGGCCCGTCCAGGCGCGGCGCGCCCATATCCACGCGCACGCTTTGGGTTTGGCCCTGGGCGTCCAGGGTCAGCAGCAGGCGCTTGATGCCCGCGCCGGTTTCCACGGTCAGATCGGTCTTGTCGGTCAGGCCGCGGTCGTGGCAGTAGCGGGCCACGCAGCGGATGCCGTTGCCGCACATGCCGCTTTCGCTGCCGTCGGCGTTGAACATGCGCATGCGAAAATCCGCCCGGTCGCTGGGCAGGATGAGAATCAGCCCGTCGGAGCCGCAGCCAAAATGCGCCCGGCTCATGCGCACGCTCAACGCGGCGGGATCGGGCACGGGCTGCTCCAAACCGTTGATGTAGATGTAGTCGTTGCCGATGCCGTGCATCTTGGTAAAACGCATTTCAACGCCGCCTTTCGCGTCTAATGAGCCTGGAAGCTGACCTCCACCACCACTTGCACGCCCAGGCCGTCGGCGGTCAAACCGCGCTCGATTTCGCGCACCGCCGTCACCGCGCCCAGCGTCAGCCCGGCGGATTCGGCCAGCAGCCGGGCGCGCCCCACGGCGGAGGCCGTCGCCTGCGCCACAGCCTCGTCCATGGCGGCTTCGTAGCCCTGGGCCTGGGAAGTCAGCGTGTATTCGTCCACCACGCCCGTACCCATGGCCGCGTCCAGACCGGCCAGAAGCGGATCGATCAGGGCATGCCGCGAAGTCACAGTGGCCGCCGCCTCATGCGCATCGATGCTTTGCAGCTCTGTCAGCCGTCCGTATTGGTAGCCGAACACCGCCTGGATGTTTACCGGGCCGATGTCCACCTCGCATTCGGGCAACGCCGCGACAATGGCGGCGCTGATGGCCCCGGCGTCCGCCTCGACCTGCGCGGCGGCGGCGGACGCCGTTTCGCCGCTGGAGCGCGTGGTAACGCTGAGCACGTACAGGCGGTCGTGCAAGGGCACGGTGGCCTCTCCGGTGGCGACCACGATGGCGGCGTCGGCGTTTTGCGCCAGGGCCGCCGCCGGGAGCATCAGCAGCGCCAAAAGCGCGGCGAGCAGGCGTTTCACGGCTGATCGGCTCCCTTCTTGCGCTTTGAGCGCCGGCGAATCAGCCAAATGGCAACCGCCAGCAGCGCCACCGGCACGGCCACGGGCGAGACGATGGCCAGGAACACCACCAGGTTGCGCGCAAAACCGCCCAACCATGCAACCGACGCCGCAAACGCCGACGAGAGGCGTTCCGACAGGCTCAGCTGCGCGCTGGTGGCGCTTTGCGCCTGGGTTTCTTCCTGGAGGGTGACGTATACGGCGCTCATGTCCGCGCGGCGGTCGATGCTGCGCTGAGAGGTTTCGTAGCTGTCGATTTCGTATTGGGTATCGGAGATGGCGCTTTCAATTTCGACCAGGTCGGAAACGCTCTGCGCTTGGGACAGAAGCTCGTTGAGCCGGTTCAGCTTTTCGCGCAGGGTGGCAAGCCGGGCTTCGTTGTCGGCGTACTGGACGGTGAGATCCGTGACGCTTTCAGAGCGGCTGACCATGCGGCCGATGGTTTCCAGGCCATCCAGGAACGCATCCAGGCTTTCCTGAGGGACGCGGGCGGTCAGGCTGAGGGTGCGGGTGGCGCCTTCCTGCTCGTCGCCGTATTGGTAGCGGCTTTCCGTGTAGCCGTCCAGCTCCTGGATGAGGGCGTCGATGCGCTCCGCGTCCGCTTCAAAGGATTGGGTGCGCAAGGTCAGATCCGCCGTGCGAACGAGCTTGCGTTCGCCGGTCTGCGCCGTTTCCACGCCCGCGTTGGCGGTGCCGCCGGAAGCGCTTCGGCTGCTGGTGGTGTCGCTGTAAAGGGCTTCGCTCTCCATGAGGGCGTAATTGGCGGGGCCGGCGTCCGAGACGGTGGTGCGGGACTGCGAAAAGGTCGAGCCGGAAGAAGAGGCGGAGGTTTTCGCGTCGTCCAGGACGTCTTCCAGCGTGCCGGCCCATAGGCTGCCCACCGTCAGCACCAGCGCCGCCAGCACGGGCCCGGCGACGCGCCAGAAGCGATGGGAAACGAATGACGATTGGGTTGGTGACATGGCTGTATGCTCCTCCCGTCGTACGGCAGCGCGCCACCCTTCCTCGAAACGGGGAGACGGCTGCGCCTGATACAGGCGGCCCAGCGCTTGCTCGAGCGCGTCTTGGTTTGGGTGCTGTTGCGGCATGCGCCGGCCTCCTTTCTATCAGAAATGAACGAGCGAGAGAAAAAAAGGTTCCGATTCTAAGAAAAGTTGTCGCCCAGCCGCTTGCGCAGGGCGTCTCTGGCGCGGCTGAGCCGGCTTTTGACCGTGCCTTCGCGCAGGCCCGTGGCGGCTGCGATGGCCTCGTAGCTCATGCCTTCGCCGTAATACAGCGAGATGAGGGTTTGCTGCTGGGCGGGCAAATCCAACACCGCGCGGCGCAGCCGGTCGTCGCGCTCGGAACGCTCGTAAGCCTCCTGAGGCGTTTCACGATCGTCTGCCACGTCGCCCCCGGCTTCCCGCCAGGCGTCCAGGGTTACGCTTTCGCGCTTGAGGCGCGCGCTTTTGAGAATGTCCAGGCAGGTGTTGTGCGCGATGCGGTACAGCCAGGTGGCCACGCCGTCGTTGCGAAAACGGCCAAAGGCGCGAAAGGCGCGCAGCATGCTTTCCTGGGCGGCGTCCTCGGCCTCCTGCGGGTTTCGCAGCATGTGAAGGCAATGCCGGTAAACCATGCCGGAATAGGGAGCGCAAAGGCGCTCAAACTCGTCCGCGTTCATTGCCCTCCCCCTCCTTTGGCGTTGTTCACCTTATTATACGACGCTTTATGCGCCCGTGCAAGAGCGGGCGCTACCGGGCGCGAAAATGTCCCTCTGCCACAAAGCAAAGCGTATCCTCATGCCAGCCGCTGAGCTGGCGCACATCGCCGCTGGCGGCCAGTTCCAGGCGCAAGGGCTCGTCGGGCACGACTTCGCTGTTGTAGCTCACCAGCAGCTCCGACACAAAGAAGCGCGCATGCTCCTCCACGGGAATCAGGTTCATCAGCCAGTCGATGTAGCGGGTGTTGTTGACATGCCCGTTCATGTCCAGATCGGTGTATACGGGCCGGTAGTCGTGGCGCTGCGACGCCTCCCGGGGGCGCACCGTTCCCGGCACGGACAGGGGCGCGGGCAGGTCGAACACGGGCAGATCGCGCATCAGGCGCGAGGGCAGCGTAATCTTGCGACTGGCGATGTCCAAAAGTACGTAAAGCGTCGAAGCCCGCCCGATCTCCGCGCCGCCGGCATAAAAGCGGTAGTGCCTGGGAAAAAACAGGTGCCGCGTGGCCCCCGCCCAGGTTTGCACGCGCACGGGCTGCCCAAGCTCCGGGTAGACATCCATTTGCACGCGCGCGCGCGACAGCACCCAGGCCAAGCCCTGGGCCTGAAGCGCGCGGTAGGAAAGCCCCAGCGTGTCGCAATGCGCGCCCGCCGCTTCCTGCATGGCCCGAAATACCGAGCCCGGCTGCCAACGGCCGGTAAAATCCACCGAGCACATGTCGGGCGTAAAAGTGGTTTCAAAAGGTTGTTGCATGGCTGCGTCCATCTCCTTATGCTGATTCATGCCGCAATAACAGTATAGCACAGGTTGTCAAAACGCGAGGCGGTGAACAGGATGCACAAAGAACAATCGCAAATTTACAACAAAACGACATGACAATAATTTGATATTTATTGTTCGTTGTTTATAATCCTTTATTGGTGGATTGAGTATAATAGAATCACTTAGAGGGCTTTCAATTGCACAGAATTGCTACCGCTGTCCCCTGTTTGAGAAGGAGAAACGCCTATGAAGCATTGGAAACGAAAGGTCTTTCCATATGTTCTGTTACTGCCGACGCTTGTGCTGTTTGGCACGTACCTGTTTTATCCCGCAATCAACGGTTTCATCTATTCGTTTTACAAATGGAACGGCGTGGGGCCCATGACCTACCTGGGCCTGGAAAACTACGCGGATCTCATCAGCGACCGTCAGTTTACCAGCACGCTTTTGCGCACGCTGTTTTATACCTTTGTCAGCCTTCCGCTGGTGTTTTGCATGGCGTTGGCGCTGGCGCTGGTGGTTAGCAAAAAGATCCCGGGGGTATCGTTTTTTCGGATGACGTTTTACTTCCCCTTTATGATGTCGGCGCTGGTCATCGGCTTCAGCTGGCGGTTTTTGCTGGCGGAGGATTTTGGCATGATTAGCTACCTGCTCACCGCGGCCGGTTGGGAACCGATTCGTTTTTTAACCAATTCCAACATGGCCATGGCCACGGTTATCTGGATTACGGTATGGAGTTCGTCGGGTTACTATATGATGATGTTTGTGGCGGGCCTGAAAAACATTTCCAGCACCTATTATGAAGCCGCCCGCATTGACGGCGCCACCGCGCCGCAATGCTTTCGCTATATTACCTTTCCGCTGCTCAAACCGACCAGCCTTTTGGTGTTGGTGCTGTCCAGCATCAATATCTTGCGCTCCTATCCGCTGATCAAAGCCGTAACCGACGGCGGCCCCGGCACGGCGACGAAGTTTTTGGTGCAGCTGATTTACGAAACCGCCTTTGAGAAAAACAAACAGGGCTACGCAAGCGCCATGACCATTGGGCTGTTTGTGATCCTGGCGCTGTTTACGCTGCTGCAGTTCAAGCTCAACAAAGGAGGCGAACAGGATGCCATCTAGCACCGCCCGGCGCTATGCGGTGATGTCTGTGTGCATGACCGTTCTTTGCGCGCTGTTTCTCTTTCCTGTATTCTGGGTTGTCATTTCCTCCTTCAAAGGGCGCAGCGAGCTGTTTATGTGGCCCATCAGCTTTCTGCCGCAGAGTCCGACGTTGGAAAACTATGTCCTTGCCTTTGAAAAGGGCAACTTTCCCCTGTATTTTGCCAACTCCGTGTTTGTGGCCATTACCGCCACCCTCCTTACGCTGGTAATCAGCCTGATGGCGGGATATGCGTTTGCCAAGTATCGCTTTCGGTTGCGGGGCGTGCTGTTTGCCATGGTGATGGCCACGATGATGATTCCCCTGGAAATCATCATGATTCCTGTGTTTCGCGTCATTGTCAACACCGGCATGTACAACACCCTTTGGGGCGTGATTATTCCCGCGGTGGCGACGCCTACGGGCACCTTTATGATGCGCCAGGCCTTCATCAGCATTCCCAGCGATTATATGGAGGCCGCCCGCATTGACGGCGCCAGCGAAACCCGCACGTTTGTACAGATCATGTCACCTCTGGTGATGCCTACGCTGACGGTGCTGGCCATCATCTCCTTTATGTGGCGCTGGAATGACTACCTGTGGCCCATGCTGGTGGTGACCTCCAAATCCAATTATACTTTGCAGCTGGCCCTGGCGTCCTTCTCCGGAGAATATAGCGTGGACTGGAATAGCCTTCTGGCGATGTCCGTGCTGTCGTTGATTCCCACCACGACCGTGTTTCTCATTTTCCAAAAGCGCATCATTGGCGGCATGACCGCAGGAGGCATCAAAGGATGAACAGCATTGCCTATCCCCTGGCTCAAGGGCGTTTTATCAACCGGTTTTTGCAGACCCCCATTGAGGAAAAGCAGGAGCGTTTTGCCAAAACCGTTATGGGCGGCAAGGTCAACGAATGGCTCAAGTACGGCTTTTCCATTAACGATAACCCCTGCCGCAAGGAATTCATCGCGCTGAAAAAAGCCTCGGAGCCGACCTACGTGTCCCTGGGCGGCGCTGCCGCCGGCCAAAGCATAACCCTTGGGGAGCGTACATTTGAAATGGGACTCTATGTTCCTTTTGGCAATGTAAGCGTGGATCACTCGTCCTTTTGGCATATTCCTACGTCGCTGGTCAGCTATTACGTTACCGGCTTGTACAGCGAGCGCGAGTGGGAAGCCCATCCTTTTGAATTGTCCACCTGCGGCGGAGCGACCCTGTGGGTCAACGGCCAGCGCGTGGAAAGTTTCCGCCCCTTTACGCGCAATATGGTGCAGAAAACCCGTTTTTCCTGCGCGCTGCGCGAAGGCGTCAACGAGATTGCCGTCTGCCTGGAAGATCTGGCGGAACGCGATACGGACTATTATTTCCGCCTGGAGTCGCTTAGCCCCGACGGGCTGGAGATTCGCCTGCCGCTGCGGGAAGATGTGGATGGACAGCGGTTGATGCAGGTGGAAACGGTGCTGGAAAACGCTTTGATTCATCTGGATGAAAAGCTGGAGGGCTGGCTGGACGTGGAGGCGCCCAACACAACTACCCAGCCGCTGACCCTCAGCGTGCGCACGCTCAGCGGATTTGACACCCAGGTGGACGATCCGCCGCAGACCTTTACGCTCATGCCCGGGCAAAGTCACATGCGCTTTCTGATTCATCCTGACCTGGCGCCGGCGTTCTACCCGGTGTCGCTGCGGGTGGAGGTTGGCCCCATCAAGCTAACGCGCTTGCTTGGCTCGCAGATGACGCGCCGGGCGCTGGTGGACTTGCCGCGGGACGATCTTGCCACTAGAAAGCACAAACTGCTCAAATACGCCGCCCTGCATTCGCCCATGAATGCGTATCGCGCTGTGGCGCTGTTTGCCTTGGGGGAGGATGCGGCCTTGGCCAACCGCATTTTGCAAAGCGAGCTGCCAGGCATCCGCCAGCACCGGGATTGCAGCGATTTTTACTTGATTGCGCACTTGTATGCGCTTATGCGCTACCGCGACCGCCTGGAAAAACAAACGGCGGAGCAGTTGGAAGACGCCATTATTACCTTCCGCTATTGGATTGACGAGCCGGGCAACGACGTGATGTGGTTTTTCAGCGAGAATCATGCGCTGTTGTTTCACTCCTGTCAGTACATCGCGGGGAAGATGTTTCCGGATCGCGTTTTTACGGCCAGCGGCTTAACCGGCCGCGCCTGCGAGGAAAAGGCGCGGGCGCTGCTGGAAAGCTGGTTTGACGACTTCGAGCGCGAATACATGACGGAGTGGAACTCCAACGCCTACTTGCCCGTGGATTGCACCGGCTTTGGGTTTATGCTTTTGATGACCGATCCCCAGGATCCGCTGCATGCCCGCTTTCAAAAAGCGCTGGATCGGATTTACCTCAATCTCTGCCTGTATGCGCTGCGCGACACCTATGTGTCCTCCTACGGCCGCAGCTACGAAAAGCAGCTCAAAGCCAACCTCACCAACGCTACCTCCACGCTTTTGTACCTGGGCTATGGCGTAGGATGTTTGAGCGCAAGCCTGGGAAGCGTGGTGCCTCTGGCGCTGAGCGGCTATCAACCACCTCTCGCATACGAACGCTACCTGGCATTGCCGCCGGGGGAGGCATTGTGGTATACCAATGAGCAGGGCTATGAGCATCATGTGGCCCTCACGTTGTGGCGCACCTGCCGGGCTTCGCTGTCCACGGCCAATGCCTTCAAGCCCTACCGCAAGGGCTACCAGGAGCACATTGCCCAGGCGTCCATCGACGCCTTTGCCCAATGCTTTGTCAACCATCCGGGCGAAACGCACGCCTTTGGCAGCGGACGCCCCAGCCATTGGGCGGGCAACGGCGTGCTGCCACTAGCCCTTCAGTGGAAAGATACCGCCGTTTTGCGCTACCGCATCGATGAGGAGGCGCTGGTGCATTATACGCACGCCTACTTCCCTGAAGAAGCTTTCCAACGTGTTATCCACGGACCGGATTGGTACGCGGGCGAAAAGGAGGGCGGATACCTGTTTGTATGGGCGCAAAACGGACTACGCCGCCGTGAAAGCGGGCCCGCGGCGCTGGAGGAATTGATCAGCGACGGTCTGGAAAATTGCTGGGTTCTTCGCGTGAGCGATGTGTCGGTGTATGATACGCTAGAAGCGTTTGCGGCGGATTGTCAGCCACGGGTTCTTGCCTGCAACGCGCAAAGCGTGACCCTGGCCATGCAAGCCTGGGGCGAAATAACGCTTGTTGACCATCCGCCAGCCCTGCAAATCAACGGCCATCCTGTTAAGGCAGACTTTTCCACCAGCGAGGGCCAGATTTGTCTAGAATGCTTAAGCCGGAGGAATATATGATGGAACGCAGCTTCCTTCAAGCCACGCTTCAAAAGGTTTCCCAACGCATGATGTGCCTGGACAATCAGGGACAAGTAGAAAAATTTCCCGTTAGTCTTTTGGACATGCAATGCTGGGAATGGCCCCAGGGCGTGGGGCTGCTGGGCCTGGTGAAGTACGCGCTGGCCCAGGGCGACGAGGCGGTTTTGGCCTTTGTGGAGGACTGGTACGACCGGCATATGCCCGCCATGGACACCGTGGAACGAAACGTCAACAGCACCGCGCCCATGCTTGCGCTGACGTATCTGGCCCAAAGAAAGCCCAAGCCCGAATACCTGGCGCTCATGGAAAGCTGGGCGGACTGGACGATGGATCCCAAGGGCCTTCTGCGCACCGGCGACGGCTGCATCCAGCACATGATTACCGGGGATCCTAACGACGGCCAGCTGCTCATTGACACGTTGTTTATGACGGTACTGTTCATGATTCGCGCGGGCACGATGCTGAAGCGGCCGGAGATGGTGTCTGAAGCAAACTACCAGATCCTGGCGCACATCAAGTATCTTTTTGATCCCGCGTGCGGACTGTTTTACCACGGATGGTCGTTTCGGGACATGAACCGCTACGGCGGCGTGCATTGGCTGCGGGGAAACGCATGGTATACCGTTGGCTGCATTGACTTCATCACCGAGCAGGAAGCCCTGGCCGACGAGGTGCGCCGCTTTTTCCTGGCCACGCTTGAGCGGCAAGCGGGCGCGCTGCTGCAAACCTGTGACGCGCAAACGGGACTTTGGCACACCGTCATTGATGAGCCTTCTTCCTACCTTGAGCTGTCCGGGAGCGCGGGATGCCTATGCGGAATGATGAAGGCCGTACGCCTGGGCTTCCTGGATGAAAAGCGGTACCTGCCGCTGATTCGCCGGGGGATTGTCAGCGCGCTGGGCTACATTGGCGCGGACGGATCCGTCGCCAACGTGTCCTACGGAACGCCCGTGGGCATGGACAAACAGTTCTACATGGACATTCCCTGCTTTGTGATGACCTACGGGCAGGCCGCGATGATCTTAATGCTTGAGGAAGCCATGAATCCGTACTGGGCGGGGCTTTTGGACGGCTGAGGAAGAGATATGGACGTCAAAGACGGTGTGCTGCATGCCTTTCGTGAGGAGCTTGGGGAGTTGTATTACTATCATGGCAGTTCCAAAAACTGGACCATGATGAACTACCACTACCACGAAACCTGCGAACTCATCCTCTCCATGAGCGACGGCGTGACCATCTACATCGGCAAGCACTCCTACACGGCCAACCGCGGCGATTTGTTTTTGATTCGCAGCGAGGAATTCCACCGCGTCAAACCCATTGCCAACTCCAATTACGCCCGCTACGTGCTGATGTTTGACCTCGCCAGGGTTCGCCGGCTGGTGGAGCCTTTGGGCTACAACTTTTTACGCTATTTCGAGGAACCTTCCGACACCTTTGTGCCTAAGCTGAGCCTGCCGCCAACCGTGCTGGCCACCATGACGGAGTTGATGAACCGCCTGGATCCTCTGTACAGCACCTGCAAGGAGCCGCACTCGCTGGCGCTGATCTATCTGCTGATCGCGCAAATGCTCATCCATGTGCAGGATTTGTACGACTTTTTTTACCAAGACCATCCGCCCGCTTTGGAGCGAAACGATGTGTCCTTTGAAATCCACGACAACAGCAAAGACCGCATTCAGCAAATCAAGCAGTTCATTTGCGACCACATCGAAGAAAAGCTCAGCCTAAACCTTATTGCGGAACAGTTTTTCATAAGCAAGTACTACCTCAGCCACTACTTCCGCAAGGAAACCGGGTTTAGCATCATGCAGTACATCGCCATGCAAAAGGTCATTCGCGCCAAGCATATGCTTAAGCAGGGCTACTCCATTACCAGCATTGCCATGACCTTGGGATACAACAGCGACAGCCACTTTATCAGCACCTTTCAAAAATACGTTGGCACGACCCCCAAACGCTATGTTCTGCGCCTCAAGGACGATCAAGATGCTTAGCGGGTTGACCGCGCTGAATGACAAAGAAGGGGAGGTGTGAATGCTACCCGGAAATACACGCAACCCGTCAACCCAATGATTCTATTTTACAAGGAGGAAAACCCATGAAAAAAACGCTTGTTTCCCTGCTGCTGGTTCTGGTAATGCTTATGTCGGCCTTTGGCGGCGCCTTTGCCGAGGAAACCAAAGTGCTGGACATGCTGTGGTTTAGCGACGGACAGGAAGGCGCCAGCATGCAGGCCCTCATTGATGAGTATGAGAGCCTCAACCCCGGTATCGAGATTGAATTGGTGGAGGTTCCCTACGCCGATTTGAACAACACCATCCGCAACCGCCTCAACGCCAACCAGCAGCCGGCCCTGGCCCGTACCACCACCATTGGCGAGTTTGGGCCCTACATGGTCAAGCTGGATGAATACCTGGGCGAGGATTTCCAAGACCGTTTCGTGAATCTGACCAGTATCATCGTAGACGATCACCTCGTGGCTGCAACGATGGAAAACACCGCCGCCGGCGTTATCTACAACAAGACTGCCTTTGACAAAGCGGGCGTGGAAGTGCCCTCTTCCATTGAGGAAGCTTGGACCTGGGACGAGTTTGTGGAGGCGCTTAAGACCGTCATGGAAAAAGGCGATGTCATGTATGGTCTCGTGGTGGACAAGACCTTCGGCCGCTACATGAACTTTATGTACCAGGCCGGCGGCCGCTGCTACAACGACGATATGACCGCCGCCGCCTTTAACAGCGAGGAAAACCGCAACGCCATTGAGTACTTCTACAACCTGCACAAGGACGGCATCGTGCCCATGGGCGTGTGGCTGGGCGCGGAAAACCCCAACACCATGTTCCGCAGCGGCCAGGTAGCCGCGCACATCGGCGGCAGCTGGCTTATTACCAGCTATGACAAGGAAATCACCGATTTTGAATGGGGCGTGACCTACCTGCCCAAGGGCGAGCTGAGCGCCGTGCAGTCTGCCTGCAAATACCTGACCGCCTTTGAAGGCAGCGGCATGGAAAAGGAAGCCGCCGACTTTATCGAGTGGTTTACCCGCCCGGAGAATTTCAACCGCTACCTTGAACCCAACTACTTCATCACCAGCCTGGTCGATCAGGGCGAACCCAGCGAAAACAAGTACGCGGATGCGTTCCAGGTTTTCGCCGATGAAATCGCGGCCAACGAATCCATTATTGTTCAGGAACAGGCCAACCCCATTGGCTCTACCTGGCAAAGCGAGGTCGTGGAAATGATCAGCGCAACCTTGGCCGATCAGATGTCCTTCGACGAGTTCGTGCAATCCGTGGACGATGTAATCAATGAGGCCATCGAGTACGCCGCCCAATAGCCTCGCGGCCGCTCGAGCGCCCCGTTTCCCCACCCCCGGGGAACGGGGCGCTTTGTCTGCCAATTGACAACCCGCCGCGCCAATGGTAAGATAAGCACGGCCCGCGTTTGGCGCGGGAACATTCCGTTTGGGGAGGGAATCACATGACTGTCAGCAAGCAAATGAGCATTGGCGAGGTGCTGCGCATGGATCGCAGAACCGCCGACGTGTTTATGAGCGTGGGCATGCATTGCCTGGGCTGCCCGCACGCCACCGCGGAATCCATTGAGGATGCCTGCGCTGCGCACGGCGCGGATGCCGACGCCCTGGTGGAAAAGCTCAACGCGCTTCTGAGCGACCGCTAAGATCCGGATACGAAAGGAGGGCGCGGCATGCGCATCCGCTCGGAGCAGGAAGCCCTGTACGTGGCCTGCCGCATGGAGGCCGCCGCCATACAGCTCTATACCCGCGCCCTGAGTGTTTTGCAAGGCCAGGGCCGGACGGGGGATCCGCTTTATGCGCATCTCACGCTCACCCTGGCCGACGAACAGGAGCACCTGCGCCGCTTCAGCGCCCTGTATACCGGGCTGGACGCGCAGCAGGAGCGCCAGCTGGAGCTCTCGGCAGTAGCGGAAGGCATCTTGTTTGAGGGCGGGCTGATGGGGGCCGCGCGGGAAGGGCTGTTGCGCGACGCCCAAAGCATGCTCACCCTGGCGGCGCGGGCGGAAGAGGCGTCCGCGGCCAAGTACCGGGCGTTTGCCCAGGCCGCCCAGGGCCCCGCGCGGGAAACCCTGCTGACGATTGCCCGGGAGGAAGAGCGCCATTTGGCCGAACTGCGTCAGCAAGGCGCCGAAAAACGCTAAAGAAGGCGATAGATTTCATGCGTATCAAAAACGGGGTGCTGACGTTGACCTATGGCGGCATGATGGCCGCCTTGGTCTTTGTGGCTACCTATGCGTTCAAAATTCCCATCTCGCTAACGCAAGGATATATCCACCTGGGAGATGGTTTCATTCTCTTGGGGGCGGCGCTGCTGGGATGGACGGCGGTGCCTGCCGCCGCCCTGGGCAGCATGCTGGCCGACCTGCTGGGCGGATATACCCTCTATTGCCTGCCGACGTTTCTGATCAAGGGAGCGGTGGCGGCCGTGGCGGTTCTGGCCGTTTGCGGAACAAAACCCGTGTGGATGACCTTGGCGCTTTTGGCGGCGGCAGAGCTGGTGATGGTGGCAGGGTATTTCGTGGTGGAGGGCTTTTTCCTCTTTGATGTCGCCCTTGCGCTCACCTCCGTGCCGCCCAACGGCGTGCAGGCCCTCAGCGGCCTGGTGATCGGCTGGGTGCTATTGCCCGCGGCGCGCCGCCTGCGCCGGCGGCTAAGCTGAAGGCTTGCCAAACCATGGACGCCGTGCTATAATACGCTTTGCGATGACGAAGAACAACGCCCGCTCTTTCCCCCGGCGTTTCCAGAGAGGGCGGCAGAGCGCCTAGCGCCTGCTGCAAGCCGCCCACGCAGGGCGCGGGACATTCGCTTCCGAGCTTTTCCCCTGAACCCGTCAGTAGGGGGGAACGGTTCAGCCCCGTTACCGGCAATGAGCGCATCGGCGGCCAGGCCCGCCCGTGCGAAAACAATGGGTGGTACCACGTAGCCAAAGGCTTTCGTCCCATGCGCGCATGGGGCGGGGCCTTTTTTCATGGACGGACGTTTGGTTGAGGAGGGGACACATATGGAACAAAACCTGCGCCAGCTGAGCCAGCGCGTGGAGCGCGAGCTGGAGAGCCTTAAAAGCAGCGCCGAGCTGGAAGCCCTGCGCGTGCGCATCTTGGGAAAGAAGGGCGAGCTGACCGCGATGCTCAAGGCCCTGGGCGGTTTGCCGCCCCAGGAAAGGCCGCGCATGGGCGCGCTGATCAACGACGAGCGCCAGCGCCTGACCGCCCGCATGGACGAGGCGCAGGCGCGCTTGCAGGCCGCCGAGCGCCTGGCCGCTATCCAAAGCGAAACCATCGACGTCACCGAGCCGCGGCCGCTGCCCCGCATGGGCAGCGAACACCCCATCACCCTGGTGATGAACGAGCTCATCGACTGCTTCAGCGGCATGGGCTTTGAGGTGATGGAAGGGCCGGAAGTGGAATTGGATCATTACAACTTCGAGCTGATGAACCTGCCCAAAAACCATCCCGCCCGCGACGCGCAGGACACCTTTTACATGGATGACAACATCGTGCTGCGCACCCACACCAGCCCCATGCAGGCCCGGGCCATGCTTACCCGCAAGCCGCCCATCCGCATCATCTGCCCGGGGCGCGTGTACCGCGCCGACGAGGTGGACGCCACCCACAGCCCGGTGTTTCACCAAATGGAGGGGCTGGTGGTGGACGAGCACGTGCGCATGAGCGACCTGCGCGGCACGCTGGAGGCGTTTGCCAAAAAGCTGTACGGCCCGACGGTGGAAATCCGCTTCCGGCCCAGCTTCTTCCCCTTCACGGAGCCCAGCGCCGAGGTGGATCTCACCTGCACCGCCTGCCATGGCAAGGGCTGCGGGGTGTGCAAGGGCACCGGCTGGGTGGAGGTGCTGGGCTGCGGCATGGTCAACCCCAAGGTGCTGGACATGTGCGGCATCGACAGCGCGCGCTATTCCGGGTTCGCCTTTGGCATCGGCTTGGAGCGCATCGCCATGAAACGCTATGGCATCCGCGACATGCGCCTGCTCTTTGAAGGCGACGCGCGGCTGCTGGGACAGCTGAGATAAGCGAAGGGAGGAATGGATCCATGAGGGTTTCCATGAATATGCTCAAACAGTATGTGGACGTTCCGCTTTCGCCCGAGGAATACGCCCGGCGCATGATTATGTCCGGCACCGCCGTGGAAGGCGTGGAGGATGTCAGCGGCGGCATCAGCGGCGTGGTGGTGGGCCGGGTGCTCGCCTGCGATCCCGTGGAAGGCAGCGATCATCTGCACGTATGCCAGGTGGACGTGGGCGGGGAGCAGCCGCTGCACATCGTTTGCGGCGCGCCCAACGTCGCCGTGGGCATTCTGGCGCCCGTGGCGCTGGACGGCGCTCGCCTGCCGGGAAATGTGCGCATCAAAAAGGGCAAGCTCAGGGGCATCGTGTCCGAAGGCATGCTTTGCTCCGCCGCCGAGCTCAAGGTGCCCCAGGAGCTCTACCCCAGCGTGGGCGAGGCGGGGTTGCTGATTTTTCGGGAAGAAGCGCCCGTGGGCAGCGATGTCAAGCCCTTGCTGGGCTTGGACGACGTGGCCGTGGATGTGGAGATCCTCGCCAACCGTCCGGATTGCCTGAGCGTCCTGGGCATTGCGCGGGAAACCGCCGCCACCCTGAACACCCCTTTGCGTGTGACTCCGCCCGTGGTTGTGGAAGCGGGCGGCGACATTCACGACGAGGTGCGCGTGGAGGTGCAGGCCCCCGACCTGTGCCCCCGCTATATGGCCCGCGTGATTCGCAACGTGCGCATCGGGCCGTCGCCGATGTGGTTGCGCCAGCATCTGCACGCCGCGGGCCTTCGCGCCATCAATAACATCGTGGACATCACCAACTACGTCATGCTGGAGTACGGCCACCCCATGCACGCCTTTGACCTGAGCAAGGTTCGCGGCAAGCACATCGTGGTGCGCCGCGCGCAGGCGGGCGAAACCCTGACCACCCTGGACGGCGTTTGCCGCGCCTTGCGCCCGGACGACCTGGTCATCTGCGACGAGAGCCGCGCCACCGGCTTGGCCGGCATCATGGGCGGCGAGGAAAGCGAAATCACCGAGGAAACCGCCACGGTGATGTTCGAGTGCGCCAGCTTCGACCGCACCGCCATCCGCCTCACCAGCCGCGCCCTGGGCATGCGCACCGAAAGCAGCGGCCGCTTTGAGCGCGGCGTGTGCGCGCATACCGTGCAGGAAGCCATGGACCGGGCCTGCATGCTGGTCAACCTTCTGGACGCGGGCGACGTGGTCGGCGGCCAAATCGACCTCTATCCCGCGCCCAAGCCCGCGCAGGTCATCACCGCCAGCGTGCGGCGCATCTGCGAGCGCGCGGGCGTGGAGATGCCCGCGCAGGACATGGTGGATATCCTGCGCCGGCTGCAATTCGGCTGCGAGCTCGACGGCGACCGCCTGACCGTGACCGTGCCGCCGTATCGGGAGGATTTGGACGGCGAGGCCGACGTGTGCGAGGAATGCCTGCGCATTTACGGCTACGATCACATCCCCTCCACGCCGCTGCTGGGCCAGACCACGCAGGGCGGCGTCAGCCCCATGAAGGAGCTCAAAAACCGCGTCGCGCGGGTGCTGTGCGGCCTGGGGTATCTGGAAATCATGAACTTCAGCTTCACCGGCCTCAAGGAGCTGGAAAAGCTGGGCTTGCCCCAGGAGGATCCGCGCCGCGATCCCATGCCCATCCGCAATCCCTTGGGCGAGGATACCGCCGTGATGCGCACCACCCTGGCCTGCGGCATGCTGCGCTCCCTGGCCTTTAACATGAACCATTCCACCCCGGCCGCCAGCCTTTACGAGATGGCCGCCGTCTTTGACCACCATGCGCGCACCCAGGAGGGCTTGCCCACGGAAACCCAAACCCTGTGCCTGGGCGCTTACGGCCCGGAAGCGGACTTCTACGCTGTGCGTGGGGCGGTGGAGGCGGTGCTGCACGCCTGCGGCGTCGCGTGCGAGGTGACGCCCGGCGGCGAAAGCTACCACCACCCGGGCCGCTGCGCGCGCCTGACGCGGGGCGATACGGTGTTCGCCGTCGTGGGCGAGGTGCATCCCGACGTGCGCGACCGCTTTGATATGCCCAAGCGCGCGGTCATCGCCGAAATGAACCTGCAAACGCTTCTGGACGCCTATGAGCCCATGGGCGAGGTCAAGCCCATGCCCCGCTTCCCCGCGGTGGAGCGCGATCTGGCGCTGGTTTTGGAAGAAAGCGTGCCCGTGGGCCCGCTGATGGCCGATATGCGCAAGGCGGCCGGCAACCTGCTGGAGCACATCCAGCTCTTCGACGTCTACCGCGGCGCGCAGGTGGGCCCCAGCAAGAAAAGCGTGGCCTTCTCGCTGACGTTCCGCGCTTCCGACCGCACGCTGACCGAGCCGGACGTGCAAAAGGCCATGGAAAAGGTCGTGCGCGCCTGCGCGCATCTCCATGGCGCCGTGATACGCGCCTAAGGCGAGCTTTTTCGAAGCCCCTGTCCAGAAGGACAGGGGCTCAGCTTGTCGCAAAAGTCCGCCTGCGGCGGCCTTTTGCGCCAAAACACGTTTCCCCTGCG
>DVME01000003.1 GCA_018715175.1 Candidatus Limiplasma stercoravium
GAAAAAGGTCGAAAACAGGTCTACGGCTCCTATCCTGCAGGGATGCCCGCAGAAGCGCGGCGTGTGCCTGAGCGTTAAGACCACGACCCCCAAAAAGCCCAATTCCGCCCTGCGTAAGATCGCCCGTATCCGTCTGACCAATCAGATTGAAGGTACGTGCTACATCCCGGGTATTGGCCACAACCTGCAGGAGCACAGCGTGGTGCTCATCCGCGGCGGCCGCGTGCGCGACCTGCCCGGCGTGCGCTACCACATCATTCGCGGCGCTCTTGACACGGCTGGCGTGGCCAAGCGGATGCAGGCCCGTTCCCTGTACGGCGCCAAGCGGCCCAAGAAGTAAGCGCCCGCGCGCGTTTGGGTTTGCGCTCATTTCGGAGTGGGCGCAGGAGCGCGACGCCGTCCCCGTGAGAATCGAAGCGGGGGAAACGGCTTGCGAACACCGCGTGACTTTCCCCTGCTTCGGGGAGCGGTCGATGCTGAAGGCCGTCAGAAACCGCACCGCACAACGCGCCGCACGCTTTCAAGCTGCCTGGAATCTTACGTTACCGCGGCGATCAACATCGCCCAACGAAGGAGGAAATTCAATGCCCCGCCGTGGATTTATTCCCAAGCGCGAGGTCCTGCCCGATCCCGTTTACGGAACGACGGTGGTGACCAAGCTCATCAACCAAATCATGCTGGACGGCAAGCGCGGCACCGCGCAGCGCATTTGCTATTCCGCGTTTGAAACCATTGCCGAAAAGACCGGCAAGGACGCCAACGACGTCTTTACCGCCGCGCTGAGCAACGTGGCCCCGCAGCTGGAGGTCAAGGCCCGCCGCGTCGGTGGCGCCACCTACCAGGTGCCCATCGAGATCCGCCCGGAGCGCCGCCAGACCCTGGCGCTTCGCTGGCTGGTGGACTTCAGCCGCAAGCGCGGCGAAAAAACCATGGCCCAGCGCCTTGCCGCCGAACTGATGGACGCCGCCAACAACACCGGCGCCGCCGTCAAGCGCAAGGAAGAAATGCACCGCATGGCCGAGGCGAACAAGGCCTTCGCGCATTATCGCTGGTAAGGCGCGGCTTTCGCGGCCCTATTGGAAAGGAGACCCTCGTTTATGCCAAGAAGTCACCCCTTGGAAAAGGTGCGCAATATCGGCATCATGGCTCACATCGACGCCGGTAAAACCACCACGACCGAACGCATCCTGTTTTATACGGGACGCACGCACCGCTTGGGTGAGGTGCATGAAGGCGCGGCCACCATGGACTGGATGGAGCAGGAGCGCGGCATTACCATTACCTCCGCGGCGACCACCTGCCAATGGAAAGGCTACCGCATCAACATCATCGACACCCCCGGTCACGTGGACTTTACCGTTGAGGTCGAGCGCAGCCTGCGCGTGCTGGACGGCTCCGTGGCGGTGTTTTGCGCCAAAGGCGGCGTAGAACCCCAAAGCGAAACCGTGTGGCGCCAGGCCAACAAGTACCATGTGCCCCGCATGGCGTACGTCAACAAGATGGACATCGTGGGCGCGGATTTCTTCCGCGTGGTGGACATGATGCGCGACCGCTTGGGCGCCAACGCCGTGCCCATCCAGCTGCCCATCGGCAAGGAGGCGGACTTTCGGGGCATCATCGACCTGGTGCGCATGAAGGCCGAGGTGTACTACGACGACGACGGCAAGGACGTGCGCGAGGAGGAAATTCCCCAATCCCTGCGCGACCAGGCCGAAGAGTACCACCAAAAGCTCATCGAAACCGTGGCCGAGACCGACGAGGCGCTCCTGGAAAAATTCTTCGACGGCGAGGAACTGACCCAGGACGAAATCAACGCCGCTATCCGCAAAGCCACCATCGACTGCACCATGACCCCCGTGCTGTGCGGTACGTCCTACCGCAACAAGGGCGTGCAGCCGCTTTTGGACGCGGTGGTGGCCTACATGCCGTCCCCCTTGGACATTCCCGCCATCAAGGGCATCGATCCTGACGACCCGGACAAGGAGCTGGAACGCCATCCTTCCGACAGCGAGCCCTTCTCCGCCCTGGCCTTCAAGATCATGACCGATACGTTCGTGGGCAAGCTGGCTTTCTGCCGCGTTTACAGCGGCGTGCTGGAAAGCGGCAGCTACGCCTACAACTCCACCAAGCGCAAGCGCGAGCGCATCGGCCGGCTGGTGATGATGCACGCCAACCACCGCGAAGAAGTCGAAACCGTTTACGCGGGCGACATTTGCGGCATCGTGGGCCTCAAGGATACCACCACCGCCGACACGCTTTGCGACGAGAAAAAGCCCATCATCCTGGAATCCATGGAGTTCCCCGACCCGGTCATCCAGGTGGCCATCGAGCCCAAGACCAAGGCCGGCCAGGACAAGATGACCATGGCGCTGGTCAAGCTGGCGGAGGAGGATCCCACCTTCAAAACCTACACCGACCAGCAGACCGGCCAGACCATCATCGCCGGCATGGGCGAACTGCACCTGGAAATCATCGTTGACCGCATGCTGCGCGAGTTCAAGGTGGAAGCCACCGTGGGCAAGCCCCAGGTGGCCTACCGCGAAACCATCCGCAAGGCGGCCAAGGCCGAAGGGCGCTACGTGCGTCAAACCGGCGGCCACGGTCAGTTCGGCGACTGCTGGATCGAGCTGGAACCCGTCGAGCCAGGCACGGGCTACGTCTTTGACAACAAAATCGTCGGCGGCGTGATCCCCAAGGAATTCATCGGCCCCATCGACGCCGGTATCCGCGAGGCCGCGCAGAGCGGCTCGCTGGGCGGCTACGAGGTGGTGGATTTCAAGGTGACGCTGTTCGACGGCAGCTATCACGAGGTGGACTCCTCGGAGCTGGCGTTCAAGATCGCCGGTTCCCTGGCCTTCAAAGAGGCTTACGCCAAGGCGGATCCCTGCCTGCTGGAGCCGGTGATGAAGGTCGAGGTCATCATTCCCGAACAGTACATGGGCGACGTAATGGGCGATATCTCCAGCCGCCGCGGACGCATTGAGGGCATGGAAGCCCGCATGGGCGAGCAAACCGTGCATGCCTTCGTTCCGCTCAGCGAGATGTTCGGCTACGCGACCGACCTGCGCAGCCGCACCCAGGGCCGCGGGCTGTTCAGCATGCAGTTTGACCACTACGAGGAAGTCCCACGCTCCATCGCCGAAAAGGTGACGGGCGTGCGCAAGTGAGAGACTAAAACGTCGCTTCTGACAAGCATAAGGAGGAGCATCATTCATGGCGAAGGCGAAATTTGAGCGCACCAAGCCGCACGTAAACATCGGAACGATCGGACACGTGGACCACGGCAAGACGACGCTGACGGCGGCGATCACGATGACGCTGGCGCAGCTGGGCGAAGCGCAGG
>DVME01000060.1 GCA_018715175.1 Candidatus Limiplasma stercoravium
CGGGCATAATGGACACAGAAAAGATTTTGCGGCTGTTTGGCTCTAAACTTGTTCTTATCAACGTTGGTACTAGCCTTTTTGGAGACGCTGCCAGAGAACAGGGCTGCGAGGTCGTGCAAGTGGATTGGACGCCTCCGGCGGGAGGAGACAAAAAGATGATGGATATCCTGGAGGACTTGGGCTTTTGAGATTCTGGCTAGGAAGGACAGCGAAACCATGAGAGTTCTGGTTTGCAACGTAGGCAGCACTTCGCTGAAGTTCAAATTGTATCAAATGCCGGAATGCCGGGTGCTTTCCACGGGGAAGGTGGAGCGCGTCGGAACGCCGGAGGATTCGATCTTTCAATATGTCAATCTCCAGACGGGCCAGAGGGTGGATCAGGAAAAGCAAAACATTCCCAGCTATCGCAGCGGGATTGAGCGCTACCTGACGTATTTGACCTCGAAAGAGCAAGGCGTGATTGCCAAGATTTCCGACATTGACCGCGTAGGCTACAAAGCCACGCTGTCCAAAGGTCATTTCGGCGTTCACGAACTGACCGATGAAGTGCTGGAAGGCATGCGCGAATGGCTCCCGTTGGCCACCCTGCATAATACGGGTTACATTCAAGCCATTGAAACCATGCGCGAAGTTCTGCCGGATGCTTTGTTTTTGGGATGCTTTGAAACGGCGTTCCACCGCAACATCCCTCTGGAACGCAAGCTGTACGGCGTGCCCTATGAATGGTATGAGCGCTATGGCGTTCAGCGCTTGGGATACCACAGCGCTTCCCATGGTTATATAGCGGATGTGCTCAATGAAAAGCACGGCGGACGCCCGTATAAGGCCATATCATGCCATCTGGGAGGCAGCTCGTCGGTTTGCGCCATTGAAAACGGGGTCAGCATTGACACCAGCTTTGGCATGTCGCTGCAGTCCGGCTTGATTCATGCGACCCGCGTGGGCGATATGGATTGCGATTTGTTCGCCTTTTTGCGGCACGAAGGCCTTACGGATCAGGAAATCCATGATGGCTTTGAAAAGAAAGGCGGCCTATTGGGAATCTCCGGCGTCAGCGCCGATGTGCGCTATATCCAGGAGGCCGCGGAGAATGGCAATGAACGCGCGCAGCTGGCGCTAAAAGTATTCGTGGCGGGCATCGTCCATTACATTGGCGCCTTCTATGTCGACCTGGGCGGCCTGGACGACCTGGTGTTTACCGCGGGTATCGGAGAAAACGCCGGAATCATCCGCAAAATGGTGTGCGATAAACTCTCGGCGCTTGGCGTGAAAATGGACGAAGCAAAGAATGCCAGCGCGCATGGAAAGGCGGATTTGACCGCGCAGGATTCTCAAGTCTCGGTTCTGGTTGTTCCTACCGATGAGGAGCTGGGGATTGCCAGGCGAACCTATGCATACCTTCGGCCTTAAATCCTTTCCCAAGTGAAGCGCAGCGCCTCCGCCCGGTTTCCTTTTCTCCTTCCATGGGGTATAATGTTTTCAAACCCATGAGAGGGGGAATTGCATGGACCGGGATGCGGAGGCGCTTCGCCGTTGGTACGAGGAAACCGCGCAGGAGCCGTTGGAGGCCATGGGCGATTTTTTCGGCGCACGCTGGGAGCAATACGAGGAGCATATGTCGCCCTGGCGGGCGCACTATCGCTGGATGGCCGATTTGCTGCCGGAATCCACGGCGGACTTGCTGGACATCGGCTGCGGCAGCGGCCTGGAGCTGGACGCCATTTTTGCCCGGTTTCCTTTCCTGCGCGTCACGGGGGTGGATTTGTCCGAGCCCATGCTTGCCAAGCTCAAACAAAAACATCCACGCAAAGCCCTGACGCTTGTGCTGGCGGATTATTTTCGGTGCGATCTGGGACAGGCTTGCTTTGACGCCGCGGTTGCCTTTGAGACGCTTCATCATGTGACGGCCGCGCAAAAGACGGCGCTGTTTGGCAAGGTGCTCCGAAGCCTCAAGCCTGGCGGCGTCTTTTTGGAGTGCGACTACATCGCCACCTCTCAGGCCGTGGAAGACCTTGCCTTTGCCGAGCTGGAGCGCAGGAAGCGGCGTGACGGCCTGGCGGCGGAGGCGTTTGTGCATTTTGATACGCCCTTGACGCTGGCGCATGAAAAGCAGGCGCTGCAAGACGCCGGCTTTTCGTTGGTCGAGGTGATGGGCTTCCTGCCCGGGGATGATCACACGGCCATGATTCGCGCTCAAAAGTAACAGCCGATCCCTAAACAATATCCCCGGAACGGCGGATAGGGCCGTTCCGGGGATGAAGGCATGCTTGACAAGCCTGAAAGGGCCTACGGCTGCTCGCTACCTGCCGGTTCTTCTGCGGGCGCTTCTTGCGCGTCCTGTTTTGGAAGATCTTCGGAGGCTTCGCACGCGCAAGCATCCTCGCATGCCTCGGCGTCCGCTGGATCTTCCTCAGATAACGGCGATTCCCATGCGGACGTTTCCGCCGTGGCGTCAAACGCTTCGTCTGCATCCTCCGCCATCGCTTCCGAAAAATCGGTTGTTTCCGCCGCCGCTTCGTCCTGCGAGGCGTCGGTTTCCACGCGCGCATACCGCTTGGCTCGCATGACCGCCAGCTGCTGATCCACGTCGTTGAGTTCCGCGAGCATTTCGTTGAGCGGCTCGGGCATCACCGCGCCGTTTTGCCATAGATCCAGCGCTCGCAGGGGAAGCTCGGTTAGAATTTCGTGGCGGCGCGACTCCAGGTTGATTTCGCTCAGCCGGTGATGAGCGCTGGCCGCCATGTTGGACGCGCCCTTGCCGACTGCCTCCAGACCTCTGAGAAACGTCGCCTTTACGTTGTTGACAAAGGATGCCATCCATTCAACCCTCTTTCTGACGTCGATCGGTTCGGCCTATACCACAGTATACCATAACATGCCCGGAAAATCCCCATAATACGCGACAAATGCGAAGAAAATTTACATCCGCCTACCAATGCAGCAAAAGCGCGTCGGTTTCGCACGCAAAGCGGGCTTCCTCCACGGGAAGGATTTCTCCGTCAAGGTTGAGGCGCATATGCGAAGCGCAAAGAACGCATTGGCGCGCTAGATAACTCTGCGTAAAGCGCAGCGAGGCCAGCTTGCCCGAGAGCAGCGCCGGCAGGTAAAAGGGAATGCGCCATCGCGGTACGCTTTTGACAATTTGGACGTTCAGCAATCCGTCGGTTACGTCGGCCCCAGGCACAATGGGAATGCCGCCGCCGATGTAGCGCCCGTTGGCCACGGTGCAAATCATGTATTCTCCTTCCAGCGAGGTGCCGTCCGCCAGGGTAACGCGCATTGGCTTGGGCCGGAAAGCGGCGACGGCGCGAAGCACGCCGTAGAGGTAGGGCCAGATGCCGCGGACGCGCTTTTTGGCCTTTTGAGCATAATCCAAGACCATCACATCAAACCCGATGCCGCACACATTGAGGAAGAAGCGTCCGTTCATCAAGCCCGTGTTCACGGGCCGCGCCGGATGGTTCAGGACGAACTCCAGGGCTTCCCGCCAATGGCGGGGTGTGCCGACGGTTTTGACAAAATCGTTGCCCGTTCCCGCAGGCACGATGCCAAGCGCCGTGCGCGTGCCCCGCAGCCCGGCCGCGGTTTCGGTCAGGGTACCGTCGCCGCCAAAGGCGATGACGGTTTCTGCGCCGCGCTGCGCAGCCTCACGCGCCAGCACGGTCGCATGGCCCGGTGCTTCCGTCAGGTGAAAGCGGTGTTCGATGCCGCGCTGCTCAAGCAGGCGCCCTGCTTCCTGCCCGATCTTTTTGGCCAGTCCGTTGCCGGCAACGGGATTGATTATCAGCTCGATCATCCTTGATCAGCCTTTCCAGTAAGCTATCTAAACCATTTTACCGCATCTTTTGCAAAAAGGAAAGCCCGAAGGCATGCCAAAAGCCCGAAAAGCATTTCGCTTTTCGGGCTTTTGGAAAACGGCGGTCATTTGTCCATGTGGTAAGCGCATTGGGCAAGCGCGTCGGTAATGGTTTTTTCGTAGGCTTCGTGGCCGTACTTGTCCACCTCGCCCTTGTCCTTGGGCCCGTGAGTAAGGCAGCCCGCGCCGCCAATGCACCCGCCCACGCAAGCCATGCCTTCGATAAAGTTCTCCTTCAGCAGCCCCTTTTGCTTTTTCAAAAGCGCCACGCGGCATTCCTCGATGCCGTCGCAGCTGACGGGCTGAACGGTAAAGTCGCTGTTTTGCTCCTTGAGCGCCTGAGCCACGGCGTCGCTCAGGCCGCCGCAGCGGGCGAAGATGCGGCCAAAGTAGCTGGCGTTGTCCAGCACGCCTTCCTCCAGCTCGCCCAGGGAAAGCTCGCGGCTGTCGAACCAGGCTTGCAGTTCCTCAAACGTCAGGACGCAATCCACGTAGGGCTTCACTTCGTCGCGCAGGACTTCCTGCTTTTTGGCGGTGCACGGCCCGATGAAAATCACCTTGGCGTCCGGATCGGTGGACTTGATGAAGCGCGATACCTCCGCCATGGGGGAGAGGTTATGGCTGATCAAGGGCTTCATCGCGGGGAAGCTTTTTTCAATATAGCTGACGAAGGCGGGGCAGCAGCTGGAGGTCAGAAAGCCTTTTTCCGCCAGCTCACGCGCCTCGTTATAGGCCACCATGTCCGCGCCCAGGGCCGCCTCGACGACGCTGAAAAAGCCCAGATGCTTCAGCCCCGTGATCACCTGACCCAGCTTTGCATAGACGAACTGGCTGGAAATGGACGGCGCGACCACGGCATAGACCTTATAACGCTGGTTGCCTTCGCTGTCGCGGATCATGCGGATGGCGTCCAGCAAGCTGGATTTGTCCTGAATGGCGCCGAAAGGACATTGATATACGCACGCGCCGCAAGCGGTGCACTTGCTGTTGTCAATGTGGGCCACATGGTTTTCGCCCTGGGAGATGGCCTTGATTTTGCAGGCGCGTTCACAGGGACGCACGTGGTTTTGAATGGCGCTGTAAGGGCAAACGGAGGCGCATTTGCCGCAATTGACACACTTATCGGGGTCGATATGAGCGTGATGGTCGGCGTCGAAGCTGATGGCGCCCCGCGGACAGACGCTGGAGCAGCGGTGCGCGATGCAGCCGCGGCAGTCCGGGCCCACGCGGTAGCCGCTTACCGGGCATTCGTCGCAGGCGATGCCGATAACCTCGATGACGTTGCTGTTGGTCTTGTCGCCGCCCATGGCAATTTTGACGCGCTCGGCAACGATGGCGCGTTCCTTGTAGATGCAGCAGCGCATGGTGCTTTTGGGCCCCGGGGAAATCAGCTTGGGGATGTCTAGGTAGCAGTCCTGAAGCGTTCCCTCATAGGCGTGCTTGGCGACTTCGCGCAGAACCTTGTACTTGAGCTTTTGGACATAGGTGTCAAACAGCAGCATGCTTCACGGCTCCTTTGCAATGGTCAGAAGTAAGAAACGCGGATGTGCTTGCCCATGCGTCCCAGGCATTCGGTCAGGCTGCGGATGAGCTGTTGCTTGATGGCGAAGGTGATGGGCAGGTTGGGATTTTGATGAGCGGGGTTGATGGCGCGTCCCACATAAAACTCGACGTCCGTCGCGTTTTCAAACAGTTCGCGGGCAATGAGGCTGGCGCCGTCTTTTTGCACGGCCCACTTGGGCGCGAGTTTTGCGGCCTGCAAGTAGTCCTGAGCGTATTCCAGCACGCGCGAGAGGGTAATGACGCCTTCGGTGGTCAGATCCACGCCGGCGATGTGACTGATGGGTGGGATTTCCGGGTCAAAGTAGTCCAGCGTCGCGTCGATGGGCTTGCCCAGATAGCGCGAAACCACCTGGCTCGTGGTGCCGCCGCAGACGATTTTCACGCCTTCTTTGCCGAAAAATAGATCCATCATGCGCTGGTCGTCTTCACGATGCTCAGGCGGCCCGACCACCAGGCTGACCGTGTGACGGCCCCGCACGCGCGCGACAGCTACGGTGGTATCGTCGCCGGGCTTGCCGCCGTAAAGACGCTCGCACTCGTCAATGATGAGCCCCGCGGTCGTCTTGGCGCTGTTGCTGGGCATGTAGTTGCCCATGGCAAATACGGCAATGCTGTCCCGCGTCCAGCCGAAATTCAGCTGGCGGCCCACGCCGGCATACTCCGCGCCGTCGCTCATGGTGATGAACACGTCGTCGCGCTCAATGGGAAAAGAAGTTTCCCAAATGGTTTTGTCAGCGATGACGCGCGTGGTGCGCGGATAGTCGAAGATTTCTCCGTGGCGCAGCACGATGGTAGCCGGGTTGTCAAACTGAATGATATGGGCGATGCGGTTGCCCAAAATGCGAAGGATGGTAAAAGTGGAATACGCCACCTTGCGCACGCTGCATACCGGCAGGGTGCTGGCGATGGTGGACACGCATTCCTCCAAGGGAATCCCGCCGGAAATCATCGTGCATAGAATCTTGCTGGTCAGGGTGGAAAGAATGTTGGCCTTTACGCCGCTGCCCAAGCCGTCGGCCAGCACCAAGGTCAGGTCCTCGTCGCCGCCGCCGGAGATTTCCACCTTGTCGCCGCAAAGCGATTCGCCTGTTTTGTTCAGGCTGATGGCGCCCGTCTCAATCCACAGTTCATTCATGGCCCATCGCATCCTTCAGCCGGGTCAGGGCAATTTTGGTTTCCGCGGTGGTTTCGCCCAGCAGCGAGGCGATTTCCTGAACCACGCGCATTTGCTTGTCGATGACCTTGTCGGCAATTTCCACCGTCTGCTTGCGCAGCTCGGCGTCCTTTTCACGAAGCGATTGCTGCTCGGTGATGTCGCGCATGAGAGAAATGACAACGTGGAATTGTCGGTCGTAAAGGATGGTTTCATCCACGTAGCGGCCGTAATCGGGCAGGAAATGGGCGCGGTTGGTGGAGTGCAGCGCCGTTACGATGATGCTTTGATAATCTTCCGGGCTCAAGATAAGATCCACCGGTTTGCCCACGGCGTCGGAGGCGGCCTTGAGGCCGAACATTTTCATGGCCGCGCGGTTGATTTGCTGCACGACCAAATCCTCGTCCATCACCAAAATGGCGTTGGGCGTGTTGTTGATGATGGTATCAGAGAAGCTTTCGGCCTTTTCCTTGAGGAAGGGCAGGCACATTTCGATTTTTGCCTTGCCCTCCAGGATGGCCACGGCCTTGTAGCGGCAGGTGGCGTAGCCGCAGCTGCCGCAGTTGAGCTCCTTGTCCGGGCTGGTTTTGCCCATCTTGATGAGCATTTCCTGAATGGCCTCGGAGCCGAACTTCACCTTCTTGCCGCCGGTAAAGGGATAGGTATGGGAGATGTCATGAGGCGCCGGCAGGTCAAAGCGCCCGTCGCCCGCGAAGGAATCCACGCGCAAGGCGCCCTTCAGCCGGCGCTCCTTGTGCTCGCGGATGCAGGGGCCGTTGATACAGCTGCCTTCGCAGGCGCTCATCTCGATGAAGACGTTGTTCATGCCGCCGTTTTCCAACTCGTCAAACACGGCGCGGCAGTTGTCGATGCCGTCGATGGCGATGCGCCGGTAGCCTTCCACCTGCTGCGTGGCGTGAAGCACGCCGCCCGTAGCAGGATAAAACCGCGCCAGCTTTCCTTCATTTCGGCGCACATGCTCTGCCGCAAGCTCAATATGCTCTTGTGCCAGCCAGTCGCGCAACTCATCAAAGGTAAGGGCCACGTCGGTGTATTCACTATCGTCGGCTTCGGCTTTTTTGGCGATGCAAGGGCCGATAAACACCGTAAAGGCTTGCGGATCGCGCTCACGGATGGATTTGCAATGGGCCTGCATGGGCGTGAGCACCCGCGCCAGGCTTCCCAGCATCGTTGGGTAGTACTTTTGGATCAACAGGTTGATGGACGGGCAGCAGCTGGAGATCAGCACGTTTTGCTTGTGCTCGCGCATGATGCGGGCGTACTCGTCGCTGACCATTTGCGCGCCGACGGCGGTTTCCTCCACGTCGGTGAAGCCCAGGGCCATCAGCGCCTGCTTCATGGGCTCCAGGCCCGAAATGCGGAAATCCGCGATGAAGGACGGCGCCAGGCTGCAAATGACATGCCGGCCTGCGCGCATGGCGTCTTTGACGCGCTGGACGTCGCTGCGCACCTGCTTGGCCTTCTGAGGGCAGACCACAAAGCAGTTGCCGCACAGCACGCAGTCGTCGTGTACGATTTCCGCCGTGTTGTTGGCGTAGGTAATGGCTTTGACCGAACAGGTGCGGATGCATTTGTAGCAGTCCGCACAGTCGTTTTGGTTCAGGTTGAGAACCTCAAGCATGGGGCAGACCTCCTGTACGGGCCGCGTTTTTGACCCGGAATTGACCGCGACTGGCGCGGTCAAGCTCTGTATGCATTGTATACCGTATCTGGCGCAAATGCAAGATCATGTCAAAGCCCGGCTCTCCTTGGACAAAGGGGAGCCGGGCGTGGGTTACTTCAGGCGGGGCAGGACTTCGTTGTCAAAAAACGCGCGGGTATCCTCGGGTTTGAGGGAAAAATTCTCATCGTCAATGGTTACGCAAACCCCGTTTTGGCAGTTGCCCATGCAGAATTTGCCGGCCAGCTCAATGCGGTTCTTGAGCTGATGCTCCGCCACCAGGCGCTGCATTTCCTCCACGATTTGACGAGAGCCCTTGAGATGGCAGCTGGAACCGATGCAAATGGTGATTTTCATGTCGAGATGCTCCTTTTATTCGTAATCCACCACGTTGACCCAGTGCAGCAGGAACTCGCGCTCCTCCGCGCGGCCTTTGACGCTTTGGCTGGCAGCCACAATGGGAATCCATTTCTGCACGTACTGCTTGGCGGTGTCGCTCTTTTGGCAGAAGAGATTGAGGTACTTTTCCGCGCCGTCGATATCGCCGTTGAGCCAGAAGAGCAGGTAGGTGCGCGCGGCGTCGGCGCTGGCGTTGCCCTGCGTGGCGTGCGACCAGTCCAGGATGTAGGGTGTTCCGTCGTCGCGGATAATGATATTGCGCGGATCAAAATCCCCGTGGCAAAGCTTGTTGTGCTTGGGCATGCCCTCCAAACGGGTGTGCAGCTCGTAGCGGGTGGTGGCGTCCAGGCCGCTTTCGGAAATCTTGCGGTTCATCTTGTCCTTGAGCTTGTTGAGCAGCGGACAAACCTGGCTATGCACCTTCAGCTGCAAATCCACGAAGAGCTCCAGGTATTCGTCGCGCTTGTCTGGGTTTTCCTCCATCAAGCGCGCCAGCGTCTTGCCGGGAATGAAGTCGCTGACAATGGCCCATTTGCCGTCAATGCGGCTGACCTCAATGAGTTTGGGCACGTTCAGCGCCGTTTCCTCTACGCGCGCCTGATTAAGCGCTTCGTTGAGAACGTCAGCCTTGCTGTAGTCGCTGTCAAACACCTTTACGGCCATGTCGCCGTCGCGGTAAACGGTTTTATTGGTGCGCACCGCTATGACTTTTTCGAGCTTCATTACGCCTTTCCCTCCTTTTTACTTGCGATCGGCGCCATAATAGGCGTTAAGATACATTTGCTTGATTTCCTTCATCAGCGGATACCGGGGGTTGGCGCCGGTGCATTGATCGTCGAAGGCGAGTTCCACCATGGCGTCCAGGCGCTCCAGGAAATCCTTTTCATTCGGGACGTAATCGCGGATGGTGGGCTTGATGCCGATTTTGGCTTTGAGCTCGTCGACGGCGTGAATGAGGTTTTCCAGCTTTTGTTCGTCGGTGTCGCCGCCAAGGTTGAGGGCGTCGGCGACCATGGCGTAGCGCGCGAGGGTGTGCGGGTGGTCATACTGCGGGAAGGTGCCCATCTTGGCGGGAACCTCCTGGGCGTTGTAGCGCAGCACCTCGTCGATGAGCAGCGCGTTGGCGACGCCGTGGGGCAGGTGATGGAACGCGCCCAGCTTATGCGCCATGGAGTGGCACACGCCCAGGAAGGCATTGGCGAAGGCCATGCCCGCAATGGTGGCGGCGTTGGCCATTTTTTCGCGGGCCTCAACGTCGGAAGCGCCGTTTTCGTAAGCGCGGGGCAGGTATTCAAAAATCATCTTGAGGCTTTGCAGCGCCAGACCGTCGGTGTAGTCGGTGGCCATCATGCTGGCGATGGCTTCCAGGTCATGGGTCACGGCGTCGATGCCGCTGGCGGCGGTGAGGCCCTTGGGCGCGTTCATCATCATGTCGGCGTCCACGATGGCCATGTTGGGCAGAAGCTCATAATCAGCCAGCGCGTATTTGATGTCTGTGGTGCGGTCGGTGATAATGGCAAAGGGCGTGACCTCGCTGCCGGTGCCGGCGCTGGTGGGAATGGCGATGAAATATGCCTTCTGGCCCATCTTGGGGAAGGTGTAGATACGCTTGCGGATGTCGCAGAAGCGCATGGCCATGTCCATGAAATTGACCTCGGGATGCTCGTAGAGC
Organism: Candidatus Limiplasma stercoravium; assembly: GCA_018715175.1. Lineage (GTDB taxonomy): Bacteria > Bacillota > Clostridia > Christensenellales > Aristaeellaceae > Limiplasma > Limiplasma stercoravium. The sequence goes on from DVME01000060.1 coordinate 10,325, forward strand.
ACCCACATGATTTTGGCGGCGTCCATGGCGCTGCCGCCGCCGATGGCGATGATGCAGTCGGGTTCAAAGGAGGTCATGGCCGCGGCGCCGGCCTGCGCGCTGACCAGGCTGGGATCGGGCTCCACGTCGTAGAAAGTGGCGTGACGGATGCCCATTTCGTCCAAGCGGTCGGTGATGGCCTTGGTGTAGCCGTTGTGGTAGAGGAAGCTGTCGGTGACGATGAACACCTTTTTCTTGTTCATCACGTCCTTGAGCTCACGCAGGGCTACAGGCAGGCAGCCCTTTTTGATATAAATCTTCTGGGGCGCGCGGAACCACAGCATGTTCTCTCTCCTCTCGGCCACGGTCTTGATGTTGAGCAGGTGCTTGACGCCCACGTTTTCGCTCACGCTGTTTCCGCCCCAGGAGCCGCAGCCGAGGGTAAGGGAGGGGGCCAGCTTGAAGTTGTACAAATCGCCGATGCCGCCTTGAGAGGACGGGGTGTTTACCACAATGCGGCAGGTCTCCATGCGCTCGGCAAAAGCCATCAGCACGTCGCGGCGGTTGGCGGGATCCACGTAAAGGCTGGCGGTGTGTCCGTGGCCGCCGTCCTCGATGAGGCGTTCGGCCTTGGCCATGGCGTCCTCCATGTCCTTGGCGCGGTACATGGCCAGAACGGGGGAAAGCTTTTCATGCGCAAACTCTTCGCTCAGATCTACGCTTTCCACCTCGCCGATGAGAACCTTGGTGGCGGGATCGACCGTCACACCGGCCAGGGCCGCGATTTTGACGGCGGGCTGTCCGACGATGCGGGCGTTGAGAGAGCCGTTGATGATGATGGTTTTGCGAACCTTGTCCAGATCCTCGCCCTGGAGGAAGTGGCAGCCGCGCGCCGCAAACTCGGCGCGGACGCGGTCGTAGATGCACTCCGGCACGATGACGCTTTGCTCGGAGGCGCAAATCATGCCGTTGTCAAAGGTTTTGGAGTGGATGATGGAGTTGACCGCCAGGACGATATTGGCGCTTTCATGAATCACGGCCGGAACGTTGCCGGCGCCGACGCCCAGGGCAGGCTTGCCGCTGGAATAGGCAGAGCGCACCATGCCGGGGCCGCCCGTGGCCAGAATGCAGTCGCATTCCTTCATCACGAGGTTGGTCATATCCAGGCTGGGCACGTCGATCCAGGAAATGATATGTTCGGGCGCTCCCGCTTCCACAGCGGCCTGCAGGACGATGCGCGCGGCTTCCGTCGTGCAGCCCTTGGCGCGCGGGTGCGGAGAAATGATGATGCCGTTGCGCGTTTTGAGGCAGATGAGCGTTTTGAAAATCGCGGTGGAAGTGGGGTTTGTGGTGGGAATCACCGCCGCGATTACACCGATGGGCTCAGCCAGGCGGGTCACGCCAAAGGCTTTGTCCTCCTCGATGACGCCGCAGGTCTTGGTGTCGCGGTAGGCGTTGTAGATGTATTCGGACGCGTAGTGATTTTTGATCACCTTGTCCTCCACCACGCCCATGCCGGTTTCTTCCACGGCCATCTTTGCCAGGGGAATTCTCATTCGGTTGGCGGCCATGGCTGCCGCGAAAAAGATGCGATCCACCTGCTCCTGGGTATAGGTGGCATACTCCTTTTGCGCCGCCTTGACCAGGGCGATTTCTTCCTCCAGCCTTTCCACGCTGTCTACGGGTTTACGCGCTTGTGTCATGGTGTGCCCTCCTTTCGGCTTCGTTAAAAGTTTAACATAATTGCGCCGCCAAGTAAATACTTAAGTTGGCATGGAATCATATAGAAATCTATATAACCTTGCGCAAAGCGTTGTCTGCTGCCAACGCTCGACAATGAAATCATAGGAAAAGCCGCGATTCTTTGCAACAAGGGGTTTCGGGAACGGCGGTTTTGACGTATAATAAAGGGGTCCCTTTTCGGCAAGGAGAAGGGGCGGAAAGGATGAGACACCAAGGATGCTCAAGCTTCAGCATATCACCTGGCAGACGCCCGACGGCGTGCAGGTGCTCAAGGATGTCAGCCTGACGGTGCCGGAAAACAAATTGGTGGTGATTACCGGGCCCAACGGCGGCGGCAAGACCACCCTGGCCAAAATCGTCGCCGGGCTGGTTAGCCCCACCAGCGGCCGGCTAATTTTGGACGGACAGGATATTACCGACCTGGATGTCACCCAACGCGCGCGAATCGGCGTGAGCTTTGCTTTTCAACAGCCGGTGCGCTTTAAGGGGCTTACGGTGCGACAGCTCATGGAATTGGCCGCCGGCGGGCAGCAGCACGAAGAAAGCCTGTGCGCCATGCTCAGCCGCGTGGGACTGTGCGCCAGGGAGTACATCGACCGCGAGGTCAACGCGACGCTTTCGGGCGGAGAAATCAAACGCATTGAGATTGCGACGGTTTTGGCGCGCCATACCAAGCTTTCCATCTTTGACGAGCCGGAGGCGGGCATCGACCTGTGGAGCTTTACCAACCTCATCGACGTGTTTGAGGATATGCGCCGCTCGCTTAAGGGTACGTTGGTCATTATTTCGCATCAGGAGCGTATCCTGAGTATCGCGGATGAAATCGCGGTCATCTCCGGCGGGGCGCTGGAGCACATGGGCCCGGCCGCCGACGTATTGCCGCGCCTGCTCGCCGGCGAAAAAGGCTGCCCCGCATGCCTCAAAAGGGAGGTGTTTGCGTAATGAAGGCGGTCACCGAAAACCTTCTCAAAATCGTCTCCGATTGGTCGGGCGTGTTCCAAGGCGCGTACAACGTGCGCGAAGACGGGCAATGCGCCGGCCGGCAATCCACCGAGCATGTCAAGATTGACGCCAAGACCGACCATCCCGGCCTCATCATTCGCGTATTGCCCGGCACAAAGGGCGAGGTGGTCAACATCCCGGCCTTGATTACCCATAGCGACGTGGACGACCTGGTGTACAACGACTTTCTGGTGGGCGAAAACGCCGACGTCACCATTGTGGCCGGCTGCGGCGTGCATACGGACGCTCACGCCGAGTCCCGGCATAACGGCATTCACCGCTTTTTCCTCAGCCGCGGCGCGAAGGTGCGCTATCTGGAAAAGCACATCGGCACGGGTGAAGGCGGAAAACGATCCATTGATCCGGTCACGGAAATCGAGCTGGACGAGGACGCCATGATGGAAATGGATACCTCCCAGCTTGGCGGGGTGGACTGCTCCAAGCGTCTCACCAAAGCAAAGCTGGCCGCCGGTGCCAAGCTCGTCGTTCGGGAGCGCCTTTTGACGGACGGCGAGGAAAAAGCGGATACGGATTTCATGGTGGAGCTCAACGGCGCGGGCAGCGGCGCGGATATCATCAGCCGCTCTGTGGCCAAGGGCCGCTCCTATCAGACATACCGTTCGCGCATCGTGGGCAACGCGCCTTGCGCCGGCCATAGCGAATGCGACGCCATCATCGCCGACGAAGGCCGCGTGGACGCCGCGCCGGAGCTGACGGCCAACCATGGCGACGCGGAGCTGATTCACGAGGCGGCCATCGGCAAAATCGCCGGGGAACAAATTCTCAAGCTGCGCACCCTGGGACTCACCGAGGAAGAAGCCGAGAAAAAAATCGTGGAAGGCTTTTTAAGCTAGGCTGTCGAGGGAGAGATTCAAAATGACGAAAAAGAATCCGCGCATGGTCATGGTGGGCGCCGGAGCCATCGGCGGCGTGATGGCCACGCTGATGCGCGAAAAGGGCTGCGACATGACCGTTGTATGCAAGCACGGAGAAATTGTGGATATCGCAGAAGGCCGCGGGCTTCGGGTAACGGGCGTGCTGGGCGAACATCAGGCCAATATGCCGGCGGTGGCGGACATCGAGGAACTGCAAGGGCAGTTCGACGTGGCGTTCATCGCCACCAAAGCCTATGATATGCCTGGCTGCGCCAGAAGGCTTTTGCCGATGCTTACGCCGGATTCGCTGGTGGTCAGCCTTCAAAACGGCATCTGCACCGACGCGCTGAGCGCGGTGGTGGGGCCGGAACGCACGGTAGGATGCGTGGTGGGTTTTGGCGCTACGCTGCTTGGGCCGGGCGAACTGTGCATGACCAGTACCGGGGAATTGATCATCGGCCGCATGCAGGGCGATCAAACCGATCTGGAACCCGTGCGCGAGGCCATGTGCGCCGTGGCGCCAACGGTGATTCGACGCGATATCTATGCCCAGCTGTATTCCAAACTCATCATCAACAGCTGCATCACCTCCCTTGGGGCGATCTGCGGCCTGAAGCTGGGCAAGATGCTGCTGATGTCCCGGGCCAGGCAGCTGTTCTTGAGCGTGATCGGCGAGGCGGTCGCGGTCGCGCGCGCCTTGGGCCTCACCCTGCCGCCCTACGGTGGCAAGCTGGATTATGAAAAACTGATGGCCGGCGAAGGCTGGGCCAGCGACTTGCGACGCCACATCACACTTTTGGCGGTCGGGTTTAAGTATCGCCGCCTCAAGAGCTCCAGCTTGCAGTCGCTGGAGCGCGGACGGCCTACGGAGATCGACTATTTCAACGGTTTTATCGCCAAAAAGGGCGAGGAAATGGGCATCCCCTGCCCGGTCAATCGTCGCTTGACGCAGATGATCAAGGAAATCGAGGGCGGCAAGCGCAGCATCAAGGTTGACAACCTCTCCGACGCGCAGCTCATGGCCAAGGGAAACGCCGTTTCCGGCTGAAAACCTCGGGCAACCATCCCACATCAAAAGGCGGCAGGATTCCTGCCGCCTCAGACTGTCAAAAAACCTTCTGGGAGGTTCGGAGGGCCGCAGCCCTCCGAAGGGTATTCCGAATCCAGCGACATGTGCGGTGGATTCGGAAGCCTTGCGCAGCAAGGTTTCCTTGCACGTTTCCCCGGCCGC
>DVME01000061.1 GCA_018715175.1 Candidatus Limiplasma stercoravium
CGCGTACCAAAAAGGAGGTAAGGAAGTATGAAAAAAATCATGGGCATTCTTCTCAGCTTGGTTCTTTCCCTGGGCGCCGCTGTTGCAGAAGGCGCGTTCGACTATGGTCAGAGCATGGCTGTCGTCAGCCGCGAGGACGGCAGCGGCACGCGCGCTGCGTTTGTGGAACTCCTGGGCGTGGAAACAAAGGACGAAAACGGCAACAAGATTGACCGCACGACCCCTGAGGCCATCATCACCAACAACACCAACGTCATGATGACCACCGTGGCGGGCAACCCGGCCGCCATCGGCTACACAAGCCTGGGCGTTCTCAACGACACCGTAAAAGCGCTGCGCGTCAACGGCGTTGAACCCAGCGTGGAAAACATTCAGGCCGGTTTGTACGAGGTCGCGCGGCCGTTCAACATTGCCACCACGGGCGAGCCCAGCAAAGTCGCGGCGGATTTCATCGCCTACATCCTCAGCGCCCAGGGACAGGCGGTGATCGCGGACAACGGCTATATCCCTGTGGGCGACGCGGCGGAATATGCCGGCAGCCAGCTCAGCGGCAAAATTGTCGTGGCCGGCTCGTCCTCGGTGACGCCGGTGATGGAAAAGCTTAAGGAAGCGTACGCCGCCGTCAATCCCAACGCCGAGATCGAAATTCAGCAAAGCGACTCCACCGTGGGCATGCAAAGCGCCATCGACGGCTTGTGCGACATCGGCATGGCTTCTCGAGCGCTCAAGGATAGCGAAATCGAGGCCGGGCTGAATGGCACAACCATTGCCATGGACGGCATCGCTGTCATCGTTAATCCGCAAAACCCCGTGTCGGACATGACGGTGGAGCAAATCGCCTCTATCTTTACCGGAGAAACCCTTACCTGGGAGTCGTTCGCGGAGGAATGACATGCGCGTTCAATGGAAAGAAAAGGCCATGCGGTGCGTCTTCGGCGCAGCCGCATGCGCCTGCATCCTGGCGGTTTTGCTGATTTGCTTTTTCCTGTTTGCCAACGGATTGCCCTTCTTTGAGCAAGTCCCGGTACTGGATTTCCTCAGCGGCGAAGTGTGGCGGCCTTCCTCCGGTCAATTTGGCATTCTGCCGATGATACTGGGAAGCGTTTACGTCACGGCGGGCGCACTGATCCTGGGAGCGCCGCTGGGCATCCTGACGGCGGTTTATCTGGCGCGCTTTTGCTCCAAACGCATGTATGCCGTTTTGAAACCGGCGATTTCGCTCTTGGCGGGCATCCCGTCGGTGGTGTACGGCTTTTTTGGGCTAACGGTCATTGTGCCGGCTGTGCGGGAGACTTTGGGCGGATTTGGCAGCAGCATGCTGGCCGCCAGCCTTTTGCTGGCCCTGATGATCCTTCCCACGGTCGTCCTCCAGGCGGAAGCCGCCCTCCGAGCCGTGCCTGAAAACTACTACGAAGGCAGCCTTGCCCTGGGCGCGACGCGGGAAGCGAGCGTGTTTCGCACGGTGGTTCCCGCGGCCAAAAGCGGCCTTCTGGCCGCGGTGATCCTGGCCTTAGGCCGGGCGGTGGGCGAGACCATGGCGGTGATGATGGTTGCCGGCAATCAGGCGCGTATGCCGTCCGGCCTTCTCAGCGGGATTCGGACGCTGACGGTCAACATCGTCATGGAAATGGGCTACGCCACGGACTTGCACCGTCAGGCGCTGATGGCGACGGGGGTGGCGCTGTTTGTGTTCATCCTGCTGATCAACCTGCTCTTTTCCGCGCTGAAGCAAAAAGGGGTGAAACCTTGAAAAAGAAGCGCTACCTGGGCTCCGCCTTCATCAGGCTCCTTTGCGGGCTGTGTGCGTCGCTGACGGCCGGGGCATTGGCCCTGCTGGTGGGTTACATCCTCCTGACCGGCGTGCCGCACCTCAGCGCGTCTCTGTTTTCGCCCGTCTACACCAGCGAGAACGTCAGCCTCTTGCCAGCGCTGTTCAACACCTTGATTCTTACGCTCGTGTCGTTGGCGGTGGCAGCGCCTTTGGGCGTGGGCGGTGCGATTTATCTGGCCGAGTACGCGCACAGGCAAAGCAAGCTGGTTAAGGCCGTTCGCCTGACGGCGGAAACCCTTTGCGGTATTCCCAGCATCCTTTACGGGCTGTTTGGGATGATGGTCTTTGTGCTAACGCTGCGCTGGGGGTATTCGCTGCTGGGCGGCGGCATGACGCTGGCGGTGATGATTCTTCCCCTCATCCTGCGCACAACGGAGGAAGCGCTCCTGTCCGTGCCGGACAGCTACCGGGAAGGCAGCTTCGGCCTGGGGGCTGGAAAGCTGCGCACGGTCGTGCGCATCGTTTTGCCTTCGGCCAAGGGCGGCATTGCCGCGGGGCTGATTTTGTCAATAGGGCGCGTCGTAGGGGAAACCGCGGCGTTGATTTACACCGCCGGAACCGTGGCGGACTTTCCGGATGGATTGATGGCTTCCGGCAGGACGTTGGCGGTGCATATGTATGTGCTTTCTGGCGAGGGCCTTCACGTAGGCGAGGCGTCGGCCACGGCGGTAACGCTTTTGGCCATCGTCGCAGGCATGAACGCCTTGAGCGCGCTTTTGATTCAAAAAAGCGCGAAGGGGGAGAACCATGGAAAAAATCATCGTTGAGAATCTGAATTTGTATTATGACGGCGCGCAGGCGCTCAAAAGCGTCAACCTGCGCATCGAAGCCAACCGCGTCACCGCCCTGATCGGGCCATCAGGCTGCGGCAAGAGCACCCTGCTTAAGACCTTAAACCGCATGAACGACCTCGTGCCTGGCTGCCGTATGACGGGCCGCGTGCTCCTGGACGGTCAAAACATCCTGGAGGCAAACACGGATGTCAATCAGCTTCGCAAGCGTGTGGGCATGGTGTTTCAAAAGCCCAATCCCTTTCCCATGAGCGTTTATGACAACGTGGCCTACGGCCCCCGCACCCATGGCGTCAGGGGACGCGCGCGGCTGGACGACCTGGTGGAGCGCTCGCTGCGATCGGCCGCCATTTGGGACGAGCTCAAAGACCGCCTGCACAAAAGCGCCATGGCGCTTTCCGGCGGACAGCAACAACGCCTTTGCATGGCGCGGGCGTTGGCGGTCGAGCCGGAAGTACTGCTGATGGACGAGCCCACATCCGCCCTGGATCCCATCTCCACCGGAAAAATTGAGGATCTGGTTGCCCAGCTCAAACAGCGCTATACCATTGTTATGGTGACTCACAATATGCAGCAGGCGCTGCGCGTCAGCGATTTCACGTCCTTTTTTCTCCTGGGCGAACAGGTGGAAACGGGGGAGACGGAGCGATTGTTTTCTAGTCCGCAGGACAAGCGCACGGAGGATTACATTACGGGGAGGTTTGGCTGATGCCGAGGCGTTCGTTCGATGAAAAGCTGGAGGAGCTTACGCAGGAAATGACGCAAATGGGCGCCATGATCGAAAACGCTATTGAAATGGCGCTGCGAGCGCTTACATGCAATGACGTGCGGCTGGCACAGGAGGTCATGCGGGGCGACGCGGAGGTGGATCACAAGGAACGCGGGATTGAGACGCTGTGCCTTCGCCTGCTTCTGACCCAGCAGCCTTTGGCGCGGGATCTTCGCAAAGTCAGCTCCGCGCTCAAGATGATCGGGGACATGGAGCGTGTGGGCGATCAGGCGGCGGACATTTGCGAAATTGTTACCGTCATGGGCGGCGAACCTGGGCGCGGGCCTTCGCAGCTGCTGTCCGACATGGCGCGCCATACGGCGGATATGGTACACCGCGCTATTGACGCCTATGTCGCCGGTGATGTACACTTGGCGCGGGAGGTTATGGCCTTTGACGACGTGGTGGACGATCTTTTCGCGCGCGTCAAGGACGAGCTGATCGCCCTGCTGTCGGCCGAGCCGTCTCAAGGACAACTGGCCTTGGATTTGCTGATGATCGCCAAGTATTTTGAACGAATTGGCGATCATGCCGTCAACATCAGCGAATGGGTGGAGTTTTCCGTTACGGGATTGTATAAGGGAGAGTCGTTGCCATGATTTTCATCGTCGAGGATGACGCTGGTATCCGAGAGCTGGAATGCTATGCGCTGGCGCAAGCTGGGTTTGAAGCGCGCGGCTTTGAGAGCGGAGAAGCCTTGTTTGACGCGCTCAAACGAGAGCGCCCGCAGCTGATTCTCTTGGATGTCATGCTTCCGCACGAGGATGGCAACCGCATTCTCTCGCGCCTGCGCAGGGACGGCCGCACCAGCGCCCTTCCGGTGATGATGGTCACGGCCAAGGGGCAAGAATGGGACAAGGTGCAAAGCTTGGATGGCGGCGCGGACGACTACCTGGTCAAGCCTTTTGGCGTGATGGAGCTGATTAGCCGCGTCAAGGCGCTGTTGCGGCGCAGCCAACGCATTCAGACGCAGGAGCTGTCCTGCGGCCCGGTGCGTCTGGATGTCCAGCGGCACAGGGTATTTGTGGAGGAAAGCGAAGTGACCCTGACGCGCATGGAATTTGAGCTTCTGCGCTATCTGCTGGAAAACCGCGGCATCGCAATGACGCGCGAAAAGCTTTTGAACGCCGTGTGGGGCCTGGATTATTTGGGCGACAGCCGGACGGTGGACGTGCACATGCGCACCCTGCGCGCCAAATTGGGCAGCGGCGGGGATGTCATCCATACGCTGCGCGGCGTAGGATATCGACTGGAGGAATAACATGCAAAAACGCGTGTTTCGCGGCGCGATGCTCATCGCGCTGCTATCGGCTCTATTTGTCGCGCTCGTCGGCGCGATCAGCGACTATGTCAGCGCAGGTAGGGAAACGGAAAGCCGTCTTTGGCAGGAAGCCCGCTTGCTGGCGGCGCTAAGCGATGCGCTGCAAGAGGAAGAGGCGTTTTTGAACGCTGTCAAGAGCTTGCCTCTGACGGAGCGGGTGACATGGCTGGATGAGGACGGCGTGGTGCGCTACGACAATCAAAGCGACGCCTCCAGCCTGGAAAGCCACCTGGAGCGCGAGGAAATCCAACAGGCACAGGAAACGGGGGAAGGATGGTCGCGCCGCTATTCGGAAACCCTATTGAATGACCGAATCTATGTGGCATGCCGTCTGGGTAACGGCGGGTATGTGCGCGTCAGCACGAGCCTTGCCACGGTTGGCGGTCGCTTGTGGGCAATGGCCTGGCCTTTGGCGCTGGCAATCGCTGTCGTAATCGCTTTGACGGCGGCGCTCAGCCGGCGATGGACGCGCGCGCTGGTTGCGCCCATGAATCGCATTGATCTGGAAAATCCGCTTCAAGGCGATGCATATGACGAACTGGCGCCCATGCTCAGGCGTTTGGCGGATCAAAAGGAGCGCCTGGAAAGCCAGCTGCGGGAAATTGGCCGCCGGCGCGACGAGCGCGACGCCATCATCGAGCATATGAAGGAAGGGCTCTTGCTTTTGGATCAACAGGGCCATGTGCTGTTGATGAACGACAGCGCGCGGCGCATTTTGCGCACGGAAACGCCGGTGGACGGGCGCACGCCGCTGTCAGCCTATCACCGGTCGGCCACGCTGTTTCACGCGGTGGACGACGCCCTCAAAAACGGAACCGCTCAGGTTGAAATGAGCGCAGGCGGACGCGACTACCTGCTTACGGCCAGCGCCGTCGCGCGCGAACGAGGTTTGGTGGTTTTGCTGCAGGACGTAACCGAGCGCAACGCCGCCGAGGAGCTGCGCAAGCGCTTCAGCGCCAACGTCAGCCACGAGCTTCGCACGCCGTTAACAAGCATTAGCGGCTATGCGGAGCTGATTCAAAGCGGTATGACCCAGCCGCAGGACGTACCGCTGTTCGCCCATAAAATCCGGCACGAGAGCCAGCGCCTGCTCAAGCTCGTGGAGGACATCATGCGCTTAAGCCGCATGGACGAAGGGCATGGCGTCGGGCGTTTCCAAAGCGTGTCGCTGCTCAAAGCGGCGCAGGAAGCCGCTCAAAACTACGCGCAGGCTGCCGCGGAACGCGGCGTGAGCGTGATCACGGAAGGCCAGGACGTTCAAATCCAGGCCGACCCGACATTGCTTGGCGAAATGCTGTGCAATCTGATTGAAAACGCGGTCAAATACAACCGCGACGGCGGCGAGGTGCGCGTAAGCGTCCAGCGGCTGGAGGACGCGGCGCGGGTGCGCGTGCGCGATACGGGAATCGGCATTCCCGCCGCGCACATCGACCATGTGTTCGAGCGCTTTTACCGCGTGGACGGCAGCCGCAGCAAGCAAACCGGCGGTACGGGACTGGGGCTTTCCATCGTCAAGCACGGCGCCAAACTGCATGGGGCGTCGGTGGAGCTGCAAAGCGACGTAGGCGTGGGTACGACCGTCACGCTAACCTTTGCGCTGCCAGAGGGCGAGCGTTAGGGCTGGCCCTCTTCGCGCCGGTTTGGACGCACGAAGGGCGGCTGCACGCTGCGCTCGGTGAGTTGGCCGTAAAGCCACGGACGGCGGTAGGCGTTGCCATGCACCTCCTGAGCGCGGTAACTGCGCAGGAGGGAAAGGTCAAGCCCGGCGACATAAACGCCCTCCTCTTGGCCCGCTTCCAGCAAGCATGTGTCCCGGGAACCCGTCGCTTGCGGAAGGTACGCCACGCCGTCAAACACGGTGGAATGCCCGTTGCAATCAGGCACGGAGGCAGGATAGTTGCAGGTGGCGATGGCCAGCATGTTCTCATATGCGCGGCCGCGCAGCTGCGAGAGCCGGTTGATTTCCATTGGACAGGCGTTGGGCGTCAAAATCAGCTCAGCGCCTTTGAGCATAAGGATACGGGCGCTTTCGGGAAACTCGCGGTCATAGCAGATCATTGCGCCCACCCAAATTTCTCCGCAGCCGGTATCCAGCTTCGCCACGGGAAATTCGTTGCCCGGCGTGAGACGCCGCTCCACTTCAAAGTCGCAGGTGTGAACCTTGGCGTAGCGCAGCGCCAGGTTCCCATAACGGTCAAACAGCGCCAGCGCGTTTTGCATACCGCCTTCGCGCGCCTCCAGCAAGGTGATGCCGATGGCCATGCGCAGTTCCCTGGCCAGCCGGCCAAAACCGCACACAAAGCCCGACGAAAGCGGTATCGCTTCCCACGACGATTCCGGTAGGCGGTTCAAGGCATAGCCGTTGCTCCACATTTCGGGAAATAAAGCAATATCGGCGCCCAGACGCTTGGCCTGGCGGCAAGCATCGTGTCCTTTTTGGCGGTTTTCCTCCAGGCTGCCGCCCGGCGACAGCTGCAACAGCGCGATGCGCAGCGTCTTCATAAGCCATCCTCCTAACGAACAGGCGAAGTTTGCTTCATGCCGCGGCCTTTTGGGGTCAGGCCGTTGGCAACATGAACGAAAAGGCGGTCGAAACCGCCGTGTTTTTCGTTATCGGTATCGCCGCCCTGGAATTGTTTACGACATTATTCATGCGCATGGGAAATGGCGGCTGTCGCCTCGCAATGCTGAAATCAACAAAGGGCTATGCGCTTGCCCATGCTGGTGATCATCGCGCAGGATAGGGGCGTCGCTTGCAGAACCAAGTCCTCACGAAAATCTGACCGCATTGGCGGCGCCTTCCTTTCGCGGTTTCGCGGGCTTGGGGATTAGCCGACCGGTAAAAGGCTGCTGAAAAAGGCTTTTGCCCGACGCAAATCGCTTTCGTTAGGAAGGCCCTTGCCGCATCCGCCCACCAGCTTGAACGGGCCGAAGGTATCATAGCCCCGGCAGCCAAATTCGCCAAGGATCACGCATTGCTTTTCGCGGGCGATTTTGACCATTTCTTTGGTTCCCATGCCTTTGGCGCCTCCGTAAGTGTATGCAAAGAACACCCGTTTGCCTTCGGGAAGCTGCCCGCGGGCAAAAGCCGTTACTGTGCGATGGAAGGAAAAGGCATAGATGCCCGAGGCAAAGCCGATGAGATCATACGCCTCCAGGTTCGCCTCCGTTGTCTTTGACAGGTCAAACAGATCCACGTCGCGTCCTTCGGCCATGGCCTCAACCACTTTGCGGGTGTTTCCATGGTGATAGGAGTAATAGCAGATGGCGGTTTTCATATCGGGCTCCTTTCGGGCATTGGCCGCGTCCTGGCGAAAAAGCGTGCTATGGGCACAAAAACGCGGTTTCGGAAACATCGTCCGAAACCGCGGGCGGTTGTTCAGGGATTGTCCGCCTCTTGGACAAAGTGGATACCGTAAAGCAGGCTGCGGCAGAAATCGTCGTCTGCTTCGGTCTGTTCGGAGAAGTCGTTGTGGTACTGGATGAGCTCGACAAAGTAGCCTTCATAGATGGTGAAGAGCGAATCCACGTCCCACTCGTCGTTAGAGCTCACAAACAGGTACAGATTGCCCTCGGGCGAGGTTTCGGTGGCGAAGGCAGGGTTGTCGTACTGCTCGCCAGCGATGGTTTGCAGCTCTTCCAGCTCCTCCTCGCTGAGATCCGCCATGGAGCGGCCGTCAAACAAGTCGGAAGGCGCGATGCTGATGACCACGTCGGCATGCTCCTCGCTGTGAACCGTCGCGCGCACCATACCTTCTGGCACGTCTTGGGCAAACTCGATTTCCAGCGGCCCTTCATAGGTAAGCGTGATGGTGACCGGGCCGTCCGGCTGGGTGAGGGGAACGGTGGTTTCCACCGACGCGATTTCCGCGCAGGCGGCGCCGGCCATCATGAGGGTAGCAAGCAGGAAACAAAGCAGCTTCTTCATCATCAGTTCGCCTCCGCGCCAAAGCTCAGGATCGTGAGAAACTCTTTCATCATAAAGCCGCACAGGTTGCGCGAGGTGTCATACACCTGGCACCAGGTGCCGTTATCCGCGATTACCTGAAGCACCTCTCCAGCATAGTAGATTTGATGAACGGCAGTAGACTTGGAGGGCGCCCAACGCATGTTAACGTAGCCGGAAGGATTGGACGGTCTGACCGACACCGTGTAGAAAGTGGGCTGGAAGTTCGCGTAGGAGATGGCCGTATCCGAACCGCCCTGTCCGGGGTCCACAGCCGGCTGCCAGGGGCTGAGGTAGCGCGACATGACATATCCGCTCTTGCCGTTGTACTCCACCCATACCCAGGTATTGCTGGCGTAAAAGTCATAGACCGTCACGGCAGCGCGGTAGGGAATGCTGCCGATGATGTTGTCGCCCAGATCGCAAGAACTTCTGAGATTCAGCGATTTGTGGTTGGCGGTGTCCACGTAGTACACACGGGAAGCCGACGATGTCGTGGCGGCTGCCAAAACAGGCAGGCAAAGCGCAAGCGTCAATGCCAGCGCCAACACGCGAAGAGAAACTCTTTTCATAATGATGCAGCTCTCCTTCAGTTGCATTCGGGCGCGCGTGATGCGGATTCGACTGAGGGCAGAACGCCTCACGCGGCTGTGGGATTTATTCCTCGCCCACGATAAAGGTCGTGCTCACGATGGTCACATTGAGGTCGCTGTCCACGGAAATGTCGTAGACCAATTCGTAGACGGGCATAACCCCTTCTTCCCACGAACGGGCATAGGCGAACGTCACCGTGGTGTAGCCCTCGGCCTGGCCGATCAGTTCAAAGCGCTGGAAGCCGCCCGCGCCGGTGATGTTTTCATCCTCGGCGTTCGAGGCGAAGCCATCGTCCTCAACAGCAATGACGGCTTCGTCCTCCACCGTCGCGTTCCAGGTGTAGCCAGTAGTTGGATTGCCCTCCAAAATCACCGTCGGGTATTGCGGAGCGTTGCCTTCTTCCTCAGCCATAGCGGGAAATGCGAACGTCAGCGCCATGAGCAAAGCCATCAGCAGGAAAGCGAATCTTGTTTTTTTCATCGGTTTTGTCCTCCTTGTATCTTGTTTTTCGCCAAGCAATGGCTGGTGATTCCAACCAAAAGATTCGCCAAGGCACGATTGACTCCTTCTTTTGATTTGTCAAAATACGGCTTGTAGCAGACATTTTTCACATTCATAATTGTAACTTTCGTATTGCTGCGAAAATGGCAAACGAAAACCGGCGCAAGGCGGGTAGCCCCTGCGCCGCGTTCGGTCGCGCGGAAGGGACGGCTTAGCGATTGAGCCAAAAGACGCCCAGGTTGAGGTAGCCCGCAAATGTCACCCAAATCAGATAGGGCGTCAGCAAATAGCCGGCCGCTTTGCGGATGCGCCAAAACTGCGTCGTCGTCGTCAAGATCAGCATCCATAAAACCGCCAGCCAAATGAACGCAACCAAATATATCTTCAGATTGAAAAACAGGATGGGCCAAAGAAAGTTGAAGGCCAGCTGTATGCCATAAGTCCAAAGGGCGCGCTTTTGAACGTCTGGCGCAGCATTGGAGGAAATTACCAAATAGGAGCCGATCCCCATGAGGACATACAAGACCGTCCACACCGGCGCAAACAGCCAGCCGGGTGGCGACAATGGCGGTTGCCGGAGCGCTTCAAAGGCTTCCATGCTGTTCATGGTGCAAAGCGCGGATACGCCGCCTACCGCCAGAGGAATAACCAGGCATAGGATCAGCCGCTTGTGCTGGGGCTTCATCTTTCCCACCTCCAGGCACATTGTATGGAGCCGCGCCGCTTTTTATCCGGGTTGCCAACTTCCTTTTTGCTATTGCGAAACGACGAATGGCATGTCTGACGGTGGCGTCCCATTTAGGATATAAAACATTGAGCGCCACGACTTTGATAGGTTGGATATCAAAACCGCGGCGCTTTTTGGTGAAGCATAAACGACAAAATCCGAACCACGAAGGTTCGGATTTTCGGATGTGGTGGAGGTGAGGGGAATCGAACCCCCGTCCGAAAGCATGCTGGCAGGGCTTTCTCCGAGCGCATCCATGGTTTTGGGATTCCCCTCGCCGCACGCCCCATGGCGGGCTTACGGCTACGGTAGCTTCATGATTACGGGCGGCGCCTCAAAGCTTTGGCGCGCTCGTTCCCCGCTTCAATGACACCGTTTGCCTGACCAGCGGGCGGTCAGGGACGGCGCGCGGCATTACGCCGCGAAAGCGAAATCGCTATTGTCAGTTCTTGTTTTTCCCCGTTGTTGCGCGGTGCAGGGGCCGCGGCTCGCTTACCCTGTCCTCATTCACTCCCGTCGAAACCAAAACACCCCCATGTTCACGCCACAGGCGTCATTCCCGACCGTGGCTGGCAAAAGCGCGTTCCATTTCGCGTTGAGCGTCGCGCCGGGCGGCGCTGTCGCGCTTGTCATGCAAATGCTTGCCACGGCATAGGCCCAATTCCAGCTTCATGCGGCCGTCTTTGAGGTAAACCTTCAGCGGAATCAGCGTGTATCCTTGGCGGCTGACCAAGCCGGAAAGCTTGCGGATTTCGCTTTTGTGCATCAAGAGCTTCTTGGGTCTCAGCGGATCGGTATTGAACACGCTGCCCTGCTCGTAAGGACTGATGTGCATTCCTTCAGCATACAGCTCTCCGCCGCGAATCATGCCGTAGCTTTCCTTCAGATTCACCCGGCCCTGACGCATGCTCTTGACCTCGGTTCCCTTCAGGCACAGGCCGCATTCGTAGGTTTCCTCCACGAAGTACTCATGGTGCGCTTTGCGGTTTTGCGCGATGGGCTTGACGCCCTTTTGGTGCGGCATGGCGGAAACCTCCTTTCCCCGGATGGAGCCGTAGAAGCATTATAGCACGGAATGCGCTCAAAAGGCAAGCTTGTCAAGCGTTTTCAAATACGCTATAATATCCACATTTCAAAGCGGGAGGTGCCACAACATGCCGCAATCCGTCACCGATATGGCGTTAGAGGCCCGCCAAGCCGCGCTTTTGCTCGCGTGTGCCGGCGAAACGGCGCGCAATAACGCATTGCTGGCCATCGCTCAAGGGATCGACGACCACCTTGACAGCATTTTAGAGGCCAACCGGCAGGACGTTCAGCAAGCGACCGAGGAGGGACTGAGCGCTCCGCTGCTCAGCCGTCTCAAGCTGACCCGGGAAAAGTGCGCGCGTATGTCGCAGGGCCTGGTGGCGCTGCGTTGGCTGCCCGATCCGCTAGGCAAGGTGGACTACGCCAAAGAGCTTTCGCCGGGGTTGAATCTTTTTCGGGTCAGCTGTCCCATCGGGGTGATCGGCGTGATTTTTGAAAGCCGTCCGGACGCCTTGGTGCAGATTGCCTCCTTATGCCTCAAGACCGGCAATGCCGTGCTGCTCAAGGGCGGGCGAGAAGCCGCCCGCACCAACGAAGCCCTGATGGAGGTCATTCTCCAGGCTACAAACGCTTGCGGCTTGCCCCAAGGGTGCTGCGGATTGCTGCATTCCCGCCAGGACGTGGCGGAAATGCTGCGGCTGCACGACCTCATCGACCTCATCATCCCGCGCGGAAGCAACGCCTTTGTCCGCTATATCATGCAAAACAGCGAGATTCCCGTTTTGGGCCACGCGGAAGGGCTTTGCCACCTCTACGTGGACGATCCTTGCGATTTGGACATGGCGGTGCGCTTGACGGTGGACAGCAAAACGCAGAACCTTTCGGTGTGCAACGCCACGGAAACGCTGCTGGTACATCAGGGCGTCGCCGGCGCCTTCCTCCCCAGGGCGGCGCAAGCCTTGCGCGAAAAAGGCGTCCAGCTGCGCGCGGATGAAGCGGCACGCGCCGTCATTGACTGTGAGCCCGCCACAGAGGAGGACTGGCGCACCGAATACCTCGACGCCATCCTGTCCGTACGCGTTGTGGACGATCTTCAGGCAGCGATTGACCACATTAACCGCTATGGTTCCCATCATACCGACTCCATCGTCACTTCCAGCGACGCGCACGCCCGTGCGTTCTTCGAGCGTGTGGATAGTGCCGATGTGTTTCATAACTGTTCTACGCGCTTTTCTGACGGATTCCTCTTTGGTTTTGGCGCGGAGGTAGGCATCGCCACGGGCAAGCTGCATGCCCGTGGGCCCATGGGCATGGAAGGACTGTGCACCTATAAGTATCGTCTTTATGGCAGCGGCCAGACCCTGTCGGATCTCAATGCGGGATCGTTTTCGCTGACCCATCAAGACTTGGAACCCAAGCTTCCAAACTAACCGATGATTTTTTCCAATCGCCTGGCAAGCGGGGCGCAAAGCAGCGCCTTGGCAACGTCCATCGGTAAAAAAGCGAGACAATAGGCGCTGAACAACGTCGCCAGGGGAATGGGGGCGTTTAGAAACACGCCCTTGAGCAGCGCGATATACGGAAGCGCCACGGCATAACCGGCCAAGACGCCAACCAATCCAGCGGCGCAGCGCGCGCCCTTGCGCCGACCCATTTGCTTCCGGATAAGCGACACAGCTGCGGCCTGAAACGGAAACGCCAACAAAAAACCGAAGGACG
>DVME01000062.1 GCA_018715175.1 Candidatus Limiplasma stercoravium
ACATGTGCGGTGGATTCGGAAGCCTTGCGTAGCAAGGTTTCCCTGCGCGTTTCCCCGGCCGCGCTGAAAGCGCAGGGGAAACGTGTCCTGTCGGAAAAGATCGCCGCAGGCGAGCTTTTTCGACACGCTGAGACGGGCCTGCCGTTTGGCAGGCCCGTCGCTTTGGTTCAAACGCTTTATTGTTCCGCGCTATCCAGCAGCGCCAATTCCACCGTGAGATCGATGTACTGGCCGGCGGGGATATCGGTGTAATCCTCGACGTTGTTCAGGCCGCCCTCAACGCGGTAAACCTTCAGCTGCACCGTGTCGCCAACCTGCTTGGAACGCAGAATGGCGGTCATTTCGCTGTAGTCGTCCACGATGGTGCCGTCCACCTCCACAACGATGTCGCCTTCCTGGATGCCGGCTTCCTCAGCGGGCGAACCCGCTTCCACGTTGTCGATGTACACGCCCATGGGCACCAGGTTGTTGGCCACGGCGTAGTTGCGGGTATCCAGGTTGGCCACCGTCACGCCGATGCGCGGGGTGCCGCCGCTGCTCACGCCGCTGCTGGCGGACTGGGTCGTGCTGGGGGTGTTTTGCACGTTGCCGTTGCCGGCGAGCACATCGTTGATGAGCTCCTTGCACTCATTGATGGGGATGGCCATGCCGATGCCCTCCACCGTGGAGCCGGAGAACATGGAGCCGGTGTACTTCATGCTGGGAACGCCGATGAGCTCGCCCGCGACGTTGAACATTCCGCCGCCGCTGTTGCCGGCGTTGATGGCCGCGTCGGTCTGGATCATGGTATTGGTGGTGCGCAGGCCGTAAGCGTCGGTGGCGCTGCCGCTGATTTGACGGTTGAGGGCGGAGATGACGCCCACCGTGGTCGTGCCGGTGAAGCTCAGCGGATTGCCGATGCAAATGGCCCAGTCGCCCACGTTCAGCTGGTCGCTGTCGCCCAGAACCACGGGCTCCAAATCCAGGCCGTCCACGTACAGCACGGCGATGTCCTTGGCCTCGTCCGTGCCCATGAGCTGAGCAGGATAGGCGTTTTCGCCGCTGGTAACCTCCAGGGAGGTGGCGTCTTCCACGACATGGTAGTTGGTCAGCACATAGCCTTTGGCCACCACCACGCCGCTGCCGCTGCCTTGCAGGACTTCGCGGGTGTTCTCGTCATCGTCGGGATAGCTGTAGCCGAAGCCGTAGCCAAAGTAATTGCGGCCGTAGTTGTAGGTCACGTAGTTGTTTACGCCTACGACGCTGTTTTGCACCTTGGCGACCGCCTCGGTGAAGGGGCTGGTTACGACGGTGGCGTTTTCAGTCACCTGCACGGCCTCGGCGCCGGCGGTATTGCGGTTGCCGGCCAGCGCCGCCACAGATACCACGGTCATGACCAAAGCGAGTGTAACGGCGATATAGCCAAAAGTGTTTTTACGGAAAATGTTCCTCATGGAATGTCCCTCCTTTTTGAGTACGGTTGTATGATAGCACTCATTTTTGACGGTACCGTGAACATGCCATGAATAGAATTTGGAAAGATTTTTAATCCTCCTGCGGCGGCCGTTCACAGTTGGGGCCGGCGGCTTCGTGCTCGATGGCCCAGATTGCCAGGGCGCATTCCAGGCGTTTGCGCTCCAGCTGGCACTCCATGTCATAAGGCTTGGAAATGTCGCCGTTGAAGGCATGGGCGTTGGCCTGGCAGCCGCCGCTGCAAAAGAAGCGCGCCCAGCAATCGGCGCATTTTTCCTTGCTGAGAACGTGATTTTGCGCGAAGCGGCGCTGCATGGCGGCATCAAAGCTGCCGTCGAGCACGGAGCCCATGCGCATGCCGGGGCGTCCCACAAACTGGTGGCAGGGATAGATGTCCCCATCGGGGGTGACGGCCACGTATTCGTTGCCCGCGCCGCAACCGGTCAGGCGCTTGCGTAGGCAGGGGCCGCCGTCCAGATCCACCATGAAATGGAAGAAGTTGAACCACTTGCCGTCGCGCCTGCGCTGGATGTAAGCGCGGCCCAGGCGTTCGTATTCCTCAAACACGCGGGGCAGGTCGCCCGGGCGGATGGCGTAGTCGCGGCTTTCCTCGGTCACCACAGGCTCAATGGAGAGCTGCTCGAAACCCAAATCCGCCAGATGAAGCACATCGTTGGCAAAGTCCAGGTTGTAGCGGGTAAAGGTGCCCCGCAGGTAATAGCGCTGCTGCCCGCGTTTTTCCACCATGCGCTTGGCCTTGTCGATAATCAGGCCGTAGCTGCCCCGGCCGTTGGCGGTGGGGCGCATGCGGTCGTGGACTTCGGGGCGGCCGTCGACGGAAAGCACCACGTTGTCCATCTCGCGGTTGAGAAAGTCCATGGTTTCCTCGTCCAGCGCCACGGCGTTGGTGGTGGTGGTGAACTTGAACGTCTTGCCGCTGGTTTTTTCCAGCTCGCGCCCATAGGCGACGATGCTGCGGATGGCGGCGATGTTCATCAGCGGTTCGCCCCCAAAGAAATCCACCTCCAGGTTGCGCCGGTTTCCGCTGTGCGCCACCAGCCAGTCCAGCGCCTTCATGCCCGTCTGCGCGGGCATCAGGGCGCGGCCGGGCAGATGGTACTCGCCCGCGTCGGCAAAGCAGTAGCGGCAGCGCAGGTTGCAGTCGTGCGCCGCGTGCAGGCACATGGCCTTGACCACGCCGGCGTCGGCGGGCTGCACGTCGGAATAATCGTCCGGCGTGTCCAGCCAGCCCGCGCGCTTGAGCTCTTCCAGCTCCTCCAGCGCTTCCGCCACGTCCCCACGCGCATAGCGTTCCTCCAGAAGCGCCGCAATATCCGCGTTTGGATGCGTTTGCAGGGCTTGCAGCGCGTCATAGGCCACGTCGTCCAGCGAAAGCACCGCGCCGCTGCCCACGTCCAGCGCCATTTTCTTGCCCAATGCCTCAAAAAGATGAATCATGCCGTTCCTCCCTCAAAAAAAGCGCCGCATGGCCCTGGGGCGCATGCGGTCGCCTTGCGTCGTAGCGCTGCTTATTTGCCCGCCGCGCGGTTGAGCTTTCCCTCGCGGCCGGCCAACTCCTTGTTGGCGCAGCTTTGGTTGGCCACGGTGCAGCTGGTCTTGCAGGCGCTCTGGCAGGAGCTCTGGCATTCGCCGCAGCCGCCGTGAATCAACGACTGGCGCAAACAGGGCTGGGAAACGGTTTGGATATGCTTCATCCGTCATTACCTCCATACGTGTCTAGGTTTGTCCGCGCGTTTATTATACATGATGTCCGGCGCGTTTTCAAGGGATGAGGCGGGTTGCATTTTTGACTGCAAAGGGTATAATGCATGAAAAGCGAAAACCAGGAGGGAAACGGCATGCGCGAACAATTTTTGACGCTTGAGGGAGGCCTGGACGACGAAAGCCTGCGCGCCGCGGTGGACAGGGCTTATGAGGACGAATGGGATCGCTGGCGGCGCGTGCTGCTGGTGGTGCCCGACGGAACGCGCCGCCATTCCAAGGCCGGCTTCCTGGCCTGCCACCTGTACCGGCGCCTGCCGCATTGCCGCGTGGATGTGCTGGAGGCGCTGGGCACGCACGCGCCCATGAGCCGTGAAACGTGCGCGCAGCTGTACCCCGACATTCCTTTCGACCGTTTCATCGCGCACGATTGGCGGCAGGATGTCGTTCGCCTGGGCGAGGTGCCCGCCGGTTTTGTGGCCGAGGTTTCCCAGGGCCGTATGGAGCGGCCGGTGCCGGTGGAGGTCAACCGCCTGCTGCTTTCGGATTATGACCGCATTCTTTCCATCGGGCAGGTGGTGCCCCACGAGGTGGCGGGCATGGCCAACCATGCCAAGAACCTGTTTGTGGGCTGCGGCGGCGCGGGCACCATCAACGCCACGCACATGCTGGGCGCGCTTTGCGACATGGAGCGCGTCATGGGCCGCGAGGATACCCCCGTGCGCCGCGTGTTTGACGAGGCGCTGCGCCGCTTTTTGCCCAGCGCGCCCGTGAGCTGGCTGCTGAGCGTGACCACCGCCCGCGGCGACGATATCACCGTCCACGGCCTGTTTTTGTCCGACGGGCGCGAGGGCTTCCGCCGCGCCGCGGCGCTGGCCCGTGAGAAAAACGTAATCTTTGTCGACCGGCCCCTGACCCGCGCGGTGGTGCATTTGGACGAACGCGAGTTTCAAAGCGCCTGGCTGGGCAACAAGGCCGTCTATCGCACGCGCATGGCCATGGCCGACGGAGGCGAGCTGATCATCCTGGCGCCGGGCGTGGCGCGCTTTGGCGAGGACGCGCAGGCGGATCGCCTGATCCGGCGCTACGGATACGTCGGCCGCGACGCCGTGCTGCGCCTGTGCGACCGGCACGAGGATTTGCGCTCCAACCTCTCCGCCGCCGCGCACCTCATCCACGGCAGTTCCGAAGGCCGTTTTCGCATTACCTACTGCACCGACCGCCTCAGCCGCGAAGAGGTGGAAGGCGTGGGCTTTGGGTATCTGCCCTATCAAAGCGCCGCGCGGCGCTACGGCCCGCCCGACGCGGGCGACGGTTGGCAGGCGCTGCCGGACGGGGAAACCTTCTACCGCATTTCTAATCCGGCACTGGGATTGTGGGCGTTGCGCGGCCGGCTTTGACCGCCGCATCCCACGGAGCGCTTGAAAGCCTGCGCGCCGGCGGGAAGCAATGAAACGCTGTGCAAAGGCGTAGGAATGTGCTATAATAAAGCCAGAAAAAACCGAGGATCGGAGGCGTGCCCATGGAGGAACGCGGAACCTTTGTTTCCGTTACCGGCGCGGAGCTGGAGCGCCGGCTCTGGCCTGCCCAGGCCGCGCCGCGGGGCGTGGTGCAGCTGGTACACGGCATGGCCGAACACATCGACCGCTACGACGATACCGCCCGCGCGCTCAGCGCGGCGGGGTTTACGGTGGTGGGACATACCCACCTGGGCCACGGAACCCGCGCGGCGACCAAGGGCTACTTCGCTCCCGAGGGCGGATGGGAAGCGCTGGTGGCCGACGTGCATGCCCTGCGCGTACAATGCCAGGCCGAATTTGGACGCCTGCCGTATTTTTTGCTGGGGCACAGCATGGGCAGTTTTGTGGTGCGCAGCTATTGCCTCCGGCACGAAAGCGGGCTGTCGGGCGTGGTGCTGAGCGGCACGGGGCATTTTGAAACCCCGCAGCTGGCCCTGGGCAGCGGCCTGGCCGCCCTGCTGTGCGCCGTGGGCCGCGCCCGCAAGCCGAGCCCTTTGCTCCAGCGCCTCAGCAGCGTGGGCTACCTCAAGCGCTACGAACAGGTGCGCACGCCCTTTGACTGGCTCAGCCGCGACCCGGATCAGGTGGCGCGCTACGTGGCCGACCCGGAATGCGGCTTCCCCTTCACCGCCGGCGGCTACCGCGACATGTTCAACGGCCTCAAGGGGCTGCCGCCTCAAAAGCTGACCGGGCTTAGGCCGGAGGTGCCCGTTTTGCTGTTCTCCGGAGACATGGATCCCGTGGGCGGCTTTGGAGCCGGGGTGAAAGCCGTAGCCGAGGAGCTTCGCGCCGCGGGGGTGGAGGAGGTCGAGGTCAAGCTTTACCTGGGCGGACGTCACGAGATGTTCAACGAGCTCAACCGCCAGGAGGTTTGGGACGACCTGATCGCCTGGCTGGAGCGCCACGTCTGAACCGAGAGGAAGTACGCCATGAAGACGCAACGCATTTTTCTCATCGTGCTGGACAGCGTGGGCGCGGGCGCGCTGCCCGACGCCGCGGCATACGGCGACGAGGGCGCCAACACCCTGGGCCACATCGTTCAACAGGCCGCGCCCCGCCTGCCTAACCTTTACGCCATGGGCCTGGGGCGCATCCCGGGGGTGGGCGGGCCGGCGCAGGCCGTATCCGGCGCTTACGGCCGCGCGGCGGAACGCTCCGCCGGCAAGGACACCACCACCGGGCATTGGGAAATTGCCGGGCTTCGGCTGACCCGTCCGTTTCCCACCTATCCCCACGGCTTTCCCCCGGAGGTCATCGACGCCTTTGAAAAGGCCATAGGCCGCCAAACGCTGGGCAACGTGCCGGCTAGCGGCACGGCCATCTTGGACGAGCTGGGCGAGGAACACATGCGAACCGGCCGGCCCATCGTGTATACGTCGGCCGACAGCGTGTTCCAGATTGCCTGCCACGAACAGATCGTGCCGGTGGAAACGCTTTACGGCATGTGCCGCGCCGCTCGCGCCCTCTTGCAGGGCGAGCATGCGGTGGGCCGGGTGATCGCGCGGCCTTTCGTGGGCGAAGGCCGCGGGCGGTTTCAGCGCACGGGCCGCCGCCGCGACTTTTCCCTGCCGCCCATCGGCCCCACGCTGCTCAACGCGCTGTTTGACGCCGGGCTGTTCACCATGGGCATCGGCAAAATCGAGGATATCTTCTGCATGAGCGGCCTGAAGGAAAGCGACCACGCCGCCGGCAATCCCGCGTGCGTGGCGTCGCTGCTCAAGGCCATGGAGCGCGATTTTTGCGGGCTGGTGTTTGTCAACCTGGTGGACTTTGACAGCGTATACGGCCACCGCCGCGACGTGGACGGCTATGCCCGGGCGCTGGAAGCCTTCGACCAGAGCCTGCCGGACATCCAAAGCCGCATGCGGCCCGGCGATTGGCTGATCCTGACGGCTGACCACGGCTGCGATCCCACCTATACCGGCACCGACCACACGCGCGAATACGTGCCCATCCTGGCCTGGCGTCCCTCGATGAGCGCGCCGATCGACCTGGGCACCCGGGAAACCTACGCGGACATCGCCGCTACCGTCGCCGAGCTGCTGGGCCTGCAACAGCGCTTCGGCGCGGCGTCGTTTGCAAACCTGCTAGAACAATGAAGGAGGAACCCCGCATGGATCAACAGACCTACCTTGAGAACATCAATGCCGCGGCCCAGGCCATTCGCCAGGCCTGCGGCGAGGCGGACATCGCCGTCGTTTTGGGCAGCGGCTTAGGCGGCTATGTCGACGCGCTGAGCGACGCGGCCTGTGTGTCCTATGCCGACATTCCCGGCTTTCCCGTTTCCACCGCGCCCGGTCACGCCGGCAAGTGGTGGACGGGCCTGCTGCACGGCAAGCGGGTTTGCATGATGCAGGGCCGCGTGCATGGCTACGAAGGCTACGACCTCAAGGACGTTACCCTGCCCGTTCGCGTCATGAAGCGCCTGGGCGTGAAAACCCTCATCGTCACCAATGCGGCGGGCGGCGTGAACACATCCTTCGCACCCGGCGACCTCATGCTGATGACGGATTTTCTCAACCTGTCCGGCAAAAATCCGCTGACGGGCCCCAATTTAGACGATTTCGGCCCCCGCTTTCCCGACATGACCCACGCCCTGAGCCGCGATTTGCAACGGCTGACGCGCGACGTGGCCGAAAAACTCGGCGTGGCGCTCCAAGAGGGCGTCTATTGCTGGCTCAACGGGCCGTGCTATGAAACCCCCGCTGAAATCCGCATGCTTCGCGCGCTGGGCGCGGACGCGGTGGGCATGTCCACCGTGCCGGAAATCATCGTCGCCCGGCATTGCGGCCTGGAATCGCTAGGGCTGAGCTGCATTACCAACATGGCCGCCGGCATCCTGGACCAACCCCTGAGCCACCAGGAGGTTATGGAAACCGGCGAGCGTGTGAAGGATACCTTCCGCGCGCTGGTGGATGGCGTCATCGCCGCCATGTAAGCATAAAGAAAACGCCCATCGGCGGGCTGAAACGCTCCTTCTCGGCGTATGCTATCCCAAAGGCTACGCCGGGAAGGAGTTTTTGTGTATGATGACGGCATTGAAACGCGCGCTGGCGCTGGGCGCGGCGCTGGCGCTGGCCTGCGCGCAGGCCCTGGCCGCGCCCCTGGAGGAAGGTACGCCGGTGAGCGTGGCGTCGCCCAGCGCCATGCTTTTGGAGGCGCAGACCGGCGCGGTGATTTTTGAAAAAAACGCCGACGAGCGGCTGCAGGTGGCCAGCCTTGTCAAGCTGATGACGGTGCTGCTGTGCTTGGAGGACGTGGAATCGGGCGCGGCGAGCCTCCAGGACGAGGTAACGGTGAGCGCTCAGGCGGCGGCGCAGATTGGCAGCCAGGCGCTGTTGGACGCGGGGGCGGTGTATGCCCTGGGCGATTTGCTGCATGCCACCATTGTCGCCAGCGCCAACGACGCGGCCTATGCCCTGGCCGAATACCTGGCGGGAACGGAAGCGGCCTTCGTGCAACGCATGAACGCGCGCGCCCGGGAGCTGGGCATGGCCGACACCCTGTATACCAACTGCACCGGCCTGCCGGACGCGGCGCAGTACACCACCGCGCGCGACGTGGCCGTCCTCTCGCGCGAGGTGTGCGCACACCCGGACTACTTTACCCACGCCTCGGTATGGATGGACACGCTGGTGCATCCCAGCGGCCGGGTGACGGATCTGACCAACACCAACCGCCTGGTACGCTTTTACGAGGGCTGCGACGGGCTGAAAACCGGCAGCGCGGACGCGGCCAAATATTGCCTGAGCGCCACCGCGCAAAAGGACGGCATGCGCCTCATCGCCATCGTGCTGGGTGCTTCCACCAGCCAGGCGCGCTTCGACGAGGCCCGGGCCATGCTGGACTACGGCTTTGCCGGCTACCGGCGCACCACCGTTGTGCAAAAGGGCGACCGGCTGGGCTTGACCGTGCCGGTTCGCCTGGGCATGGCCGACGGCGTGGAGGCCGCGGCCGGCTCGGGGCTGAGCCTGCTTTTGAAGCTGGGCCAGGAAAGGGAATTGACGCTGGAGGTGGAATTGCCCCCGCAGGTGGACGCGCCCGTCAAGGAGGGCGACGCCCTGGGCGTGGTGCGCGTTGTGCTGGGTGGCCAGGTAATCGCCCGCCTGCCGGCCGTGGCCGCGCACAGCGTAGGCATGCCCGGCCTGCTGGAAGGGCTTTTGACCATCGCGCGCAATTGGGAACCCTAAACGCAAAAAAGCCCCTTCAAGGGGCTTTCAGCGTGTTGAAACGCCTGGGCTCAGCCCAGGAA
The DNA here is from genome assembly GCA_018715175.1 of Candidatus Limiplasma stercoravium. Taxonomy (GTDB): domain Bacteria; phylum Bacillota; class Clostridia; order Christensenellales; family Aristaeellaceae; genus Limiplasma; species Limiplasma stercoravium. The sequence goes on from DVME01000062.1 coordinate 8,947, forward strand.
CATCAGCACAATGGACAGCACAACGAAAACCGACGCGCAGACTTTGGTCAGCAAAGCCAGCTTCGCTTCCATGCCCCTGGCTTTGTTCTTTCCAAAAAACGTTTCGGCAGCGCCGCTCACCGCGCCGATGCCCGTGCGCTCGCTGCTTTGCAGCAGCACGGTGACGATCATGACCAGAGCCGAAATCATCAGCAGGATGCCGATGATCCATTGCAACACAGACATGGGGGTCCCTCCTTGGCGAATGTAGACAAGCTATCTTACCATTGTTCTCCTGAAAAAGCAAGGGGGAAAAGTTTGCTTAACGGCCGGCGCCGGTGTATAATACCCCCAAGCAGCGCTTTGGGAGCGCGCGGAAAGGATGAGAACCAATGCAAGACGCCGCCGGAAGGCTTTGGGTGCGCCTGATGAAGCGCCACCGCATGATCCAGGACGTGCTCATACCCTGCCGCCGCGACGATCCCCAGGCCGCCCTGCACGAAGCGTTGCCCAAGCTGGATCTGAGCCAACCCGTGTGGCTGGAGCGGCACCGGCAGGACTGGGCGCAATACGCCATGGCGCGGTTTCTGCCCGAGCACTTCATGGAGCCGGTGCCGTTTGATTATATGGAGATCAGCTTCATCTCGCCGCAGGAAACCCCCAGCCAAACGCGGCGGCACCCGCTGCAAGACGCCTAATCCCGCGCGCCCAGGAGCGCTTCCAGGGCGGGCGGCAGGGGACTTTCCAGGCAGAGCCATTGCCCCGTCACGGGATGGAGCAGGCGCACCTGGGCGCTGTGCAGGGCAAAGCGCTGCGCCAGGCCGGGATGCTCGGTTCCGTAAAGAAAATCGCCCGCAATGGGGCAGCCCAGGGCGCTGAGATGAACCCGTATCTGATGGGTGCGCCCGGTCAAAAGCCTTAGGCGCACCAGGCTGTAAGGCCCGCCCGCCTGCACGACGCGGTACAGGGTTTGGGCGGGTTTGCCGTCCGCGCGCACCTCGCGGCGCAGGGTGGCGCCCGGCGCCTTGGCGATGGGCAGGTCGATGAGCCCCTGGGCCTCGGGCGGCTCGCCGCACACCACGGCCAGGTACTCGCGCACAAAGCGGTCGGTGTGCAGCATGCGCTGCAAAAGCTGCTGGGCGTGGGCGGTCTTGGCCACGAGCATCAGGCCGCTGGCGCCCCGATCCAGCCGGTTGACCGGCCGGTACACAAACCCCTCCGGAGCGCCCAAAAACGCATAGACGGCGTTTTCCAAAGTGGGGCCGTCCTTGAGGCGCGAGGAGGACGACGGCAGGGGCGCAGGCTTGTCCACGACGAGGAAATGCTCGTCCGCATAGGGAACGCGCAGCGGCAGGTCAGCGGGCTGCGGCTGGGTGTTGGGCTTTTCAGGCACGCGGATTTCCAGTATCTGCCCGGCGCGCACCCGCGCGTCGGCATGCACCGCGCATCCGTCCAAGAGCATCCGCCCCTGAAACTTGGCCCGCTTGAACTGCCCGTAGGACATGCCCAGGCCCTGCGCCGCCGCCGTGCGCACGCTAACGCCGTCCAGCTCGGGCGGGACGGCGAGCCCAAGCACGGTTTCAACCGGTGGTTTTTGCGTCATGGAATCTCCTTTCCGCCTTGTAGGATTTCATCGAGGAGTATAGCATCGCCGGCGCGGATTTGGCAAGCGCGCGGCACGGGAGGAAAAAAGCCATGGGAACGGTGTATCGCCTTTGGGCGCGGCCAGGGGTCGTGCGGGCGCTCCGAGACGCCAGGGACGCGCTGCAAACCCTGACCCCGCTGGTGAAAAACTGCGGCCGACTGTGCGGCGCGGCCTGCTGTCAGCCCAACGAAACCGGGGAAAACGGCATGCTGCTCTATCCTTTTGAGGAGACGTTTTACCACAAGCCCATCGAAGGCTTTGCCTTTCATCTGGCGCAGGACGATCGCCTTTACAAAGGCGGCAAGCGCCTGGTATGCGAGGGAAGCTGCCCGCGCGAGCACCGGCCTTTGGCCTGCCGGCTCTTTCCGCTTCGCATCAGGCCCACGCCCGAAGGCGCGGTGGCGGAGCTGGATCCGCGCGCGTGGTGTCTTTGCCCGCTGCTGGAGGGCGGCGGACTGCGGGCCATGGATGCGCGCTTTGTGGAGGCGGTGCGTCAGGCGGGCGAACGCATGATGCAAAACGATACGCTGCTGGAGGCGCTTTACCGCGAACAGTCCCTTTTGGACGAAATGAGGCGGCTATGACGACGGTCATCATCGGCGCGGGCGCGGCGGGCATGGCGGCGGCGGTCGCCGCCGCGCGCCAAGGAAAGCAAGTCCTGGTGCTGGAACAGGGCCGGCAGCCGCTTCGCAAGCTGGCGGCCTCGGGAAACGGGCGCGGCAACCTGCTCAACGCGGGGCCGCCGCGCTATCACGGCGGCGAGGCGTTTGCGCGGGAAGTGCTTGCCCGCCAGCCCTATGAAACGCTGCGCGCGTTTTGGCACAGCGTGGGCGTGCCGCTGGCGGAGGAGGCCGAAGGCCGCGTATACCCCGCCAGCAGGCTAGCGTCGGTCGCGGCGGAGGGCTTGGCGCAAGCGGCCAAGCGGCTGGGCGTTCGCGTGCAGACGGATACGGCGGCGATCGCCGTCCAACCGTGCGCACAGGCGCTGGAGGTTCGCGCGCTGCGCGCGATCCGCCAGCCGGATACCGTTTTGAAAAGCGGGCGGCGCAAGCCCGGCCCGGTCGTGCGTCAGGAGCCTTGCCTTTACGCCGCCGGGCAGGTCATCGTCGCCACGGGCGGCCCGGCGTGGCCCGCGCTGGGCGCGGACGGCGGCGGCTATGCGCTTTTGAGCCGCCTGGGGCACCGCATCATTCCGCCTCGCCCCGCGCTGTGCGCGCTGATTACCGACCCCGGGCCCCTCAAAGGGCTGGAGGGCCTTCGGGTGCGGGCCTCGTTGTCGCTGCTGGGCACGGCGGGCGAACCGCTGTGCCAAAGCGAAGGCGAGGCGCTTTTTGCCGCGGACGGGGTCAGCGGCATCGCCGCCATGCAGCTGGCGCGGGAGGTGCGCGCGGGCTGCACGCTGCGTCTGGATTTGCGGCGCGCCGTGATGGGAACGCCGGGCGACGCCGCGGACTGGCTGGCTAAGCGCGAGGGAGAAACCCTGGGCGCGCGATTGACCGGCGCCGCCGCGCCCGCGCTGGCGCATGCGCTGCTGGACGCCGCGGGCCTGCGCGCCACCGACGCGCCCGTGCCCAAGGCGCTGGAAACGCTGGGACGGGCGATCGAATGCTTTGAAGTGGCGGTCAGCGGCACGCGGGGCATGGAAGCGGCGCAGGTGACCGCCGGAGGCGCGGACACGCGAGAGTTTGACCCCGCCGACTTGCAAAGCCGCCTGGTCAAAGGCGTGCACGCCGCCGGCGAAGTGCTGGACGTGGACGGGGACTGCGGCGGCTACAACCTCATGTTCGCCGTGGCGAGCGGCCTGGCGGCAGGCCAGGCAAAATGACCCCGGCGCGGGCCTTTTCATTCCCGGCAAACTATGTTACAATGACCGGGGAGCGGCGTAAAACGCGCTACTCCACATTCTTTTACGGGAGGATGCGCCAGTGCTCAGCGTGGGCGTCATATCGCTGGGGTGCAGCAAAAACCGCGTGGATACGGAACGGATGCTTGCCATCCTGCGCAAGGCCGGCTATGCCATGACCGCCCGCGAGAACGAGGCGGACATCCTGATTGTCAACACCTGCGGCTTCATCGATCCGGCCAAGCAGGAAAGCATTGACACGCTGCTGTCGCTATCCCGTTACAAAACCGAGGGCCGCTGCCGGCTGCTGGTGGCCACGGGCTGCCTGGCCCAGCGCTACGAGCGCGCGCTGATGGAAGACATGCCGGAGGTTGACCTGGTGATGGGCGTAAGCCAGTACGAACGCTTGCCCCAGGCGCTGGAGGAAGCGCTGGAAGGCAAGCGCAAAAGCTATTGCGCGCCCGCCAAGGGCGTTTTGGAAGGCGAGCGCGTCTTGACCACCCCGCCCTACACCGCCTATGTGCGCATTGCCGAAGGCTGCGACAACCGCTGCGCCTACTGCGCCATCCCGCTGATTCGCGGCGGCTTCCGCTCGCGGGACATGGAAAGCGTGCTGGCGGAAATCCGCGCGCTGGCCTCGCAGGGGGTGCGCGAGCATGTGCTGGTGGCGCAGGACACGTCGCGCTTTGGCATGGATCGCGCCGGGCGCAGCCTGCTGCCCGAATTGATGACGCGCGCGGCGGACATTGAGGGCGTGGAGTGGCTGCGCGTACTGTACTGCTATCCCGACGAGATCGATGAAACCCTGCTGCAAGCCATGGCCTCGCGGCCCAACATCTGCCGCTATCTGGATTTGCCCCTTCAGCACGCCGACCCGGAGCTGCTCAGGCGCATGAACCGGCGCGGCGACATGGCCGCGGTGCGCGCGTTGCTGCAACAGGCGCGCGACATGGGCTTTACGCTGCGCACCACGTTCATCACCGGCTTCCCCGGCGAGACGGAGGCGCAGTTTGAGCGCCTGATGGACTTCGTGCAGGACGTCCGCTTTGACCGCTTGGGCGCGTTCGCGTTTTCCGCCGAGGAGGACACCCCGGCGGCCAGCATGCCCGACCAGGTGCCTTCCGGCGTCGCTCAGCGGCGGCTGGACCGCCTCATGCGCGTTCAGCGCGGCATTTCGCTGGAGCGCAACCGCCTGCGCGTAGGCAGCGTGGAGCGCGTGCTGGTGGAAGGCGCGCAGGACGGACAAGGCGTGGGCCGCTCCGCGGCCGAAGCGCCGGAGACCGACGGGATCATCCATATTCGCGGCGTCGAGCCCTCGGATGTGGGACGCTTTGTCACGGTGCGCTTGACCGGCGCTCAGACCTATGACATGGTAGGTGAAACGCTATGAACTGGCCCAACCGCCTTTCCATCCTGCGCGTGCTGATGATTCCCTTCATCGTGCTGACGCTTTATCTGCCTGGCGCGGGCGCGGCGGCGCTGGCGCTGTTTGTGCTGGCCTGCGTTACCGACTGGCTGGACGGGTGGATGGCGCGGCGCTATCACATCGTGACCAATTTTGGCAAGTTTCTCGATCCCGTGGCGGACAAGCTGCTGGTGCTCAGCACGGTCATCGCGCTTTGCGGCCGGGGCGATTTTCCCGCCTGGGCGTGCGTGATCTTTCTGATGCGCGAATTGGCCGTGGACGGGCTGCGCCTGGTGGCGGTGGAGCAGGGGCGGGTGATCGCGGCGGGCAAGCTGGGAAAAATCAAGACCACGCTCCAAATGCTGATGGTCATTTCCCTGCTGCTTGCGGGCTGCGGGCTGGAGCTGGGCGTCGTGCCCTGGGTGCTGACAGCCCTGGCTCTTCTGATGACGGTTTATAGCGGCGTGGACTATTTTGCGCGCAACCGCGCGGTGCTGGGCGGCGCCAAGTAAGGAGGCAGGGCGGCGTGACGGATTTGGAAGGCTTGTGCGTCCAGGTGGCGCGGCGCTTTGCCAGCCAAGGGCTGACGCTGGCCACGGCCGAAAGCCTGACCGGGGGGATGATCGCCTCGGCGTTGGCAGGGGTTAGCGGCGTTAGCCGGGTGCTCAAGGGCGGCGTGGTCAGCTATGCGCCCGAGGTCAAGCGCGACGTGCTGGGCGTTGCGCAGCAGGTGATCGACACGGTTGGCGTGGTGAGCGCTCCGTGCGCCCGGCAGATGGCTTTGGGCGCGCGCAAGGCGCTGGGCGCGGACGTGGCCGTGAGCGCCACGGGCATCGCCGGGCCGGACGGCGGCACGGCGCAAACGCCCGTGGGCACGGTGTTCATCGGCGCGTGCGGGCCGGGCGGCGAACGGGTGGAGGAATGCCACTTCTCGGGCGACCGGCTCAGCATCCGCCGCCAAAGCGCCTGCCGCGCGCTGGAAATGGCCCTGGAGGTGGCGCAGGCGTGAAAAAGAAAGACGCCTGGTGGGAACACCCCGAGCGGCAGGAAAAGCCGCCCGAGGCCGAGCCGCAAAGCGCCCCCGAAAAGAAAAAGACCGGCTGGCTGGCGGATGTCCTCGAGCTGATCGCCGACGCCGTCAGCGCGTTTTTCGACTGAATTACAGCAACGAAAGAGGTGCATCCCCCCCATGGCCAAAAAGGAAACCCCCAAAAAAGAAATTTCCAGTCAGCAAAACGACCTGCGCGAGGCCAAGATGAAAGCGCTGGAAAACGCGCTTGCGCAGCTCAACAAGACCTACGGCAAGGGCAGCGTGATGAAGTTCAGCGACGTGGCTGCCGACAGCAATTTGCAGGTGATCTCCACGGGCTGCCTGGATTTGGATATGGCGCTGGGCGTGGGCGGCCTTCCGCGCGGCCGCGTGGTGGAAATCTACGGCCCGGAAAGCAGCGGCAAAACCACCGTGGCCCTGCATTGCGTGGCCGAGGCGCAGAAAAACGGCGGCGTGGCCGCTTTCATCGACGCGGAGCACGCGCTGGATCCGGTATACGCCAAGAAGCTGGGCGTCAACATCGACGAGTTGTACATCTCCCAGCCCGATACCGGCGAGCAGGCCCTGGAAATCTGCGAGGCCCTGGTGCGCAGCGGCGCGGTGGATATCGTGGTCATCGACTCCGTCGCCGCGCTGGTGCCGCGCGCCGAAATCGATGGCGACATGGGCGACAGCTTTGTCGGGCTGCAAGCCCGCTTGATGAGCCAGGCGCTGCGCAAGC